>NZ_JBHTVZ010000025.1:0-26836 GCF_042792715.1 Isoptericola sp. NPDC056618 | reverse complement strand
GCCACACCGCGGAGGCGCCCGGGAAACCCCGGGGGCGCGGGGCCCGGGGGCCCGGCGCACCGGGACGATCAGATCGTCTCGCCCGGGTTCTCGTCCGAGAGCCCGGCCGGCGTCGTCTTCTGCACGTGCAGCAGGAACTCGACGTTGGTCTTGGTCTTCTTGAGCTGGCCGAGCAGCAGCTCGATCGCCTGCTGCTGGTCGAGCGCGCCCATGACGCGGCGCAGCTTGTAGACGATGCCCAGCTCGTCCTTCGACATGAGGATCTCCTCGCGCCGGGTGCCGGACGCGTTGACGTCCACCGCCGGGAAGATCCGCTTGTCCGCGAGGTTGCGGGAGAGGCGCAGCTCCATGTTGCCGGTGCCCTTGAACTCCTCGAAGATCACCTCGTCCATCTTCGAGCCCGTCTCCACGAGCGCCGAGGCGAGGATGGTCAGCGAGCCGCCGTTCTCGATGTTGCGCGCCGCGCCGAAGAACTTCTTCGGCGGGTAGAGCGCCGCGGCGTCCACACCACCGGACAGGATGCGGCCCGACGCCGGCGCCGCGAGGTTGTAGGCACGCGACAGGCGGGTGAGCGAGTCGAGCAGCACGACGACGTCCTGGCCCAGCTCGACCAGGCGCTTGGCCCGCTCGATGGCGAGCTCCGCGACGATCGTGTGGTCCGACGCGGGGCGGTCGAACGTCGAGGCGATGACCTCGCCCTTGACCGTCCGCTCCATGTCGGTGACCTCTTCGGGCCGCTCGTCCACGAGCACCACCATGAGGTGGACCTCGGGGTTGTTCGCGGTGATCGCGTTGGCGATCTGCTGCATGATGATCGTCTTGCCGGCCTTGGGCGGCGCGACGATGAGGCCGCGCTGGCCCTTGCCGATCGGGGCGACGATGTCGATCACGCGCGGCGTGAGACGGGTGGCCTCCGGGTTCTCCAGCCGCAGCCGCTCCTGCGGGTACAGCGGCGTCAGCTTGGTGAACTCGGGGCGCTGGCGCGCCTCCTCCGGCGTCATGCCGTTGATGGAGTCCAGCCGCACGAGCGCGTTGAACTTGCTACGGACGTTCTTGCCCGCCGGCGGCTCCTCGCCCTCGCGGGGCTGACGGATGGCACCGACGATCGCGTCGCCGCGGCGCAGGCCGGACTTCTTCACCTGGTTGAGGGAGACGTAGACGTCACCCGCCCCGGGCAGGTAGCCGCTCGTGCGCACGAAGGCGTAGTTGTCGAGGATGTCGAGCACGCCGGCGACGGGCAGCAGCACGTCGTCCTCGCGCACCTCGACGTCGTCCAGGCCGGCGACGTCCGGGCCGCCCGCACGGCCGCCGCGGTTGCGCTTGCGGTCCCGGCCGCGGTCGCGACCCCGGCGACGGCGCGAACCGCGCTCGTCGTCGTCGTCCCGTCGCGGGCGCTCGTCACGCTGGCCGCCCTGGGCGCCCGAGCGCTGCTGCTGGCCGGAGCCGTCGTTGCCGCGCCCCTGGCCCGAGCGCTGGCCGTCGCCCTCGCCCTGCCCCTGGCCGGCGTTCTGGCCGTTGCCGTTCTGCCCGTTGCCGGACCGGCGGCCGCCGCGCTCGCGCGGGGCCGCGACGGCCTCCGCGAGCTGGGCGAGGCGCGCCTCGCGGTCGGCGTCGTTCTGCTGGCCGCGCTGCTCGCCGCCGCGCTGCTCGTCCCTGGCGGGCTGCTGCTCGGCGGGCGCCTCCGCCGCGCGCTGCTGCGGCGCGGCGTCTCCCTCGGCCGAGCCGGCGGAGCGGGTGGCCCGGCGCGAGCGGCGCGGGGCCTCGGCCCCGTCGGCGCGCGGGGCGCGGGCGTCGCCCGAGGCCTGCCCGGAGCCCTGCTCGGCCGGCGACTGGGCCGGGGCGTCGCTGCGGACCGTCGGCGCCACGGCGGTCGCCGCGGCGACCGGGGCACCGGCGGTGCGCGCGCCCTGGCCGCGGGCGGCCCGGATCGCGTCCTGCAGGTCGCTCTTGCGCATCCGGGACGTGCCCTTGACGCCCATGCCGGAGGCCAGCGCCTGGAGCTCGGCCAGACGCATCGAGCTCAGGTTCCCGGATGCGGCGGCGCCGTTCCGGCTGTCGGTGGTGTTCGTCACGAAGGACCCTTCCCCCTCGTATGCGGCCCGCAGATCTCGGGGCCGGGGTGGTTGCCGTCCGGCGCGGGGAGCGCCGAGACGCGTGGAACCTCGCATCAGTGGTACGACGACGTCGGCTGGCGGGGTTGGTGTTTCACCCTCTCGCGGGACTGGCGCGGCGGTCCTGCACCGCATCGCGACCACCGAGGCACCTGGCTCTGACCGGGCACGCTGGCGCGCCGTGCGGTGGAGAGGGGGTGCCCTCGCGGTCGATCCCGAAGGCTCACCGCATCATATCACCTCACACCCGGCCCCAGGCCGACGCGCCGGCCGTCACGCGGCGCGCCACCGCGCCGTCGTGGTCCACCCCCGGGCGCAGCGCGCGCCAGCCCGCCACGTCGTCGACGAGGTCGGCCAGCACGGCGTCGAGCCGGTCCGTGCCGTCGCCCGCGGTGAGCACGAGGACCGTGGGCCCCGCCCCGGAGATGGTGGCCGCGAGCCCCTCGGCGCGCAGGGCGCGCAGCAGCTCGGCCGAGCCCGCCATCACGCTCGCGCGGTAGTCCTGGTGCAGCCGGTCCTCGGTGGCGTCGAGCAGCAGCTCCGGGCGCCGCGCCAGCGCCTCGACGAGCAGCCCCGCGCGCCCGGCGGTGAACGCCGCGTCGCCGTGCGGCACCTCCGCGGGGAGCACGCCCCGGGCGCGGCTCGTGGCCAGGCGGGCGTCGGGCACCAGGACGGTGGCCTCGATGCGGTCGTCGACGTCCAGGTCCACGGCGCGGGGGCCGTCGCCCGACCGCCACGCCAGCGTCGCGCCACCCCGGATCGCGGGGGCCGCGTTGTCGGGGTGGCCCTCGAACTCCGTCGCGATCCGCAGCACCGCGGCCGCGTCCAGGACGTGGGGGTCGGCGAGGAGCGCACGCGCCGCGACGATGCCCGACACGACGGCCGCCGACGACGAGCCCAGGCCCCGCGCGTGCGGGATGCGGTTGACGCACCGCAGCCGCAGGCCGGTCCGGGGCGCCCCGGCGAGCTCGAGCGTGTGCCGCAGGGCGCGCACGACGAGATGGTCGTCGCCGAGCGGCACCTCCCCCGCCCCCTGCCCCTCGACCTCGATGACGACGTCGTCGCTCGCGAGGAGCTCGACCTCCAGGTCGTCGTACAGCGCGAGGGCCAGGCCCATCGCGTCGAACCCCGGGCCCAGGTTGGCGCTGGTCGCGGGAACACGGACCAGCACGTGGTCGGCGCCGAGCTGCATGCGCGTCTCCCTCTCGGGGCTCGGTCGGAACGGTGTCGGGCGGGAGGGGCTCAGCCGAGGCCGAGCGCGTCGGCGATGGAGACGACGTCGGCGCTCACGCGCGTCGGGGTCACCTCGCCGCCGTCCGGCGTGCGCAGCGCCCACTGCGGGTCCTTGAGCCCGTGGCCGGTGACCGTCACGACGACCCGGGCCCCGGCGGGGACCAGGCCGCGCTCGGCGCGGGCGAGCAGGCCCGCGACGCCGGACGCGGAGGCCGGCTCGACGAACACGCCGACCTCGGCGGACAGGACGCGGTGCGCGGCGAGGATCTGTTCGTCGGTGACCGACTCGATCACGCCGCCGGACGTGTCGCGGGCGGCCTCCGCCTGCTCCCACGACGCCGGGTTGCCGATGCGGATCGCGGTGGCGATCGTCTCCGGCTGGTCGACGGGGTGCCCCAGGACGATCGGCGCGGCGCCGGCGGCCTGGAAGCCCCACATCTGCGGCGTGCGGGTCGCGACCGCGCCGTGCGCGGCGCCGCCGTCCAGGCCCGCGTACTCGCGGTAGCCCTTCCAGTACGCGGTGATGTTGCCCGCGTTGCCCACCGGGAGGCAGTGGATGTCCGGGGCGTCGCCCAGGGCGTCGACGACCTCGAACGCCGCCGTCTTCTGCCCCTCGATGCGGTCCGGGTTCACGGAGTTCACCAGCTCGACCGGGTACACCTCGGCGAGCTTGCGCGCCGCGATCAGGCAGTCGTCGAAGTTGCCGTCCACCTGCAGCAGGCGGGCGCCGTGCGCGATCGCCTGGCTGAGCTTGCCCATCGCGATCTTGCCGTCCGGCACGAGCACGGCGCACGTCATGCCGGCACGGGTCGCGTATGCCGCCGCCGAGGCGGACGTGTTGCCGGTCGAGGCGCACACGACGGCCTTCGCGCCGCGGCCCGCGGCCGCGGAGATCGCCGTCGTCATGCCGCGGTCCTTGAACGACCCGGTCGGGTTCATGCCCTCGACCTTGACGTAGACGTCGGCGCCGGTGCGGTCCGACAGCGCGGGGGCGGCCACGAGCGGGGTGCCGCCCTCGCCGAGCGTCACGATCCGCTCCGCCACGTGGGCGGGCAGCCGGTCGGCGTACTCGGTGATGACACCGCGCCACTGGTGGGCAGGCTGGGGCGTCGGCATGTCAGGCTCCCTCGACTCGCAGGACGGACGTGATCTCGTGCACCGGCTCGAGGCCGCGCACGGCCGCGACCGTCGCGGCGAGCGACGCCTCGCGGGCGGAGTGCGTGGTGAGCAGCAGCGCGGCGGTGCCCTCGGCGACGTCGACGGCGTACGGCTCGTCGGGCGCCTGGCGGACGGTGTCGATCGACACGCCGTGGTCGGCGAGCACCTGCGCCACCTGCGCCAGGACGCCGGGGCGGTCCGCCACGACGAGGCGGACCTGGTAGCGCGTGACGGCGGCGTCGTGCGGCAGCACCGGCAGCGACGCGTACGCGGACTCGCGCGGCCCGCGACCGCCGACCATCCGGTCGCGCGCGGCCGACACGAGGTCGCCGAGCACGGCGGACGACGTCGGGCGGCCGCCCGCGCCCTGCCCGTAGAACATGAGCGGGCCGGCGTCGTCGGCCTCGACGAAGACCGCGTTGAACGCGCCGCGCACCGCGGCGAGCGGGTGCGCGGCCGGCACGAGCGCGGGGTGCACCCGCACGGACACGCCCTCGGCGGTCTGCTCCGCGATCGCCAGCAGCTTCACGACGTGCCCGGTCTGCTGCGCGGCGGCGACGTCGGCAGCGGTCACACGGGTGATGCCCTCGCACGCGACCTGCGCCAGGGAGACCCGGGTGTGGAACGCGAGCGACGCGAGGATCGCGGCCTTCGCCGCGGCGTCGTGCCCCTCGACGTCGGCCGTGGGGTCGGCCTCCGCGTACCCGAGGGTCTGCGCCTCCTTGAGCGCCTCCTCGAGGTCCAGCCCGTGCGTCGTCATCTGGTCGAGCACGTAGTTGGTGGTGCCGTTGACGATGCCGAGCACGCGGCGCACCTGGTCGCCGGCGAGCGACTCCCGCACCGGGCGGACGATCGGGATCGCGCCCGCCACGGCGGCCTCGAACGACAGGTCGACGCCCGCGGCGTCGGCGGCCTCGAAGAGCTCCGGGCCGTGCGCGGCGAGCAGCGCCTTGTTCGCCGTCACGACGCTCGCGCCGCCGGCGATCGCGCGGTGGATGAGCCCGCGCGCCGGCTCGATGCCGCCCATGAGCTCGATGACGAGGTCGGCCCGGTCGACGAGCGCGTCGGCGTCCTCGGTGAGCAGGTCGGCGGGGACGACCGTGCCGACGCCGTCGCGCGGACGGCTCGCGTCGCGCACCGCGATGCCCACCAGCTCGAGGCGCGCCCCGGCCCGGGCGGCGAGGTCGTCGGCGTGCTGGACCAGCGTCTGCGCGACCTGGGAGCCGACGACCCCGCAGCCGAGCAGCGCGACGCGCAGCACCGTGGGGGTCGGGTCGGCCGCCTGGCGGGGACGGGCCGCGGGGACGGCCCCAGTCAGGGGCCCGGACGAGGGGGCTGCAGGCACGGGAGAACCTTCGGAACGGGATGCCGGGACGGGGTCAGGATAGCCGCGGCGCGTCGGCCGCCGGGCCGCCGTCCACGGCCGTCAGCCCAGGTCGAGCGCGAGCAGGTCCTCGACCGTCTCGCGCCGCACCAGGACGCGCGACGCGCCGTCGGCGACGGCGACCACGGGCGGGCGGGTCAGCAGGTTGTAGTTCGACGCCATCGAGCGCCCGTACGCGCCGGTCGCGGCGACGGCGAGCAGGTCGCCGGCGCGCACGTCGCCGGGCAGCCAGGTCTCGTGCACGACGATGTCGCCGCTCTCGCAGTGCTTGCCCACGACGCGCGCGAGCACGGGCTCCGCCGTCGAGGTCCGGCCGACGAGCTCCGCGTGGTACTGCGCCTCGTACAGCGCCGGGCGGATGTTGTCGCTCATGCCGCCGTCGACCGAGACGTAGGTGCGGACGCGGCCGTCGTCGAGCGCGACCGGCTTCACCGTGCCGACCGTGTAGAGCGTCAGCCCCGCGGGGCCGACGACGGCGCGGCCCGGCTCGATCGAGATCCGGGGCAGCGGCGTGCCCAGCTCGGCGCAGACCGCCGCCACGGCGCTCGCCACGTCCTTGGCGATGCGGTCCGGGTCGAGCGGCACCTCCCCCGGCAGGTACGCGATGCCGTACCCGCCGCCGAGATCCACCTCGCCGACCAGCACGCCCGTGCGCTCCGCGAGCTCGGCGCGCAGCCGCAGCACGACGCGCGCCGCCGCCTCGAAGCCCGCCGGGTCGAGGATCTGCGAGCCGATGTGCGAGTGGATGCCCAGCAGGTGCAGCTCAGGGCGCTCGACGGCGGCGAGCAGGGCCCGCATCGCGGGCCCGTCTCCCCCGTCCGGGCCCGGGTTCACCGAGAGGCCGAACTTCTGGTCCTCGTGCGCCGTGGAGATGTATTCGTGTCCGCCCGCGTGCACGCCGGTGGTGACGCGCACCATGACGGGAGCCACGAGCCCGCGGGAGGCCGCGAGCGCCGCCACCCGGTCGATCTCGACGAGCGAGTCGACGATGATGCGGCCGACGCCGGCGTCGAGCGCCGCGAGGATCTCGGCGTCCGACTTGTTGTTGCCGTGCAGGCCGATCTCGGCGCCGGGGACACCGGCGCGCAGCGCGACGGCGAGCTCGCCGCCGGACGCCGTGTCGACGCGCAGGCCCTCCTCGCGCGCCCAGCGGGCGACGGCGACGGTGAGCAGCGCCTTGCCGGCGTAGTAGACGTCCACGCCGGTGCCCACCTCGGCGAACGCCGTCGCGAACGCCGTGCGGTAGCCGCGGGCGCGGGCCCGGAAGTCGGCCTCGTCGAGGACGTAGGCGGGGGTGCCGTGCTGGGCCGCGAGCGCGTCCACGCCGACCCCGCCCACCTCGACGACGCCGTCGTCGCGGCGGCGCACGCCCGTCGACCAGGGGACCCCGAGCACGCCCGTCGTGGCCTGGTTCCCGGCCCCGGTCACATCCGCTCCGGGGCGGAGACGCCGAGCAGGTCGAGGCCGTTGGCCAGCACCTGGCGCACCGCGTCGTTCAGCCACAGGCGCGTGCGGTGCGTGTCCGTGACCTCCTCGTCGGGGTACGGCGTCACGCGGCACTCCTGGTACCACTTGTGGTAGTCCGCGGCGAGGGACTCGAGGTAGCGCGCGACGCGGTGCGGCTCGCGCAGCTCGGCGGCCTGCGTGACGATCCGCGGGAACTCCGTGAGCGCGCCGACCAGCGCCGCCTCGGTCTCGTGCGTGAGCAGCGCGGGGTCGAAGGCGTCGGAGCCGTCGGCCGCGACGCGCGCGACGTCGCGGTCGGCCGCGTTCCGGTCGACGGCGCAGGTGCGCGAGTGCGCGTACTGCACGTAGTAGACGGGGTTGTCGTTGCTCTGCTTGAGCATCTCCTCGCCCGACAGCGACAGCGGCGAGTCCGCGGGGTAGCGCGCGAGCGAGTACCGCAGCGGGTCGGAGCCCAGCCACTCGATGAGGTCGTCCATGTACAGGGCGTTGCCGCGGCGCTTGCCCATCCGCTCGCCGCCGATGTTGACGAGCTGGCCGATGAGCACCTCGATGTTCGCCTCCGGGTCGTCGCCCGCGCAGGCGGCGATGGCCTTGAGCCGGTTGATGTACCCGTGGTGGTCGGCGCCGAGCAGGTAGATCTTGCCCGGGAACCCGCGGTCCTTCTTCGACAGGTAGTACGCGGCGTCGGCGGCGAAGTAGGTGGGCTCGCCGTTCGCGCGGATCATCACGCGGTCCTTGTCGTCCGCGAAGTCCGTGGTGCGCAGCCACACCGCGCCGTCGACGTCGAAGACGTGCCCCTGCTCGCGCAGGCGGGCGACCGCCTGCTCCACGGCGCCCGAGTCGTGCAGCGTGCGCTCGGAGAACCAGACGTCGAAGTGCACGCCGAACGCGTCGAGGGTGCGGCGGATCGCCTCGAGCTGGGCCTGGTAGCCGAGCTCGCGCGCGGTCGTGAGGGCCTCGTCCGCCGGGAGCGACAGGAGGTCGGGCTCCTGCTCGAGCACCTCGGCGGCGCGCTCGGCGACGTACTCGCCGGGGTAGCCGCCCTCGGGCACGTCCTCGCCCTTCGCGCGGGCGATGATCGACGCGGCGAACTTGTCCATCTGCGCGCCCGCGTCGTTGATGTAGTACTCGGCCGTCACGTCGGCGCCGGCCGCGCGCATGATCCGCACGAGCGCGTCGCCGAGCGCAGCCCAGCGGGTGTGACCGATATGCAGCGGGCCCGTCGGGTTGGCGGAGATGAACTCGAGGTTGTGCACCTGGCCCGCGAGGGCGTCCGTGCGGCCGTACGCGTCGCCGGCGGTGACGATCGTGCGCGCGAGCTCGCCCGCGGCACCCGCCTCGAGCGTGATGTTGAGGAAGCCCGGCCCCGCGACGTCGGCCGCCTTGATGCCCGGCGTCGCCGCGAGGCGCGCCGCCAGGTCCTCCGCCAGCGCGCGCGGCGTGGTGCCGGCCTTCTTCGCGAGCTGCAGCGCCACGTTGGTGGCCCAGTCCCCGTGCTCGCGCTGCCGGGGTCGCTCCACGTGCACCGAGGCCGGGACGGCGTCGGCGGGCAGGGCGAGGGTGCCGTCGGCCACGGCCGAGGCGAGGGCAGCGCTGAGTGCTCCGGAGAGCTCGTCGGGGGTCACCGGGCGATTCTACAAAGGCGGCGGGCCGCCAGGTGCTCGCCGTCGTAGGGGGATCGTCCGCCGTGTGCCGTCCGGCGCTCAGGTGCTGGTAGTCTCGTGCACCGTGCCGAGCGGTTTCCGTCCGGCACCCGCGCCTGTAGCTCAGTGGATAGAGCGTCTGCCTCCGGAGCAGAAGGTCGGGGGTTCGAATCCCTTCAGGCGCACCGAGAACGAGGGCGGGTCCGCGACGCGGGCCCGCCCTCGTCGTCTTCCTCCGCTCGCCGCTACGCTCCCGCCGTGAGTCACGGATCCGCGGAGCCGACCGAGGTCTTCGCTCTCTCCCGCAGGTCGTCGGCGTTCGCGCTGCTGGCCGCCGCCGGGTTCATCGCCGTATCAGCGGTGGCCGGCCTGTTCCAGGCACGTCGGCTGCTCCGGCGAGACCGCACAGCACTCGTCCTCGACGCCGTCGGATTCGTCGACCGGGCGTCTCTCTCCGGCGTGGGGCGCGTCGCGTGGTACGAGGCGGTCGGCATGCGCATCGTGGACCACCCGGAACGGACACTGGTCGTCGAGGTGGTCGACCCCGGCGCCGTGGCCGCACGGCAGCCCTCGGCCGCTGGGCGACAGGCCGCGCGGGCGAGCACCAGGATGTTCGGCCCTCCTGTGTGCATCCCGCTGACCGCCGTGGGCCGACGTGAGGGCGACCTCCTCGAGGCCTTCGAGCGCCTGGGACACCTGCGCCCTGGCTTCTACCGCGGGACACCGTCGTCGACGTAGTACCCGCTGTGGGTTCCGTGGAAGGAAGCGGCAGCGGGTACTACGTCGACGTCGCCTCAGTGCGCGGGGACCAGACCCGGCATCGCGTCGAGGTCGAGGTCCGGGTTCTTCTCCTGCGTCTTCACGAGCGCCTTGGCCTCGGCGTCGGTGTCGACCGACGGCATGGAGCCCGGCAGCGGCTTGCCGGCGCTCTCCTTGACGAAGCCGACGGCGACCGCACCCACGAGCGCGAAGCCCATGAGGTAGTAGGCCGGGGCCATGCTCGAGCCGGTGGCCTGCGTCAGCGACTCCACGATGAGCGGCGTCGTGCCGCCGAAGATCGCCAGCGCGACGTTGTAGGCCAGGCCCATCGAGCGGTAGCGCACCGCGGTGGGGAACATCGCGGGCAGCGTCGCCGCCTGCACGCCGACCATGCACGCCACCGGGACCGCCATGAGCACGAGGCCCAGGATCGTGGACCACACGTGGCCCATCGCCAGGAGCAGGAAGGCCGGGGCCGCGAGCACCGCGAGCGAGCCCGCGCCGAACCAGAGCAGCGGACGGCGGCCGACGCGGTCGCTGATCGGGCCGGCGACGAGGATCATCACCGCGAGCAGCACCAGGACGGGCACGGTCAGCAGGGTGCCCGCCGTCGCCTCGTAGCCGAGCGTGTCGGTGAGGTAGGTCGGCATGTAGCTCGTCAGTGCGTAGCCGGCGGTGTTGGCGACGGCCACGAGCACCATCGCGACGGCGAGCGGTCGCCACTGCGAGCGCAGCGTGACGTCGGAGGGCGCGGGCGTCTCGACGCCGTGGGTCTTGGCGGCCTCGGCCGCGACCTGCTGCGCCTGGAACGCCGGGGACTCCTCGATCTTCAGGCGGAACCACACGGCGAACGCGCCGATCGGGCCGGCGACCAGGAACGGGATCCGCCACCCGCCGTCGAGCATGGCCTGCTCGCCCAGCGTCACCTGCAGCACCGTCACGACGACGGCGCCGAGCGCGAAGCCGAGGTAGCTGCCGAAGTCGAGGAACGAGGCGGCCCAGCCGCGGCGGCGGTCGGGGGCGTGCTCGGCGACGAAGGTCGTGACGCCGGCGTACTCACCACCGGTGGAGAAGCCCTGCACCAGCTTGAGGAGCACGAGCAGCAGCGGCGCCGCGACGCCGAGGACGCCGTAGGTCGGCAGCAGCCCGATGAGGAACGTCGAGGCCGCCATCATCACGAGCGTGAAGGCCAGCACCTTCTGGCGGCCGACCTTGTCGCCGATGCGGCCGCACACGATGCCGCCCAGCGGGCGCGCCACGTACGTGGCGGCGAACACGCCGAGGGAGAAGAGGATCTGCACGCCGGACGACGCCTGCGGCAGGAACACGGCACCCATCGTCACGGCCAGGTAGCCGTAGACGCCGACGTCGTACCACTCCATGAGGTTGCCGACGGCGGTGCCGCCGATCGTCTTCTTGAGCATGGAGTTGTCGACGACGGTGACGTCGGAGACGCGGAGCCTGCGGCGCGCGGCCCGGGTGGCCGGAGCGTTCGCGGGGGTGGTGCCGGTCGGTTCCTGAGGGAGTACGGCGGTCATGTTTCCTTCCGTGGCCGGCGCGGCGCGCACGCGGTGTGAACGCAGCGGCCCGGCCCGTGACAGGGAGCCGGCGCCCGCCACGAGGGCGGACGCCGAGCCCGAACATGGGCGGCCACGTTACCGATCCTTGACCGAGAATCAAGTTCGGCAGGGCAACCATGGGTCCGGAGGTGCCCTCGACGCGACGCGCTCACCTGCGGCGACACCGTTCCTTGACACGGTATTCGTGAAGCCCGCCACAGGGCTCTCGGTGTGCCCCCGCACGGCCGTCCGGGCGACGGCCGCCCGCCCTCGCTCGCTGGACCCGGCGCTCACCGGGCGTTACGTTCTCGGAGCGGCCCGGACACGGGCGGCGACGACGCCCGCACACGATGTCTGCTGAGGCCTGCACAGGGAGGACTCCCCGCATGATCGACCACGAGGTCCGCGTCT
The DNA here is from genome assembly GCF_042792715.1 of Isoptericola sp. NPDC056618. Classification (NCBI taxonomy): domain Bacteria; kingdom Bacillati; phylum Actinomycetota; class Actinomycetes; order Micrococcales; family Promicromonosporaceae; genus Isoptericola; species Isoptericola sp. NPDC056618. The sequence goes on along the minus strand of NZ_JBHTVZ010000025.1, from coordinate 15,111 downwards.
ACCGTTCCGACGAGCCGCTGCCCCGCGAGGGGCAGCTCGCGTGGAAGATCGCGGAGGTCGCGGCCGAGCAGCTCGAGCCCGCCCCGGAGGTCACCGACATGGTGATCAACCGCGTGATCGACAACGCCGCGGTGGCGACGGCGTCGCTGGGCCGCGGCCCGATCCTCGCGGCCCGCACGCAGGCGGAGGCGCACCCGGTCTCCCGGGGCGGCGCGGGCTCGACGGTCTTCGGCTCCCCCGAGCGGACCAGCCCCGAGTGGGCGGCCTGGGCGAACGGCGTCGCCGTGCGGGAGCTGGACTACCACGACACGTTCCTCGCGGCCGAGTACTCGCACCCGGGCGACAACATCCCGCCCCTGCTCGCCGTCGCGCAGCACCTGGGCCGCAGCGGTGCGGAGCTGCTGCGCGGGATCGTCACGGGTTACGAGATCCAGGTGGACCTCGTCAAGGGCATCAGCCTGCACGCGCACAAGATCGACCACGTCGCCCACCTCGGCCCGTCGGCCGCGGCGGGCATCGGCACGCTGCTCGGCCTGCCCACGGAGACCATCTACCAGGCGGTCGGCCAGGCCCTGCACACGACGACGGCGACCCGGCAGTCGCGCAAGGGCGAGATCTCCACGTGGAAGGCCCACGCCCCCGCGTTCGCGGGCAAGATGGCGGTGGAGGCCGCGGACCGCGCGATGCGCGGGCAGACCTCCCCCAGCCCGATCTACGAGGGCGAGGACGGCGTGATCGCCTGGCTGCTCGACGGGCCCGACGCCCGCTACACGGTGCCGCTCCCGGCCGCCGGCGAGGCGCGGCGCGCCATCCTCGACACGTACACCAAGGAGCACTCGGCCGAGTACCAGGCGCAGGCGTGGATCGACCTCGCGCGCCGCCTCGGCACCGAGCGGCCCGAGCTGCGCGACCCGGCGAACGTCGTCGCCGTCGTGCTGCACACGAGCCACCACACGCACTACGTGATCGGCTCCGGCTCCGGCGACCCGCAGAAGTACGACCCCACGGCCAGCCGCGAGACGCTCGACCACTCGATCCCCTACATCTTCACGGTCGCTCTGCAGGACGGCGCCTGGGACCACGTCGGCAGCTACGCCCCCGAGCGCGCCGCCCGCCCGGACACCGTGGACCTGTGGCGCAAGGTCACCACGGCCGAGGACGCCGAGTGGACCCGCCGGTACCACTCGAGCGACCCGGACGAGAAGTCCTTCGGCGGACGCGTGGAGATCGAGCTCGCGGACGGCTCGCGCGTCGTCGAGGAGATCGCCGTCGCGGACGCGCACCCGCTGGGCGCGCGCCCGTTCGCCCGCGAGCAGTACGTGGCGAAGTTCCGCACCCTGGCCGCCGGGGTGCTGGCCGACGAGGAGACCGAGCGGTTCCTCGACCTCGCGCAGCGGCTGCCGGAGCTGTCCGCCGGCGAGCTGTCGGGCCTCACCGTCACGCCGCTCGCCGACCCGCTCGCGACCCACCCCGTCGCGCGCGGCATCTTCTGAGACCCGTTCTGACCCGGAGGGCGACCGTGCTCTACTCGACCACCACCCCCGCCGCCAAGCGCGCCGCGTTCCGCGAGCGGCTGCGCTCCGGCGAGCTCCTGCAGCTGCCCGGCGCGTTCAACCCGCTCGCCGCGCGGCTGATCCAGGACAAGGGGTTCGACGGCGTGTACGTCTCGGGCGCGGTGGTCGCCGCCGACCTGGGGCTGCCCGACGTCGGGCTGACCACCCTCACCGAGGTCGCGACCCGCGCGGGGCAGATCGCCCGCATGACCGACCTGCCGACGCTCGTGGACGCCGACACCGGCTTCGGCGAGGCGATGAACATGGCCCGGACCGTGCAGACGCTGGAGGACGCAGGCGTCGCGGGGCTGCACGTCGAGGACCAGGTGAACCCCAAGCGCTGCGGGCACCTCGACGGCAAGCAGGTCGTGGACGAGCCGACGGCCCTGCAGCGGGTGCGCGCCGCCGTCGCCGCGCGGCGCGACGAGAACCTGCTCGTCATGGCCCGCACCGACGTGCGCGCCGTGGCGGGGCTCGCGACCGCCGTCGACCGCGCGAAGGCGCTCGTCGACGCGGGCGCGGACGCGATCTTCCCCGAGGCGATGCGCGACCTGGCCGAGTTCGAGGCCGTCGCGAGCGCCGTCGACGTCCCCGTGCTGGCCAACATGACCGAGTTCGGCAAGTCCGAGCTGTTCACGACCACGCAGATCGCCGACGCGGGTGTCGCCCTCGTCATCTACCCGGTCTCACTGCTGCGCCTCGCGATGGGCGCCGCGGAGCGCGGCCTGGACGCCCTGCGCGCCGAGGGCTCGCTGACGGGGCAGGTCGAGCACATGCAGACCCGCGCCCGGCTCTACGAGCTGCTCGACTACGGCGCCTACTCGGCGTTCGACACCGGCGTCTTCGACTTCAGCCTGGACGACAACCTGCACGGCTGAGCGCCGCCGCAGCCCGCACGGCAGCACATCCCGTACATCGCAGCGAAGGAGCATCGATGACAGAGCACACCGGGTCCGAGCCCGAGGTCCGACGCGGGCTGGCGGGGGTGGTCGCCGACGTGACGGCCGTCTCCAAGGTGGACCCCGAGACCAACTCCCTGCTGTACCGCGGCTACCCGGTCCAGGACCTGGCGGCGACCCGCCCGTTCGAGGCGGTCGCGTGGCTGCTGTGGCACGGCGAGCTGCCCACGCCCGACGAGCTGGACGCGCTGCGCGCGACCGAGCGCGAGCACCGCCCGCTCGCCGACGACGTGCGCGCCGCCATCGACCTGCTTCCCCTCAGCGCGCACCCGATGGACGAGGTGCGCACGGCGGTGAGCGTCCTCGGCGCGCGCGAGGCCGCGGGCCTCACGGCCCTGGAGGCGGCCGCCGACCCGGACGTCAACCTCGAGCGCAGCGTGCGGCTGTTCGCGGCCCTGCCGGCCATCGTCGCGTACGGGCAGCGCCGCCGCCAGGGGCTGGAGCCGGTCGCCCCGCGCGACGACCTGGACTTCTCCGCGAACTTCCTCTGGACGACCTTCGAGGTCGAGCCGGACCCCGTGGTGGCCGACGCGTTCAACCGTTCGATGATCCTGTACGCCGAGCACTCGTTCAACGCGTCCACGTTCACGGCGCGCGTCGTCACGTCCACGCTCAGCGACCTGCACTCGGCCGTCGTGGGCGCGATCGCGGCGCTCAAGGGGCCGCTGCACGGCGGCGCCAACGAGGCGGTCATGGAGACGCTCGCCGAGATCGGCACCGCCGAGCGTGCGGCCTCCTGGCTCGACGAGGCGCTCGACGCCAAGCGCAAGATCATGGGCTTCGGGCACCGGGTCTACAAGCACGGAGACTCGCGCGTGCCGACGATGAAGGCCGCCCTCGACACCCTGGTCGAGCACTACGACCGCCCCGACCTGGCCGCCCTCTACGACGCGCTGGAGACCGAGTTCGTGCGCCGCAAGGGCATCTACCCGAACCTCGACTACCCGTCGGGCCCGGCCTACCACCTCATGGGCTTCGAGACGGCCACGTTCACGCCGCTGTTCGTCGCCGCCCGCGTCACGGGCTGGACGGCGCACATCATGGAGCAGCAGGCCGCCAACGCCCTCATCCGCCCCCTCTCGGCGTACGTCGGTCGCGAGCGCCGCGAGGTGCCCGGCCCCGCGGACCGATGAGCGCCGACCGGGACGCCGCGCGCCCCGCGTCGTCCTTCGGCGCGGCCGCCGTCGCGTACGCCGAGCACCGCCCGGACTACGCGGCGGCCGCGGTGCGCTGGACGCTGCGGGCGGCGCCGGGCCCGCGGGTGCTCGACCTCGGCGCGGGGACGGGCAAGCTCACCGCCACCCTGCTCGACCCGGCGGTCGTCCCTGGCGCGGAGGTCGTCGCCGTCGAGCCGGACCCGGCGATGCTGGCCGAGCTGCGGCGGGGCCTGCCGGGCGTCCGCGCCCTGGCGGGCAGCGCCGAGTCGATCCCGCTGCCCGACGGCTCCGTCGACGCCGTGCTCGCGGGCAACGCGCTGCACTGGTTCGACCTGGCGGTCGCGGGGCCCGAGATCGCCCGCGTGCTCGCCCCCGGCGGCGTCCTGGCCGGGCTGTGGAACCTGCTGGACGACGACGTCGCCTGGGTCGCCGGGCTCGCCGAGGCGAGCGGGAGCGCGGCCGTGGGGCCGCGGGACACACCGACCGCCTGGCGCCGCGCGACCGACGGCGTGCTCCCGCCCGCCGGGGAGGCGTGGTCGGCCCGGGCGGAGCGGGCCGAGTTCCCGCACGGTCAGCGCCGCACCGCCGACTCGCTCGTCGCGACCCTCGCGACCCGCGCCGGGATGCTCGTCATGCCGGAGGCGGAGCGCGCGGCCACGACCGGGCGGATCCGCGCGTATCTCGCGGGCAGGCCGGAGACGGCGCGGGGCGAGTTCACCCTGCCGATGCGCACGGGCGTGCTGCGCGCGCGGCGCACCTGAACCGACACCGCCGGGCCGCGGGACCGGACCGTCGTCGCGGCGCACTAGGCTCGCAGTCATGTCCGCCGACTACTCCGACTTCGAGTTCGAGCGCCGGTTCTTCGTCCGCGAGCTGCCGGACGCGCTGCGCGACGCGCCCGCCCTGATCGTCCAGTCCTACTTCCTGTCCGACGGCGGCTACGCGCTGCGCGTGCGGGTGCAGGCCACGGGCGTCGAGGCACGGCTGGGCCCCGACAGCGACGCGCGGGACGTCCTCGAGCTCTACCGCTCGCGCGTCGACCTCGCCGCGGTCACGGTCAAGGGCCCCTCGGTGGGCGGCACCCGGTACGAGGCGGAGCGCCCGCTCGAGCCGAACGTCGGCGCGGAGCTGGTGCGCCGCGGCGGCGCCCAGGTCATCAAGACGCGCTACGCGGCCTGGCTGGGCGCCGACGGCTGGTCGATCGACGTCTTCGGCGGCGCCAACGCGCCGCTCATCGTCGCCGAGTGCGAGCGCTCGGGCCCGGTCACGGACCTCCAGATCCCCGACTTCTGCGTCACCGAGCTCACCGACGACCGCCGCTTCTCCAACGAGTCCCTCGCCGTCGACCCCTTCCGCGGCTGGTCCGCCGCGTACGCCCAGGAGCTCGCCACCCAGGGCCCCCGCTTCCGCGACGACTTCGGCGGCAACACCACGATCACCACCTGACGGCCCAGCACCCGCTCGGCGCCGCCCCCGCTCCCGAGCAAGGGCGCGTGAGAGTCGACACGACCCGGGTCGCGCACTGTCCGAGGCACCGCGACGGGTGCGGGCTCAGGAGAGCGGGAGGTGCAGGATCCTTCGCGCGGTCGTATCCCTCCCGAAGTGGAGCGCCCCCTGGGGCGCGTGAACGCGACCGCGCGAAGGATCCTGCACCTCCGGCGGCCGTGAGCAGGCGAGCGAGGGAGCACCACAGAGGGCTCAGTGCCAGGGCGTGATCTCCACGACGCCGGGCTTGTACTCGAAGTGCCACGGCTCGTAGTTGCCCATGCCGCCCCGCTGCGCCCACGGCGGGTTCTCCCACCCGTACGCCGGCCCGTTCTCCCACAGCCACCCGTAGACCTCGCTGGAGCGGTACTCGTCGCCGCACAGGTCGATGGCGAGCCCCCACCCGTGCATGGACGTGCCGGGGGTGGCGGCGAGGTAGCCGCGGCTGGCCTTGACGGCGTACTGGGAGGAGATGGAGCGGTAGCTGTCGACCAGGCACAGGTCGCGGCCGAAGCGGACGCGGAACGCCTCGTTGAGGGCGCTGAGGGCGACGGCGGCGTCCGCGCGCAGCTTCTCGCCGGGCTGCCAGATGTCGCAGAGCGAGTGGTCGGCGAGGCTGCCGTTGCCGCCGTCGATGGAGGCTCCGGAGTCACAGCCGGGCAGGGGGCTGCGCTCGGCGGTACGGCTGGCGGCGGACGCCTCGACGCGCACGTCGCGGGGCGCGGCGGCGATGCCCTGGGAGGTGCGGGGGGTCTCGACGCCCTGCTCGAGGAGCGCCAGCGTGGAGGGACCGGTGGGCTGGGTGTCGAGGTCGAACGGGGTGCCGCCGTGCGCCTGGCCGTCGGTGACGAGGGGCGCGGCGATGGTGGCGGCGGCGAGCGAGCCGAGCACCGTCAGGCGGGTGACCCAGGCGTGCCCGGCGGGGGCGGCGTGCCGGCCGCCGGAGCGGTCGCCGCGGGCGGCAGCGGGGCGCTTGCGGGGCTTCTTGCCGGCCCGGGCGAGCTCCGCCTCCCGCATCTCGCGACGGGAGCGCGGCGTGGCTGCGTCACCCTGCGACGTCGCCTCCACGGCACCTCCGCGCTCGTGCTCCGGGCGGCCGCCATGGTCGCCCGTGCTCCTCGGACCCGAACACGGACCGCCCGGCGTCGCGTGCCCTGCGCGCGACCGACGAGGCGATCCGTCACGGAACCATAACGGGGTCGGGCTCCCCCGCCAAGTCCCCGTTCACAGGCGGTCAGGCCGCGGCCGGGGCCGCGCGGCGTGGGAGGGTGTCCACCCTGCTCACGGTCGGCGCTGCATCGCGTCGCGCACCTCGCCCACGAGCTCCTCGAGGATGTCCTCGAGGAACACGACGCCGAGCACGCCGTCGGGCCCCTCGACGCGGGCCAGGTGCGCCCCGGAGCGCTGCATGGCGCGCAGCGCGTCCTCCACCTCGTCGGCGGGCCGCACGGACGCGAGCGCGCGCACGCGCCACGCCGGCACCGGGTCGAACCGGTCGCCGTTCGACGCGTACAGGACGTCCTTGAGGTGCAGGTAGCCGCGCAGGGCGTCGTCGTCGCCCCGCACGGGGAACCGGCTGAACCCGGTGCGCGCGACGAGGTGCTCGACGTCGTCGGGCGTGGTGCGGGGGTCGACGGTGACCAGCTCGTCCACGGCCACCATGACGTCGCCCGCGGTGCGCGAGGAGAACTCGATGGCCCCGGCCAGGAGGCCCTGCTCGTCGCGGAGCACGCCCTCGGCCTGCGAGTGCTCGACGATCGACTGCACCTCCTGCGCCGTGAACGCGGAGGCGACCTCGTCCTTCGGCTCGACCCCCGCGAGCCGCACGGCATGGTTCGCGACCCAGTTGAGCGCCGAGATCACGGGGCGCACGGCGCGACCGAGCAGCACCAGCGGCGGCGCGAACCAGAGGGCGGCCGTCTCGGGGCCGGCGACGGCGAGGTTCTTGGGCACCATCTCGCCGAGCACCACGTGCAGGTACACCACGATCGCGAGCGCCAGGACGAGCGAGACGGGGTGCAGCAGCGCCTCGGGGACCCCCAGGGCCTCGAAGGGCACCTCGAGCAGGTGGGCGAGGGCGGGCTCCGCGACGATGCCCAGGCCGGTGGAGCACACGGTGACCCCGAGCTGCGCGCACGCGAGCATGAGGGAGACGTGCTCCATCGCCCACAGGGCGGTGCGGGCGCGCCGGTCGCCGGCCTCGGCCCGCGGCTCGATGGCGCTGCGGCGCGCGGAGATGACGGCGAACTCGGCGCCGACGAAGAACGCGTTGCCGGCGAGCAGCAGCACGCCGACCAGCAGGGCGGTCCCGGTGCTCATCGGCCCGCCTCCCCGTGCCGGGTCCCGGCCGGGTCGACGGCGAGCACGCGCAGCCGCTCGACGCGCCGCGCGTCCATCGCCTCGACGCGCAGCAGCACCCCGTCGGTCTCGATCTCGTCGCCCACCTCGGGCACCCTCCCCAGCTCCGCCATGACCAGGCCGCCGAGCGTCTCGTAGGCCGGCCCCTCGGGCACCACCAGGCCGGTGCGCTCCTCCAGCTCGTCGGGGCGCAGCACCCCGGGCACGACCCACGACCCGTCGGCGCCGCGCACCACGCCGGCGCGGCGCGGGTCGTGCTCGTCGGCGACGTCGCCCACGAGCTCCTCGACGACGTCCTCCAGCGTGACGATCCCCGAGGTGCCGCCGTACTCGTCGACGACCACGGCCATCTGCAGCCCGAGACCCCGGAGCTCGACGAGGAGCGGCCCGAGCCGGACCGTCTCCGGGACGCGCGGCGCGTCGACCATGAGCGCGGCGGCCGGCACCTCGCCGCGGCGGTCGTGCGGCACGCCGACGGCGCGGCGCAGGTGCACGAGGCCGACGACGTCGTCGCGGTCCTCGCCGATCACCGGGAACCGGGAGTGGCCGGTGCGCCGGGCGAGGGCCACGACCTCGGCGGCCGTCGTGTCGCGCTCGACGACGGCCATCCGCATGCGGTCGGTCATGACGTCGCGCGCCGACAGCTCGTCGAGCTCGAGGGAGTTGGTCAGCAGGGTCGCGACCGACTGGTCGAGCGTGCCCTCCTGCGCCGAACGTCGGACGAGCGACAGCAGCTCCGAGGAGGACCGCGCGCCGGACAGCTCCTCGCGGGGCTCGACCCCGACCCTGCGCAGCAGCGCGTTGGCCGAGCCGTTGAGCACGGCGATGAGCGGCCGGAACAGCATGGTGAACACCCGCTGCACGGGGACGACCAGCCGCGCCGTCGCGTGCGGGGCGGACAGCGCGAAGTTCTTCGGGATCAGCTCGCCGAACAGCATCGAGAACGCGTTGACGACCACGAGGGCCAGCACGACCGCGAGGACCCCGGCGACGCCCTGCCCCATCGCCGTGGCGGCGAACGCCTCGGAGAACAGGGACAGCAGCGCCGGCTGGGCGGTGTAACCCAGCAGGATCGTGGTGATGGTGATGCCGACCTGGGCGGAGCTGAGCTCCGTGGACAGGTGCTTGAGCCCGGCGCGGACGGCGCGGTCCCGTCGGTCCGACGGGCGCGCGGTGTCGTGGCCGGGCGAGGGACTGTCGCCCTCCTCGTCGTCGGCCCCGAGGACGGCCGGGTCGAGGGTGACGAGGGAGAACTCGCTGGCGACGAACACCGCGGTGCCCGCGGTGAGCACCACGCCGAGCACGATCATGAGGACGTCGCCTAGCACGGGCGGCTCCCGGTCGTGCGGCGCGGCGCGGCCGGGTGGCGGGGCGGCGGGGTGGCCAGGCGGGACGGCGCGGGCGACCCCGCGCGATATCGGCTCTCGTCCATCGTGCTCCGATGGTATCGGGACGGAGCCCGCGGGCGAGTCGGCGTCCGCGCGGGAGAGCCCCGGACAGCGTGTACTCAGCGCTCCCCCAGGGAGCCGGTGCAAGATGGCACCATGACCACCGCGACCCCTCCGAGCAGCCCGGGCGCCTCGGGCCAGCAGAACGCCACCGTGCTCGTCGTCGAGGACGAGCCCGCGATCGCGGCCGCCATCGCCCAGCGCCTGTCCGCCGAGGGCTGGCGGGTCGAGGTCGCGCGCGACGGCCTCGCCGGCGTCGACGCCGCCTCCCGCCTGAACCCGGACGCGATCGTGCTGGACGTCATGCTGCCCGGGATCGACGGGCTCGAGGTCACCCGCCGCATCCAGGCGGAGAACCCGATCCCCATCCTCATGCTCACGGCGCGCGACGACGAGACCGACATGCTCGTCGGCCTCGGCGTCGGCGCCGACGACTACATGACCAAGCCGTTCTCCATGCGCGAGCTGGTGGCGCGCGTCAAGGCGCTGCTGCGACGCGTGGAGCGTGCGCAGCAGGCCGCGGTGACGACCCCCGCCGACCCGCCGATGGTCATGGGCGACGTCACGATCGACCGGGCCCAGCGCCGCGTGCACCGCGCGGGCGACGAGGTGCACCTCACGCCGACCGAGTTCGAGCTGCTGGTCATGCTCGCGAGCTCGCCCAAGACCGTCCAGACGCGCGAGCGCCTGCTCGCCGAGGTGTGGGACTGGGCTGACGCCAGCGGCACCCGCACCGTCGACTCCCACATCAAGGCGCTGCGCCGCAAGCTCGGGCCGGACCTCATCCGCACCGTGCACGGCGTCGGGTACGCGTTCGAGCCGCCGGAGGCCTGATGGACCCCGCCCCCGGCGACGACGACGCCGGGCCGGCCGCGCCGCGACGCAAGGAGCACCACCGGCTGCCCGACGTCCGTCCGCTGGACCCGCTGCGGTCGCTCAAGACCAAGCTCGGCGTGCTGGTCGTGGCGACGGTGACGTTCGCCGTCCTCATCACGTGGATCGGCCTGCAGAACGAGCTCGGCCCCACCCGCACGCTGCCCCTGGCGATCTTCCTGTCCCTGGTGATCGTGCAGCTCCTCGCGCGCGGCATGACGTCGCCGCTGCGGGACATGACGGCTGCCGTGCAGGCGATGGCGGCGGGCGACTACTCCATCCGCGTGCGCGCCACGAGCCGCGACGAGGTGGGCCAGCTCGCCGAGGCCTTCAACGTCATGGCCGCCGACCTCGACGCCTCCGACCGGGTGCGGCGCGAGCTCATCGCCAACGTGTCGCACGAGCTGCGTACCCCGGTGGCGGCGCTGCAGGCCCAGCTCGAGAACATGGTCGACGGCGTCACCGAGCCGACGCCGTCGGCCCTCGAGCTGTCGCTGGAGCAGACGGAGCGGCTCACCCGCCTGGTCACGTACCTGCTCGACCTGTCGCGGGTGGAGGCCGGCGCGTCCGCGCTGGTGCTCAGCGAGTTCTCCGTGGGCGACTTCCTCGAGGAGTCCGCGCAGGCGATGTCGATGGTCGACGCGGCGAAGGGCCTCAGCTACGTCGTCGACGTCACCCCGCCGGACCTCGCGCTGGAGGCCGACGTCGAGAGGCTGCGCCAGGTGGTCACCAACCTGCTGCAGAACGCGATCCGGCACTCGCCCCATGCCGGGACGGTGCGGCTCGACGCCTACCCCGTGGACGACGACGTCGTGCTCGAGGTGAGCGACGAGGGCCCCGGCATCGCGCCCGAGGACCGCGGCCGGATCTTCGAACGGTTCGCGAGCGGCGCGGCCGCCGGTCGCCCGCACGCCGCGCCGCCGTCCGGCATGGCGAGCGGCGGCACCGGAATCGGCCTCGCCATCGTCCGCTGGGCGGTCGACCTGCACGGCGGGCACGTCGAGGTCGCCGACACCGACCGCGGCGCGACGATGCGCGTGACGCTGCCCGCGCAGGCCCGGCCCGCCCCCGGCGTCACGAGCGAGCCCTCCGAGTGATCCCGTGCCCGGCCCGCGCCCGCGGCGCCGGCGTGAGGTTGGTCACACTCGTCCGTCACAGGACGGCCCGCGTGGTCCGGACATGACGTCGGAACACGGAGTCATCGGGTCGACCCGAGGAGTCGTTGCCCACCCCATTACCGGACGGTCACGATGCCACGTCGTGAGCCCGGGAACGGCCGTCTGACGCCGCTCGGCCTCCCCGGTCGGACACCGCGAAGGACGTAGGCTGGACCTGCGCACCGGCGCTGTCGGGCGCATTTCCGGTCGAACGAGTTGCAACTGTGTGAAAGTGGGCGATCCGCGCGTGGTGTCCCCGAAGGACGGGTCAGAGTCGATCAGCGTGGCGAGCGCGTTCGGAGCCAACGAATGGCTTGTCGACGAGCTCTACGAGCAGTACCTGAAGGACAAGAACGCGGTGGACCCCGCGTGGTGGGACTTCTTCGCCGACTACGAGCCGGGTGAGACCAACGGCGCCACGGCGGACGCCGCGCCGGCTGCACCCGCGCAGCCCGCGGCACCGGCTGAGCCCCAGACGCCGGCCCCGGCGCAGGCCCCGGCCCCCGCGGCCCCGGCCGGCCGGTCGGGCACCGCCGCCGCCGAGACCGCGAAGTCCGAGCGGAAGGCCTCGAAGCCGGCCCCGGTCCCGGCCGACCCCGCGGTGAGCGCCGTCCGCCCGGTCGCCGAGGCCCTGCCCTCGACCGCGCCCTACGCCGAGGTCGCGAAGTCCTCGCCGAAGGCCACCGAGGACGAGGCCACCGACGACGTGCAGAAGCTGCGCGGCCCCGCCGCGCGCGTCGTCACCAACATGGAGGCCTCGATCGAGGTCCCGACCGCGACGTCGGTGCGCGCCGTGCCCGCCAAGCTCATGGTGGACAACCGCATCGTCATCAACAACCACCTCGCGCGCGGCCGCGGCGGCAAGATCTCGTTCACGCACCTCATCGGGTTCGCGCTCGTCGAGGCGCTGTCCGACATGCCGGTGATGAACGCGCACTACGAGAGCATCGACGGCAAGCCGCACGTCGTGCAGCCGGCCCACGTCGGCTTCGGCCTCGCGATCGACCTCGCCAAGCCGGACGGCTCGCGCCAGCTGCTCGTGCCCAGCGTCAAGAAGGCCGAGGAGCTCGACTTCGCCGGCTTCTGGGCCGCGTACGAGGACCTCGTGCGCAAGGCGCGCGGCGGCAAGCTCGGCATGGACGACTTCGCCGGGACCACGATCTCGCTGACCAACCCGGGCGGCATCGGCACCGTGCACTCCGTGCCGCGCCTCATGGCCGGGCAGGGCACGATCATCGGCGTCGGCGCCATGGACTACCCCGCGGAGTTCGCGGGCGCGTCCGTGGAGCAGCTCGCCCGCATGGGCATCTCGAAGGTCATGACGATCACGTCGACCTACGACCACCGCATCATCCAGGGCGCGCAGTCCGGCGAGTTCCTCAAGGTGCTCGCGAACAAGCTGCTCGGCCTGGACGGCTTCTACGACCGCGTGTTCGCGGCCCTGCGCGTGCCGTACGAGCCCGTGCGCTGGGTGCGCGACAACACCGTGGACGCCGACGTCGAGGCCGCGAAGCCGGCCCGGATCGCGGAGCTCGTCCACTCCTACCGCTCGCGCGGCCACCTCATGGCCGAGACCGACCCGCTCGCCTACCGCCAGCGGAAGCACCCCGACCTGGACATCCAGAGCCACGGCATGACGCTGTGGGACCTGGACCGCCAGTTCCCCACGGGCGGCTTCGGCGGCAAGACCAAGGACACGCTGCGCGACATCCTCGGCCTGCTGCGCGACTCGTACTGCCGCACCATCGGCGTCGAGTACATGCACATCGCCGACCCGGCCCAGCGCAGGTGGCTCCAGGAGCGGCTCGAGTCGGGCTACGCCCGCACGCCCCGCGAGGACCAGCTGCGCATCCTGCGCCGCCTGAACTCCGCCGAGGCGTTCGAGACCTTCCTGCAGACCAAGTTCGTCGGGCAGAAGCGCTTCTCGCTCGAGGGCGGTGAGTCGGTCATCCCGCTGCTCGACGCGATCCTGTCGCGGGCCGCCGAGGGCGGGCTCGACGAGGTCGGCATCGGCATGGCGCACCGCGGCCGCCTCAACGTGCTGGCGAACATCGCCGGCAAGAGCTACGGCCAGATCTTCAAGGAGTTCGAGGGCCAGCTCGACCCGAAGAGCGTGCAGGGCTCCGGCGACGTGAAGTACCACCTCGGCACCGAGGGCGTCTTCACCGCCGAGTCGGGCGCCACGACCAAGGTGTACCTGGCGGCGAACCCGTCCCACCTCGAGGCGGTCGACCCGGTGCTCGAGGGCATCGTGCGGGCCAAGCAGGACCGCATCGACCTGGGCGGCGACGGCTTCTCCGTGCTGCCGATCCTGCTGCACGGCGACGCGGCCTTCGCGGGCCAGGGCGTGGTGCCCGAGGTGCTCAACCTCGCGCAGCTGCGCGGGTACCGCACGGGCGGCACGATCCACGTGATCATCAACAACCAGGTGGGCTTCACGACCGGGCCGTCGTCGTCGCGCTCCACGACGTACGCGACCGACGTCGCGAAGGGCTACCAGATCCCCGTCTTCCACGTGAACGGCGACGACCCCGAGGCCTGCGTCCGCGTGGCCGAGCTGGCCTTCGCCTACCGCGAGCAGTTCGACCGCGACGTCATCATCGACATGGTCTGCTACCGCCGCCGCGGGCACAACGAGGGCGACGACCCGTCGATGACGCAGCCGCTGATGTACAACCTCATCGAGGCCAAGCAGTCGGTGCGCAAGCTGTACACGAAGAACCTCGTGGCCCGCGGCGACATCACGGTCGAGGAGGCCGAGCAGGCGCTGCAGGACTACCAGGCGCAGCTCGAGCGGGTCTTCACCGAGACCAAGTCGGCCGGCAAGGCCAGCACGCCCGACGGCGAGGACGAGATCCTCGGCCTCGAGCGCCCGGAGGCGCAGCGCGAGGGCGCCGGCGACATGGTGGGCTGGCAGACGGCCGTCCCGCACGCCGTGCTCGAGCGCGTGGGCGCCGTCCAGGTGTCCGCCCCCGAGGGCTTCACGGTGCACCCGAAGCTCGCCCAGATGCTGCAGAAGCGGCAGCTCATGGCGAAGGAGGGCGGCATCGACTGGGGCTTCGGCGAGCTCGTCGCCTTCGGGTCGCTGCTCATGGAGGGCACCCCGGTGCGCCTCGCCGGGCAGGACTCGCGCCGAGGCACCTTCGTCCAGCGCCACGCCGTGCTGCACGACCGCAACACGGGTGCCGAGTGGACGCCGCTGCTGTACCTGTCGGGCGACCAGGCGAAGTTCTGGGTGTACGACTCCTCGCTCAGCGAGTACGCCGCCCTCGGCTTCGAGTACGGCTACTCGGTCGAGCGCCCGGACGCCCTCGTGCTCTGGGAGGCGCAGTTCGGCGACTTCGTCAACGGCGCCCAGACGGTCATCGACGAGTTCATCTCGTCGGCCGAGCAGAAGTGGGGCCAGCACTCGTCGCTGGTCATGCTGCTGCCGCACGGCTACGAGGGCCAGGGGCCGGACCACTCGTCCGCCCGCATCGAGCGCTTCCTGCAGCTCTCGGCCGAGAACAACATGACGGTGGCGCAGCCGTCCACCCCGGCGTCGTACTTCCACCTGCTGCGCCAGCAGGCGTACGCCCGGCCGCGCCGCCCGCTGGTCGTCTTCACGCCGAAGCAGCTGCTGCGCCTCAAGGCGGCGGCCTCCAGCGTCGAGGACTTCACCACCGGCACCTTCGAGCCGGTGCTGCCGGACACGTCGGTGGACGCGGCGCAGGTCGACCGCGTGCTGCTGTGCACCGGCCGCGTCTACTACGACCTGCTCGCCGAGCGCACCAAGCGCCAGGACACCCGGACCGCCATCGTCCGCCTGGAGCAGCTCTACCCGTTCCCGGAGGAGCAGCTCCGCGCGCAGCTGGCGCAGTACCCGGACGCCGACGTCGTGTGGGTCCAGGACGAGCCGGAGAACCAGGGCGCCTGGTCCTTCCTGCACCTGGCGCTCCCGGACGACATGCCGCGCGTGCGCGTCGCGTCCCGCCCGGCGTCCGCGTCGACCGCCGCCGGCACGGCCAAGCGGCACAAGGAGCAGCAGGAGATCCTGGTCGCCCAGGCCTTCGACCGCTGACCCTGCCGAGGTCATGGAGATCTCGCCGAGGGAGTACGAGGGCGGCCGCACCACGTGGTGC
>NZ_JBHTVZ010000024.1:0-54824 GCF_042792715.1 Isoptericola sp. NPDC056618 | reverse complement strand
GCTCGTGGCACCGTTCCGACGCGGAACGGGGCCACGAGCCCACCCACGACGACGCTGGACCGATCGACCAGGTCGGGGATGATGAGCGCATGACGGACACGCCGGAGACGGACCTGCCCGAGTCGGCCCTGCCGGGCGCGGAGCTGCCGGACCTCCCGCCGCGCCTCGCGCTGGCCTGGGGCGTGGCCGAGCGGCCGGAGCGCGTGCCCCGCCGCGAGCTGAGCATCGAGCGCATCGTCGAGGCCGCCGTCGAGATCGCGGACGCCGAGGGCCTCGCCGGCGTCTCCATGGCGCGCGTCGCCAAGAGCCTCGGCTTCACCACGATGTCGCTGTACCGGTACGTCACCAGCAAGGACGACCTGCTGCTGCTCATGCAGGAGGTGGTGCTCGACCTCGAGTTCCCGCCGCCGCACGACCCGGCGGACTGGCGGTCCGAGCTGCGCGAGTGGGCCCTGTTCACGTTCGAGCTGTTCCGCCGCCACTCGTGGGTGCTCGACGTCCCGGTCACGGGCGCCCCGGTCACGCCCGCCAGCCTGCGTGCCCTCGACGCGGGGCTGCGCGCCCTGCGCTCCACCCCGCTCGACGACGGGGAGAAGATCGCGACGATCCTGCTGCTCAACGGCTACACGCGGAACGCGGCGCTGCTCGACCGCGACCTGGCGCAGGCGAACACCGCGGGCACCGACACGGCGGCGTCCGTGGGCCCGGAGCTCGCGGACACGCTGCGCGCTCTCGTCGACGAGGTCCGGTTCCCGTACCTGCGCCCCATCGTCGAGCGCGGCACCTACGCCGCGTACGGGACGAGCACCTTCGACGACGAGGAGGACGTCGGGTGGGGGCTCGAGCGCACGCTCGACGGCGTCGCGGCCTACGTCGCCGCGCGCGAGGCGGCCGGCGCGTCCGCCGCGGAGACGTCGCCCGGCACCGTCCCGCAGGAGGAGGGCGTGGCCGAGGCGCTCGCCGTCGCGCAGCGCTACGCCTCCGACCCCAAGGTCAAGAAGGCGGCGGGCAGGCGCAAGGACGTCGAGCGCCGGCTCCGCGAGGAGCAGAAGAAGGTGCGCGATCGGGAGAAGGCGCTGCGCGAGGCCCGCAAGGCGGAGGCGGAGGCCGTGCGGGCGGCGCAGGAGAAGGCCGACCGCGGCTGATCTCCGCGCGGTCGATCCATCGCGGGGAACGACCCCTTCCGGCGACGGATCGCCCGTCCGACGGGGCGGGCGGGGCGGCGGCGGCGTGGACGCGTCGGCACCCCGCGGGCTCCGATGGCAGAATCGGCGCGTGCCAGCCCAGACCCGGAACGCCCCGACCCCGGACGGCGGCGCGGACGTCGCGCCCACCCGTGACGAGGCGGAGAGCGCGGCCAGGCGCGCGGCCGACGAGGCCCGCGCGGCCGTCGTCTCCGCGCTGCGGACGGTGATCGCGGGCGACGTCGACTCCTCCTCCCGGCGGCGCGCGGAGTACTCCACCGACGCCTCGAACTACCGCGTCGTGCCCGACGTCGTCGCCTTCCCGCGCAGCTCGCGCGACGTGGTCCGCGGCCTGGAGGTGCTGCGCGAGCTGAAGATCCCGGTGACGGCGCGCGGCGCCGGCACGTCGGTGGCCGGCAACGCGGTCGGCACGGGCGCGGTGCTCGACTTCTCCCGGCACCTGAACCAGGTGGTCTCCGTCGACCCGGAGGCGGGGACGGCCGTCGTCGAGCCCGGCACCGTGATGTCGACCCTGCAGCGCGCGGGCGCCGCCCACGGCCTGCGCTTCGGCCCGGACCCGTCCACGCAGAACCGCGCGACGCTCGGCGGGATGATCGGCAACAACGCGTGCGGCCCGCACGCCGTGGCCTACGGCCGTACCGCCGACAACGTGGTGGAGCTCGACGTCGTCGACGGGCGCGGCCGGCGCTTCACCGCGGGCCGCGGCGACGCGACGTTCGCCGCCGTGCCGGGCCTGGCGGAGCTCGTGCGGGAGAACCTCGCGCTGATCCGCACCCAGTTCGGCCGGTTCGGGCGCCAGGTGTCCGGGTACTCGCTGGAGCACCTGCTGCCGGAGAACGGCTCCGACCTCGCCAAGGCGCTGGTGGGCACCGAGGGCACGCTGGTCACGGTGCTGGGCGCCACGCTGCGGATGGTGCCCGTGCCGACCGCGCCGACGCTCGTCGTGCTCGGCTACCCGGACATGCCCGCGGCGGCCGACGACGTCCCGCACCTGCTCGGCCACAAGCCGCTCGCGATCGAGGGCCTCGACGCGCGCCTGGTCGACGTCGTGCGCAAGGCCAAGGGCGAGGCGTCCGTGCCGGCCCTGCCCGAGGGCGCGGGCTGGCTGATGATCGAGGTCGGGGGCGCGAGCCAGGACGAGGCGAGCGCGCGGGCCGAGGCGATCGTGACGTCGTCGTCCGCCCTGTCGTCGCTGGTGCTGCCCGCCGGGCCGGACGCCACCAAGATGTGGCAGATCCGCGCCGACGGCGCGGGGCTGGCGGGCCGCACGCCCGCGGGGGAGCAGGCGTGGCCGGGCTGGGAGGACTCCGCGGTCCCGCCCGAGCGCCTGGGCGCGTACCTGCGCGACCTCGAGGACCTCATGGCGCGCTACGGCGTCGACGGCCTGCCCTACGGGCACTTCGGCGACGGCTGCGTGCACCTGCGCATCGACATCCCGATGGAGACGTCGGGCTCCGTGCTGCGCACGTTCATGACCGACGCCGCGCGGCTGGTGGCGTACCACGGCGGCTCGCTGTCGGGGGAGCACGGCGACGGCCGCGCCCGCTCCGAGCTGCTGCCGCTGATGTACACGCCCGAGGCGATCCGGCTCATGGAGCGGTTCAAGGCGCTGTTCGACCCGGACGACCTGCTCAACCCGGGCGTCGTCGTGCGTCCGGCGGCCGTCGACGCCGACCTGCGCCGCCCCGCGGCGAAGGCCGTGCTCTCGACGCTGCCGGTGGGGGAGCGGGGGATGGCGGGCTCGGGCCCGCTGCACGGCATCGCGAAGAAGGCCGGCCACACCGGGTTCTCGTTCGCGCACGACCACCACGACCTCACGACCGCCGTGCACCGCTGCGTCGGCGTGGGCAAGTGCCGCGCCGACAACCATGCCTCCGGCGGGTTCATGTGCCCCAGCTACCAGGCGACGAAGGACGAGAAGGACGTCACCCGCGGGCGGGCGCGCGTGCTGCAGGAGGCCGTCAACGGCACCCTCGTGGGCGGCCTCACGGCGCCCGAGGTGCGTGAGTCGCTCGACCTCTGCCTGAGCTGCAAGGCGTGCTCGTCCGACTGCCCGGCGGGCGTCGACATGGCCCAGTACAAGTCCGAGGTGCTGCACCGTACGTACAAGGGGAAGCTGCGCCCCGTGGACCACTACGCCCTCGGCTGGCTGCCCCGCTGGGCGCGCCTGGCCGGCGGGATGCCGCGGTTCGTCAACAAGGTGCTGGGCGTGCCGTGGATCGCCAAGGCGGTGCTGTGGGCGGGCGGCATGGACACGCGGCGGCAGGTGCCGCAGTTCGCGGAGATCCCGTTCCGCACCTGGTGGAAGCGCGGCTGGGCATCGCACGGCGTGCCCGGCCTGGGGGCCGGCCAGACGCCGCACGACCGCCCCACGGGAGCGCGCCCGAAGGTCGTGCTCTGGGCGGACTCGTTCAGCGACGCCCTCGCGCCGTCCGTCCCGCAGGCCGCGGTGAAGGTGCTCACCGCGGCGGGGTACGACGTCGTCGTGCCCGACCAGCAGGCGTGCTGCGGGCTCACCTGGATCTCGACCGGCCAGCTCGACGGCGCCCGGCGCAGGCTGTCGCAGCTGCTGTCCGTCCTCGGGCCGTACGCCGTCAACGGCATCCCGATCCTCGGTCTGGAGCCGTCGTGCACCGCGGTGCTGCGCTCGGACCTGCTGGACCTCTTCCCCGACGACCCGCGCGCCCAGGCCGTCGCGGACGCGACCCGCACCCTGGCGGAGCTGCTCACGTCGCCGGAGACCTCGCCGGCGGCCGGGTCGGGCTGGGAGATGCCCGACCTGTCCGACCTCACCGCCGTGGTGCAGCCGCACTGCCACCAGCACTCCGTGATGGGCTTCGACGCCGACGAGGCGCTGCTGCGCGCCGCGGGCGCCGACATCAAGGTCCTGGCCGGCTGCTGCGGCCTCGCCGGCAACTTCGGCATGCAGAAGGGCCACTACGACGTGTCCGTCGCCGTGGCGGAGAACGCGCTGCTGCCGGCGCTGCGCGAGGCCGCGCCGGGCACCGAGTACGTGGCCGACGGCTTCTCCTGCCGCACCCAGGCCGTGCAGCTCGAGGGCACCCAGGGCAAGGCGCTCGTGGAGGTCATCGCCGAGCGCCTCTGACCCGCGGCCCCGGCCTGCCCACGACGATCAGGGGCGGCGGACGAGGGCGAGGACGCCGGAGCGCGCGGGCTCGGGGAGCTCCGGGACGAGGACGACGAGCGACTCGAGCAGCAGCCGCTCGAGCTCGCCGCGCGGGATGCCGCTGCCGCCCAGCCAGGCGGCGGTGACGTTCTCGACCAGCGCCACCCACCCGCCGGCCAGGAGCTGCAGCCGGTTGCTGGGCGTGAAGCCGATGACGCCGGCCGTCGTCGTCATGCGCGCCACGAGCGCGGTCCGCACGCGCTGCAGGGCGTCCTCGGTGGCGTCGTCGCCCGCGAGAGCACCGCGCCAGATGTCCTCCCAGACGCGCCGGTGCGAGGTGACCGAGCCCAGGAACAGCGACATCGCGTGCGCCGGGCGGTCGGCGAGGGGACGATCGTCGGGTGCCAGCAGCGTCTGCTCCAGGTCGGACACCGCCTCGAGGGCGACCGTGCGGCGCAGCGCCGTCGTGGATCCGAAGTAGTGGAAGACGAGCGCCTTCGACGCCCCCGCGCGGGCGGCCGCCGTCGCCGGCGTCAGCGCGTCCAGCCCCGCGGCCTCCGCCTCGGCGACGGCCGCCTCGAGGAGCTGGCGACGCCGGTCCGACGGCTCGTGGCGCGTGCGGGGGCGCGGGGTGGCGGAGGGCATGGGCACAGTTGTACGGCGTTATTGACCGCCAGTCAACACCGGTCGTAGAGTTGTTGATCGCAAGTCAACAGTGTGTCGGGGGACGGGGAGCAGGGTGCAGATCACGCTGAGCGGGGTGCGGGTCGAGGGGCGTCGCGACCCGATGCTGGAGGCCACGGACCTCGCCTGGTCGACGGGGGAGTGCCTGCTCGTCGCGGGCGAGCCGGGGCACGGCCACACCGCCCTCGCCCTCGTCGCGACCGGGCGGTTCGTCCCGTCGTCCGGCACGGTGCACCTCGACGGCGCCGTCGTGCCGTCGCCCGCGCTGCGCGCGCGCACCGCCGTCGTCGACGTGCCCGGCATCAGCGAGCCCGACGACGCCCTGTCCCTCGCCGACGTCGTCGCCGAGGGCCTGGCCCTCGCCGGGCGCCGGTCGCTGCCGCGCGACGTGGCGCGGTGGCTCGAGGAGCGCGCCCTCACCGAGGACCGCGGGCGTCGGGTGGACCAGCTGCCGGGCGTCGTGCGCACCGCCGTCCTCGCGGCGCTGGCGGCCGAGAACCCGGACGTCCGGTTCGTCGTGCTGACCCTGCCCGACCGGCACGGCGGCGAGCCGTCCGGCTGGTGGGAGACGGCGCGCACGCTCGCCGCGTCCGGGCTCGGCGTGCTCGTGCAGTGCACGCGGTCGTCCGCCCGCGACCTGGGCGTCGACCTGCCGCCCGCGCGCGGCGCCACCCTGCACGAGCCGCCGCAGGTCGTGCGGCGCGAGACCCCCGGCGCGCCCGTGGAGGAGCCCGGCGCGACCGCCGTCCTCCCCGCCGCCGGGCCGGTCGCCGAGCCGGTCGCCGAGCCCGAGCCGCAGGCCGAGGCCGCCGCCGAGGGCGGCCCCGCCGTCGAGCCCGAGGTCGAGGACGAGCTGGAGCTGTCCCCCGACCCCGACGCCCGCGCGGAGGAGGAGCTCGACGACCCGCTCGACGCCGCGGCCCCCGACGACACCCCGATCGACGACTCCCCGATCGACGACACCCCGATCCACGACAGCATGGCCGCGACACCGGCCGACGACCCGCAGGAGGAGGCCCGATGACCGCGGTCCGGCTCGCTCTCTCGGAGCTCAGGCGGCTCGCCGCCGGGCGCCTGCCGAAGCTCGCCATCCTCGCGATGGCGCTCATCCCCACGCTGTACGCGGGGCTGTACCTGTTCGCCAACCACGACCCGTACGGGCAGCTCGAGCAGGTCCCGGCCGCCGTCGTCGTGCAGGACGAGGGCACCACGACCAAGGACGCCGAGACCGGCGAGACGACCGAGCGCGACTTCGGTCGCGACGTGGCGGACCAGCTGCTCGACGACGGTGGGTTCGGCTGGGTCGAGACGTCCCAGGCGGACGCCGAGGCGGGGGTCCGCTCCGGCCGGTACGACGCGGCCCTGATCATCGGGCCGACGTTCTCCTCCGACCTCGCGTCGGCCGGGGAGTTCGAGCCGCAGCAGGCCAGCCTCACGCTCATCACGAACGACGCGAACAACTACCTCGCGGGCACCATCTCGGACACGATCGTGGGCAAGGTGCGCGACTCGATCGCGGAGGAGGTCGGCACGGAGGCGGCCGACACGTTCCTGCGCGGCTTCGCGTCCATCCACACCAACCTCGCGGACGCGGTGGACGGCGCGAAGCAGCTGCTCACGGGCGCCACGTCGCTCGACGACGGCCTCGCGGACGCGGACGACGGCGCGCACACGCTCGCCGACGGCGCGGCGCAGGCAGCGGCCGGCGCCGCCACCCTGGACGGCAAGGTCGGCACGCTGGCGTCTGCCGTCGGGCAGCTCGACGACGGCGCGGGACAGCTCGCGACCGGCCTCGGGACACTGCAGGACAGGACGGCCGACCTGCCGGCCCAGACCCAGAAGCTCGCCGACGGCGCCGCCCAGGTGGCCGACGGCAACGCCCAGGTGGCGCAGTACGGGCAGGAGGCCGCCGAGGCGGCCGGGCAGGTGCTGCCGACCCTCGACGGCGCGCGCTCCGACGCGGCGGACGCCCTCGACCAGGGGCGCGCGGACCTCGACCAGCAGCTCGCCGACCTGTGCGCGCAGGTGCCGGACGACGCCGCCGACCTCGCCGCGCAGTGCGCCGACCTGCGCACGCAGGCGCTCGACCGCCTCGACGCCACGCGCGCCGACGTCGACGGCGCCCTCGACGCGCAGCGGAAGGACGTGCGGTCGGCCGTGACGACGGTCGAGGGCGCGTCCGAGAAGCTCGACCAGCTCGCGGACGGCTCCCGGCGGGTGGCCGACGGCGCCGCCACCCTGGCGGGCGCGACGCCGCAGCTCACCGCCGGCATCGCGTCGGCGGCGGACGGCGCCGACCGGCTCGCCGACGGCACGGGCCAGCTCGCCGCCGCCACGCCCGCGCTCGTCGACGGCGTGCACCGGCTCGCGGACGGCACCGGCCAGGTGTCCGACGGGGCCGCGGAGCTGGCCTCGGGCACGACGAGGCTCGCGGACGGCTCCGGGGAGCTGAAGAGCGGGATCGCCGAGCTGCGCGACGGGCTCGCCGAGGGCCTGGGCCAGATCCCCGACCTGGACGACCAGACGCGCGAGGACACGGCGTCGACGATCGGCAACCCGCTGGAGGTGCGCAACGACGCCCTGTCGTCGGCAGGCACGTACGGCGCGGGCCTCGCGCCGTTCTTCCTGTCGCTGGCCACGTGGATCGGCGCGTACGTGCTGTTCCTGCTGGTGCGGCCGCTGTCCACCCGGGCGCTCGCGGCGGGCCGGTCGGGGCTCGCGACGGCGCTGGGCGGCTGGGCCACCCCGGCCGCGATCGGCGTCGTGCAGGTGGCGGCGATGTTCGCCGTGACGAAGTTCGCGCTGGACATCCAACCGTCCTACGGGCTGTTCACGGCGCTGTTCCTCGTGCTGGTGTCGGGCACGTTCGTGGCGGTCCTCCAGGCGCTCAACGTCTGGCTGGGCGCGGCCGGCCAGTTCCTGGGGCTGGTGCTGATGCTGGTGCAGCTGGTCACCGCGGGCGGCACGTTCCCCTGGCAGACGATCCCGCAGCCGCTCAAGGCGATGCACCAGTTCATGCCGATGACCTACGCCGTCGAGGGCCTGCGCCAGCTGCTCTACGGCGGCAACCTCGCCACCGTCACGCGCGACGTCACCGTGCTGCTCGGCGTCCTCGTCGTCGCGCTGGCCCTGACGACCCTCGCCGCCCGCAAGCAGCGCGTGTGGACCGTGACCAAGCTGCAGCCCGAGCTCGTCCTGTAGCGCTCGTCCTGATCCTGCCGAACAGGCGGTTGACACCGTGATCGCGACCCCGAGCACGCGATGACGGTGTCAACCGCCTGTTCGGCAAGGGGCAGGATGGGTCCGTGGAGTTCCAGGACGTGGTGCGCAGACGGCGGATGGTGCGGCGGTTCACGGACGAGCCCGTGCCGCCCGAGACGGTGGACCGGCTGGTGCGCAACGCCGTGCGCGCACCCAGCGCGGGGTTCTCGCAGGGGTGGTCGTTCCTCGTCCTGACGGAGCCGGCGGACCGCGAGCGGTTCTGGACGGCCGCGACCCCGGCGGACTCCGAGCGCGACATGTCGACGTGGCTCGCGGGCATGCGCACCGCCCCGGTGCTCGTCGTCGCGCTGTGCTCGAAGGACGCCTACCTCGGCCGCTACGCCGAGGCGGACAAGGGCTGGACCGACCGCGACGAGGCGCGCTGGCCGGTGCCGTACTGGCACGTCGACGCCGGGATGGCGTCGCTGCTCATGCTGCAGACGGCGGTCGACGAGGGCCTCGGCGCGTGCTTCTTCGGCGTCGGCGCGGGCGAGATGCCGGCGTTCCGGGAGGCGTTCGGCATCCCCGACGGGTGGGTCCAGACCGGGGTGGTCGCCGTCGGGCACCCCGCCGACGGCGGGGCCAAGGGCTCCTCGACGCGCCGCCGTCGCAAGCCGCTGGAGGACGTCGTGCACCGGGGGCGGTGGTGACGCCCGTCAGCCGCCCACGGAGCGCACCGCCGCGGCGAGCGCCGTGACGGCCTCGTCGACCCGCGCGTCGGCGAGGTTGCCGTACCCGACGACGAGCGCCTCGGCGCCGGGGGCCGCGGCCGAGACGCGGTAGCGGCGCAGGTCGGTGACGCCGACGTCGCGCGCGGCGGCGGCGCGGACGACCGCGGCGGCGGGCACGCCGTCGGGCAGCCCGAGCACGACGTGCAGACCGGCCGCGAGGCCGCTCACGGCCAGGCCGGGCAGCGCCGTGTCGAGCGCGGCGAGCAGGGCCGCCCGGCGGCGGCGGAACCGGCCGCGCGCGGCCCGCAGGTGGCGTTCGTAGCCGCCGTCCGTGAGGAACCGGGCGAGCGCGAGCTGGTCGAGGGTCGACGGCGCGGGACCGCCCGCGTCGGCGCCCAGCCGCTCCCGCCAGCGCGGCGGCAGCACCAGCCAGCCGAGCCCGAACGCGGGGGAGACCGTCTTGCTGAGCGACCCGAGGAGGGCGACCCGACCCGGGTCGTGACCCTGCAGCGCGGCGACGGGTCGGCGGTCGTAGCGGAACTCGGCGTCGTAGTCGTCCTCGACGACCAGGCCGTCGACGGCGCGCGCCCACGACACGAGCGCGTCGCGCCGCTCCGGCGCGAGGGCCACGCCGGTGGGGAACTGGTGCGCCGGCGCGACCAGCGCGGCGCGGGCGCCGGTGCGCGCGGCGGCCGCGATGAGCGCGGCCACGTCCACCCCGCGGCCGTCGACGGGCACCGGCACGGGGACCAGGCCGGCGTCGCGTGCGACGTCGCGCAGCCGCCCCCAGCTCGGGTCCTCGACCAGGACGGCGCGGTGCCCGGCCGAGCGCAGCGCGCGGGCGAGGCGGGTCATGCCGTCGGTGGCGCCGTGCGTCACCAGGACGTCGTCGGGCCCGGTGCAGGTGGAGCGGGCACGCGCCAGGTACTCGACGACGGCGGCGCGGGCCGCCGGGTGGCCGGCGGGGTGCGGGGCTCCGAGGTCGGCGTCGGGGGTGTCGGCGAGGGCGTCGCGCAGCGCCCGCAGCCAGGCCGCCCGGGGCACGTGCCGCAGGTCGGGGACGCCGGGCGCGAGGTCGAGTCGCGCGCGGCGCGCGGGGGCGGCGGACGGCACCGGGTGCCCCGTCGGGTGCTTCGGCGTGGCGTGCGCGGCCGCGCCGGCCGCGATCCGCGTGCCGGACCCGACGCGGGCCTCGCAGAACCCCTCCGCGACGAGCTGGCCGTAGACCTCCGTCACGACCCACCGCGACACCCCGAGCGTGTCCGCGAGGGCGCGCGACGGTGGCAGCGCCGCCCCGCCAGGCACCCGGCCCGCGTGCACGGCGTCCCGCACGGCGCGCTCGAGGCGCGCGACGAGCGGGGCGTCGTCGTCCCCGAGGTCGAGCACGGTGTCCCATGCCAGCACCGGATTGGTCTGGGTTGCTGCCATGGAATTGGACGGTACACCCGGGCCGATCGGTTCGTAGGTTCGTGGGTGTCGGCCGGCGGGAGGTCCGCCGGCCCGCACGACCCGCACCCCTGACAGGAGCACCCATGCGCTACCGCACCATCGGCGACGGCACGACGTCCTTCGACGTCAGCACGCTCTGCCTCGGCACCATGTGGTTCGGCACCCGGACCGACGAGGAGACGTCGTTCGCGATCCTCGACCGTTTCGTCGAAGCCGGCGGCACGTTCCTCGACACCGCCAACAACTACAACGGCTGGGGCGGCGGCCACGGCCGCGACAGCGAGGACGTCCTCGGCCGCTGGCTGGCCGACCGGGGGAACCGCGACGAGCTGCGGATCGCCACCAAGGTGGGCGCCGCCAAGAAGGACCCGAACCTGCCGCTGCAGCACGTGCCGCCGACCAACTACCAAGGCCTCGGCGCCGAGACGATCGCGTGGGAGGCGCGCGAGAGCCTGCGGCACCTCGGCGTCGACCACCTCGACGCCTACTACGGCCACGTCGACGACTACGACACCCCGCTCGCCGAGACCGTCGGCGCGTTCGGCAAGCTCCAGGCCGAGGGCCTCGTCGGGATCACCGGCATCTCCAACGTCGCGCTGCACCGCGTCGTCGAGGCGCGCGAGGAGGCCCGACGCCAGGGCGTCGCCCCCTACGGCCTGGTGCAGCAGCAGCTCACCTACCCCTACCCGCGGCCCGACGTCGGGCGGCACAACTGGGCGTCGTACGAGCTGCTCGACTACGCCCGTGCGTCGTCCGAGGCGGGCAGCCCGCTCGCCGTCGTCGCCTACTCCCCGCTCATGCAGGGGGCGCTGGTGCGCGACGACAAGCCGCTGTGGGACGGCTTCGACCACCCGACGACGCACGAGCGGCTGCGCGTGCTGCGCGAGGTCGCGGACGAGATCGGCGCCACGCCGAACCAGGTCGTGCTCGCCTGGCTGCTGGGCGGCCCGGTGCCGGTGGTCCCGATCGTCGGGGCCGGCAGCCTGGCGCAGCTCGAGGAGATCCTCGGCGCCGCCGAGCTCGACCTCGACGACGACGTGCGCGCCCGCCTCGACGCGGTGTGACCGCCCCCCGGGGTGGACGAGGCCTGCGCGGTCACTCCAGCCACTCGGTGACGAACCGGTCGTTGGCGTGCACGTGCAGGGCCTCGTACACCTCGGGGCCGATCACGGTGAACTTGTGCGGCGTCCCGGCGGGGGCGACGAGGATCTGGCCGCCCACGGCGACCACCTCGTCGTCGCCCACCCGGAACAGCGCCCGCCCCGAACGGAGGATGAACGTCTCCGTGTAGGGGTGGCGGTGCAGGCGGGGGCCGACGCCGTCGCGGTCGAACCGCTCGAACATCACCGACACGGTGGACCCGTGCAGGTAACCCTCGAAGTCCGTGCCCGGCAGCGTGGCCTGCTCGATCAGCTCGATTCTCGGCTCGGTGCTCATGCCGGATGGACCGGGCCCGGGCGCGGAACTGAGCGGTGTCAGGGGAGCGGCAGGTCGAGCCCGTGCCGCAGCCGGTCGCGGACGGCGCGGGGCAGCTCGCCCCAGTCGTCGATCGTGTCGAGGTCGACGGCGGTGCCCGGGCGGCGCACCACGACCGGCCGCAGCCCCGCGCGCTCGGCCTCGGCGACGTGCGCCGTCCGCGACGCCTCGCCGAAACGGAACCGGAACGGTGCCGCCGCGGGCAGCACCAGCAGGTTGGTCCCCGCCAGGTGCCGGTCGGTGGCGACGACGACGGCGTCACCACGCCGTGCGCCGTCGGGAGCCGGCGCGCCCGCGGCGAGCAGGGCCGTGACGTCGTCGGTCGTGAGCAGCGGCAGGTCGGCGTGCGCGACGAGCAGCCGCTCCGCGCCCCGCTCGAGCGCCGCCTCCCGCCCGACGTCGAGCGCCGCGTTCAGCCCAGGCCGGTCCGGCGGCTGCGGCACCACCTCGACGCTCGGCGCGGCAGTTTCCGCTCGACGCGGCAGCTCGAGCTGCCGCGTCGGGATCGAACTGCCGCCATGACGGAGCGGGGCGAGGGTCTGGCCGACGAACGGCGCGTCGGCGGTGACGACGAGCACGCGGTCGACCCCGTCCGCCGCCAGCAGGACGGCGACGACGTGCCGGGCCAGCGCCGCGACGAGCCGGCGTCGCGCGGCCGGGTCGAGCGAGGACGCCAGCCGCGACTTGCCCGAGACGCCGTCGCGCAGCGGCACCAGCGCGACCGTGCGGACGGGGCCGGCGCCGTCCGGTGCGCTCATCCGAGGGCGAGCAGGTCGCGGGCGAGGCGCTCGCGGCCGGCGGCCCCGCCCATGATCGTGTCGGTGACGAGCACCTCGACGCCGAGGTCGCGGACAGGGTCGGCGAGGTCGGCGTCGGCGTCGTCCACGACCATGACGTCGACCAGGTCCGCGTACAGCCGGGCCACCCCCAGCGCGGACACCTCGTGCCCCAGCGACTCGAGGATCTGCGCCGCCGGGCCCTTGATCGCCTGCCCGCCGACGATCGGGCTCACGGCCACGCGCCGTGCGGGCGAGGCCAGGACGGCGTCGCGGACCCCGGGCACGGCCAGCACCGGCTCCACCGACAGGAACGGGTTGGACGGCGCGACGACGAGCAGGTCGGCGCGCGCGATCGCGTCGAGCACCCCGGGCGCGGGCCGGGCTGCGGCGACGCCGTCGAGCTCGATCCCCAGCACCGCGTCGGCATGCTGCCGGCGCACGAAGTACTCCTGGAACGCGACCCGGCCCGACGGCGTGTCGACGAGCGTGCGCAGCCGGTCGTCGGTCACCGGCAGCAGGCGGGCGCGCACCCCCAACGACGCCGCGAGGCGCGCCGTCACCGCGTGCAGCGGCTGCCCCTCGCGCAGCGCGGCGGTGCGCACGACGTGCGTCGCGAGGTCCCGGTCGCCCAGCGTGAACCACGTGTCCTCGCCGAGCCGGGCGAGCTGGTCGAGGGTCGTGTACGTCTCGTCGGTCAGCCCCCACCCGCGGGTCTCGTCGTTCAGCCCGGCGAGCGTGTACATGACCGTGTCGAGGTCGGGGGAGACGAGCAGGCCGTGCCGCTCGGTGTCGTCGCCGACGTTCACGACGACGGTGAGGCCGCCGTCCGGCGTCGGTGCGCCGTCGTCGGGCAGGGCGAGGGCGAGGCCGTGCGCCAGGCGGGCGCCGCCGACCCCGCCGGCGAGAAGGGTGACGCGTGTGCTCACCCGACGAGCCTACGGTCCTCGCCGCCCACCCGGAGGCGCCGGACGGGCGGTCGACACGGTGATCGCGACGACGCGGCCGCGATCACGGTGTCAACCGCCCGTCCGGCACGCAGAATGAGCGCATGGCCGTCTTCGCTTTCTCCGTCGCCCCGCTCGGCGCGGGCGAGTCCGTGGCGGACTCCGTCGCCGCCGCCGTCCGCATCGTCCGCGAGTCCGGGCTCCCCACCAGGACCACCGCCATGTTCACCGAGATCGAGGGGGACTGGGACGAGGTGATGCCGGTGATCCAGCGCGCCACGGAGGCCGTCGGCGCGGGCGGGCACCGCGTGTCGCTGGTGCTCAAGGCGGACATCCGCCCGGGGTACACGGGACAGCTGGACGCGAAGGTCGCGCGCGTCGAGGAGCGGCTCGCCGACGACGGCGGCACCGGGCACGCGTAGCCCCGGCGGCACCTCGCCGCACCTCGCCGGACCTCCGCGCGGCGGCTTCGCGCGTCGACGCGCGCCTGGGAGCCCGCTGTGGTACACGCCACGCTGCGGGGGCCGTAGGCTTGCCCCGGAATCCGGCCGCCGGGGCCGGGTCCGATCCAGGAGTGGTGTGCAATGCCCCTGTTCGAGGTCGATGCCCAGAGGCCCCTCCTCGTCCAGTCCGACCGGTCGCCCACGGCCAGCGCCCAGGGCGTCGGGACCACCGCCCACCGGGTGGTGGACAGCCACATCGACGGTCTGCTCGGCGAGCAGATCTTCCCGGTGAGTCCCGGCGTCGGCCCGGACGAGCCGCACCTGCTCGCCCTCGACGCGACCGGCTCGCCCGTCGTCGTCGAGCTCGTCGCCGACCTCGACCGCGCCGCCCTCACCCGGGCGCTCGACCATGCCGGAGCCGCCGGCCGGCTGACGCGCGGCGCCCTGGCCGAGCGGTACCACGGCGGGCCGGCCGCCTTCCACCGCGACGTGTCGGCGTTCTACGACAGCGTGCCCATCACCCGGTCGCAGCCGGGCCGCAGCAGCGCGCGGCTCATCGTCATCTGCCAGGAGGCGAGCGAGGAGATCCTCAACGCCGTCGACTTCCTGCGCCAGCCCACCATGCCCGTCGAGGTGCTGAAGATGGGCGTGGTGCACAGCGCGGACGGGCGCCGCTTCGTGGACGTCTCGCCGCTGGTGATCCACCCCGCGTCCGCGCCGTCGGCCCCGAGCCTGTCCGCGCCCGCCCCGGCGGCGCCGACGGACACGGTCGCCGCGCCCGGCGACGACACCGCGAGCCCGACGGGGGGCACCGCCCGCGTCGACCCCGAGACCTTCGCCGAGGGCGTGGCCGTCGGCCTCGCGCTGGGCGGGAAGAATCCCGCCACGGTGCAGGCGCCCCGCGAGAGGGCGGAGTCCGCCCCGCCGTCTCGGACCCGCCGCCGGGCCGCGCGCCCGCGGTCGGCCGAGGCCGGCCCGTCGGACGCCGCGCTCCCCGGAGGCCCGCTGCCCGTGCCGGCCGCGCCCGTGCCGGCCCCGCACGCCCCCGTGCCTCCGCCCCCGCCGTCCTCCCTGCCGATCCCGGCGCCCGCCCCGAGCCGCGCACCGGGTCTCGACGACGACCTCGACATCACCCGCGAGCGGCCGCCGCTCCCCGACGGCGCCCCGCGCCGCCGCTCGCGCTCGGACCGCTTCACGTCGCGACCGGAGCTCGACGTGCCGTCGTCGGACCTCGGGCAGCAGGACTTCGGGCAGCAGGACTTCGGACGGCAGGACTTCGGACGGCAGGACTTCGGTCAGGCGTTCGCGGAGGTCGCGGCCCCCGCGTTCGACCTGCCGGTGCCGGAGCCGCGCTGGTCCGGCGTCGAGGACGACCTCCCCCGCCTGCAGGTGCCGCCGCTCGAGCCGCCACGCCTGCGCACGCCGCCGTCGGACCCGTTGGAGCCCGGCTGGGTGCCCGCGCCGCGCGACCACGGCTACGACCCGCTGACGTCGCCCGTCCCGCCCCCGCCGGAGCCGCTCGCGGCGTCCGGGTCGTGGGCGACGCCCGTCGCGGGCGACGACGAGGTGGACCCGGACCTCGTCGCCCTGGCCGGCACGCTGGTGCACCCGACGACGATCGTGTGGTCGCGCCCGCGACGCCGCCAGTACTTCGAGGCCGTGCTGCACCAGGACGGCGCCATCCAGCTCGCCGACGGCTCCCGCTACTGGCACCCGGACCACGCGGCGTCGGCCGCCTCGGGCTCGCCCACCGCCGACGGGTGGAGCGTCTGGCGCCTCGGCGCCGAGGGCCCGACCCTGATGGACGCCTTCCGGCACCGCTTCGCCTGACGCGGCGAGGTCAGGGCAGGACGACGATCTTGCCGGTCTGCTCGCCGGCCGCGAGGCGCGCCAGCCCCTCGCCGACCCGCGCGAGCGGCACGACGGAGTCGATGACGGGCCGCACGCCGGTGCGCGCGACGAACCGTGTCAGCGCGGCCAGGTCGTCGCGCGAACCCATGGTCACGCCCTGCACCCGGATCTCGTTGAAGAAGACGCGGGTCAGCTCGGCGGGCGGGGCGTCGCCCGACGTCGCGCCGCAGACGACGATCGTGCCGCCCGGCCGCACGGAGCGCACCGAGTGCGCCCAGGTGGCCTGGCCGACGGACTCGATCACCGCGTCCACACGGGCCGGCACGCGGGCGCCCGTCTCGACGGCGTGCGCCGCGCCCAGCTCCAGCGCTCGATCGCGGCGCTCCGCGGAGCGCGAGGTCACCGTGACCTCCAGGCCGGCCGCGGCGCCGAGCACGATCGCCGCGGAGGCGACGCCGCCGCCCGCGCCCTGCACCAGCACCCGGTCGCCGGGGGCGAGACCGGCCGCGCCGAACAGCATCCGGTAGGCGGTGAGCCAGGCCGTGGGGAGGCACGCGGCCTCCTCCAGCGAGAGGTCCTCGGGGAGGGGCACCAGGTTGTGGATCGGCACCGCCACGTACTCCGCCAGCGTGCCGGGGTAGTGCTCCGACAGCAGCGTGCGGCGCTCGGTCGGCCCGACGCCGTGCCCGTCGGCGCCGATCACGCCGTGCAGGAGCACCGGCGTGCCGTCCGCGGCGGTGCCCGCGGCGTCGGTGCCGAGGATCATCGGGAGCTGCTCGGGCCGCAGTCCCACGCCGCGCAGCGACCACAGGTCGTGGTGGTTGAGCGTCGCGGCGCGCACCCGCACGGTGGTCCAGTTCTCCCGCGGCTCGGGCTCGGGGCGTTCACCCACCTCGAGGCCGTCGAGGGGGGAGTCGGGCGAGAACCGGGCGACGGTGGCGGCGAGCATGCGTCCCAACCTACTGTCCCAACCTACTGTCCCGACCTGCTGTCCCGACCTCCTGATGGTCGGCCCGCGAGGACGGACCCGGAGGCCGGGGCCGGAGATGCCCTAGGTTGTCCGCCATGCCTACCGGTGCGGTCGAGGAAGAGCTGGCCGCGGCACGAGCGGCCGTCGTCGGGCACGCGCAGCAGTCGGCGCGGCGTCAGGTCGCGGGCCGGGAGCTCGCCGCGGCGGAGGATGCTCTGGCGGACGCGCGGGCCTCGCTCGCCGACGAGGCGGCCGACGTCGCGCGGCTGGAGTCGCTGAGCCTCGCGCGCGTGTGGGCGGGGCTGCGCGGCGACCGCGCGCAGCGCCTCGACGCCGAGCGCGCCGAGCAGCAGGCCGCGGAGTACGTCGCCGCGACGGCGCAGGCGCGGCGGGACGCCGCGGAGCGCGAGGTGCGCGCCGTCGACGCCGGTCTGGCCGCGGCGGAGGTCGAGCTGCGCGGCGCCGACGGCTGGTCCACCTACGACACGTTCTTCGACGGCGGCATGCTCGCGAGCATGGTCAAGCACGACACGATGGACCGCGCCGCGGGCCTGCTGCGCGAGGCGGACGGAGCGCTGCGGCACCTCACCGTCGAGCTGGGCGACCTCGGCGAGCAGGGGGTCGGCGGGGTCGGCGTCGACGGGCTCACCCGCACGCTCGACGTCTGGTTCGACACCATCTTCACCGACTGGTCGGTGCGGAACCGGATCGCCGAGGCGCGCGACCGCGTGGCGGCGGCGACCCGCGCCGTCCACGGGTCCGGCAGCGCCTCGCCGAGCGGTCCGCGGCCGCCGAGGCCGAGCTCGCGGCGCTCGCCGCCCGGCGGGAGAGCCTGCTCGTCGCGTGACCGCCGCCGTCAGGGGGCGCCGACGTCGAACATCCAGGTGATGCCGTACCGGTCGGTCACCTGGCCGTAGAAGTCGCCCCACGGCGCCTTGTCGAACGGCATCGCGTCGCTGCCGCCCTCGGCCAGCTTGGCGTACGCGCCCGCGACGTAGTCGTAGTCCTCCGGCCCGCCGGTCAGCGCGACGGTCACGCCGCTCGTGGGTGCGACGTACGGCATCATCGAGCCGGTGTCGGCGGCCATGAGCGTGAGGCCGGACGGCGTCTCGAGCTGGCCGTGCATGACGAGGTCCTTGTCGGAGTCCGCGATCGGCATGCCCGAGTCGGCCGGCATCCCGCCGAACGTGCTGACGTCGAGCTCGCCGCCGAGCACCGACCGGTAGAACTCGAGGGCCTCGCGGGCCTGGTTCTTGAAGCTGAGATAGGGGTTGAGCCGGACCATGGGGCGCCTCCAGCAGCGCTGCGGGGTGGCTGGCCGCGCGGGTCGGCGGCCGGTCACCACGCTAGGCACGGCCGCTGACACACGCGCGGGCGGCGGGCGCCGCGGGCCGGCGGCGGGGTCCCCCTCAGAGCATGTCGAGCGGCACGGGGCCGCTCGGCGGCGGGAACGCGGCGTCGAGCTCGGCGAGGTCCTCGGCGCCGAGGCGCAGGTCGCGCGCCGCGGCGTTCTCGCGCACGTGCTCCGCGGACCCGGACCGCGGGATCGCGACGACGCCCTCGCCGGCCAGCACCCACGCGAGCGCGACCTGCGCCGGGGTGGCGCCGTGCCGCCGGGCGACCTTCCGCAGCGCGGGGTCGCCGAGGATGCGTCCCTGCTCCACCGGCGAGTAGGCCATGGTCGCGACGCCGCGCTCCCGGAGGAAGGGCAGCAGGTCGTGCTCCGGGCCGCGGCGGGAGAGGTTGTACAGCACCTGGTCGGTCTGGCACGCGCTGCCCAGCCCGCCGGTGACGCCGTCGAGCTCGCGCAGGTCGTCGACGTCGAGGTTGCTGACGCCCCAGCCGAGCACGTCGCCCGCCTGCACCAGCGCGTCGAGGGCGGCCGCGGTCTCCGCCAGCGGCACCCCGCCGCGCCAGTGCAGCAGGTAGAGGTCGAGCCGGTCGGTGCCGATGCGGCGCAGGCTGGCCCGGCACGCCTCGACGGTGCCGCGGGCGTCCGCGTTCCACGGGTAGACCTTGCTGACCAGGACGACGTCGTCGCGGCGCCCGGCGACGGCCTCGCCCACCAGCTCCTCCGCCGCACCCTCGCCGTACATCTCGGCGGTGTCGATCAGGGTGAGGCCCAGGTCGAGGCCGGTGCGCAGCGCGGCAAGCTCGTCGGCGCGGCGGGACGGCGTCTCGCCGAGGAACCAGGTGCCCTGGCCCAGCGCGGGGACCGCGCGACCGTCGGGCAGCGTGACGGTGGTGGTCATACGCCGATCATGCCCCGGCCTCGTCCTCCTCGACGCTCGCGCCGGCGAGGAAGTCGGCGACGATGGGGCCGAGCTGGTCGAACTCGATGAGGAAGCCGTCGTGGCCGAAGTCGGACGTGACGATGCGCAGCGGCTCCGCCCCCGGCACCCAGGCGGCGATGCGACCCGCCTGCTCCGGCGGGAACAGCCGGTCGGAGTCCACGGCCACGACCAGCGCGCGGGCCGTGATCTGCGACAGCGCCGACTCGACGCCGCCGCGGTCGCGGCCCAGGTCGTGGCTCAGCATCGACTCGGTGAGCACGAGGTAGGAGTTGGCGTCGAACCGGCGCGCGAGCTTGTCCCCGTGGTGGTCGAGGTACGACTGCACGGCGTACCGCCCGTCCTCGAGCGGGTCCTCGCCGCCCTGGGGCAGCCGCCCGAACCGCACGTCGAGCTCGGCCGCCGTCCGGTAGGTCGTGTGCGCGATCTGCCGGGCGATGGCGAGCCCGGTGTCCGGGCCGTCGCCGTCGGCGGCGCCGTAGTAGTCGCCGCCGCGCCAGCGCGGGTCCGCCCGGATCGCGCCGAGCTGCGGGTGCGCCCACGCGATCTGGTCGCCCGACGTCTGCGCCGTCGTCGCGATGGCGGCGATGCCGTCCACCGCGATCCCGGCCTCGGGGCCGAGCAGCGCCCACTCCAGCACGCGGAGCCCGCCCATCGACGCCCCGACGACCAGCGACCAGCGCTCGACGCCGAGCTGCCGGGCGAGCTCGATCTCCGCGGCGACCTGGTCGCGCGTGGTGATGCGGGGGAAGCGCCCGCCCCACGGGTGGCCGTCGGGAGCGGTGGACGCCGGCCCGGTGGTGCCCTGGCAGCCGCCCAGCACGTTGGGCGCGACGACGAAGTACCGGTCGGTGTCGATGGGGGCGCCGGGGCCGATCATGTCCGCCCACCAGCCGGCGGTCGGCTGCCCCGGCCCGGCAGGCCCGGTGACGTGCGCGTCGCCGGTCAGCGCGTGCAGCACGAGGACGGCGTTGGAACCGTCGGGGGCCAGCTCGCCCCACGTCTCGTAGGCCACCCGGACGTCGGGCAGCACGCCGCCCGCCTCGAGCTCGACCGCGCCGACGTCGACGAACGCGCGGTCGGCGGCCGGGTCGCCCTCGCGCCACGCGCCGGTGGCCGGCACGGGCGGCTTGACCCGGTCCCGCGAGACCGGCGTCGGGCGGACGGTGGGGGCGGCCTGGTGGCGGCCGCCGACCGACGGCACGGTGGCGGCGACGCCGCCGCCGCACCGCGCGGACGGGCCGGGCACCGCGGTCACGCGGCGGCCTCGTCGTCCGACGTCGTGCCGCCCGCGATCACGTCCGCCGCCGCGGCGAAGCCGAGCTCGAGGTCGGCGAGGATGTCCTGGATCCCCTCGAGGCCGACCGCGAGCCGCACCAGGGCCGGCGTCACGCCGGACTGCGCCTGGGCCTCCGGGGTGAGCTGCGAGTGCGTGGTCGACGCGGGGTGGATGACGAGCGACCGCACGTCGCCGATGTTCGCCACGTGCGAGTGCAGCTCCAGCGCGGAGACGAACGCGCGGCCCGCGGCGTTCGCGAGCTCCGGGTCGGCGACGTCGAGCTCGAACGCGATCACCGCGCCGGCGCCCTTCGGCGCGTACTTCCGGGCGTTCCCGTGCCACGGCGACGAGGGGAGGCCGGCGTAGTGCACGAGGCGCACGTCGGCGCGCTCCTCGAGCCACTCGGCCACGGTCTGCGCGTTGGCGACGTGGCGCTCCACGCGCAGCGACAGGGTCTCGAGGCCCTGCGCGAGCAGGAAGGCGTTGAACGGCGCGACGGCGGGGCCGAGGTCGCGCAACAGCTGGACGCGCGCCTTGAGCACGAACGCGAGGTTGGCGCCGAGCGCGGAGCCCACGCCGAGGTCGCGGGCGTAGACGAGGCCGTGGTAGCTCTCGTCCGGCTGGTTGAAGCCGGGGAAGCGCTCGGGCTGCGCGGCGTAGTCGAACGTGCCGCCGTCGACGATGACGCCGCCGATGGCCGCGCCGTGGCCGCCGAGGTACTTCGTGGCCGAGTGCACGACGACGTCGGCGCCGTGCTCGATCGGGCGCACCAGGTACGGGGTGGCGACGGTGTTGTCCACGATGAGCGGCACGCCCACCTCGTGCGCGACGTCCGCGACCGCGGCGATGTCCAGCACGTCCGCGCGGGGGTTGGGGATCGTCTCGGCGAAGAAGGCCTTGGTGGTGGGCCGGGCCGCCGCGCGCCAGGACTCGGGGTCGTGCGGGTCGTCGACGAACGTCGTCTCGATGCCCAGGCGCGGCAGCGTGTGGCGCAGCAGGTTGTAGGTGCCGCCGTACAGGCTGGGGCTGGCGACGACGTGGTCGCCGGCCTGCGCGACGTTGAGGATCGCGAGCGTCTCCGCCGCCTGGCCCGACGCCACGAGCAGCGCGCCGACGCCGCCCTCGAGGTCGGCGATGCGCGCCTCGACGGCCTCCTGGGTGGGGTTGCCGATGCGGGTGTAGATGGGGCCGAGGTCGGCGAGGGCGAAGCGGTCGGCGGCGACGTCGGCGCTGGGGAACTCGAACGACGTGGTCTGGTAGATCGGCAGCGCGCGGGCCCCGGTGACAGGGTCCGGGGTCTGGCCGGCGTGGATCTGGCGGGTCTCGAAGGTCCAGCTGGAGGTCATGACGTGCTCCTGGGGCTCGGTCGCGGTTCGGTCGGCGGTGATCGGGCCGCGGCGGGAACCAGGAGGCCTGCGCGTCTGGGGCGGGCCGCGGCGGTCGGCTGCGCACGCGGAGCGGATGGCTGGGTCGACGAGCGGCCGCAGGCAGGCGAACGTGCGCGGTGGTCAGCGGCACATTCGACGGGTCATGCGGACGACCGTAGCCCGGCGGCGTAGCGCGCGACACCCATGTCTCGCCATTCGGGACCAGAATATGGACGGCGTGTCGGCTTGCGCGGCATGGCCTGGGCGCACTCCCCGGTGGCGCTCCTGGTCGGCCGGGGTGAGTCTGGGCGAGGTTGCCCGGAGCGCGTCAGTCCAGGGAGGAGCAGATCATGCCTCGCACCCGTCGTGCCGTCAGGGTCACGTCGTGGGCCGCCGCCGCGCTGCTCGCCGGTGGGTCCGTCGCCGCCGGAGGCGTAGCGTGGGCCGACCCGCCGTCCGACGACGACGTCGCGGCCGCGCACGCGGCGGCGGACGCCGCCGCCCTCGACGTCGACGGCGCCGAGGCGCGGCTGGACGCGATCCGTGCCGAGCTCGCCCGGGCCGAGGCCGCCGTCCAGACCGCGGCGGAGGACTACGCCGAGGCCCGCGCGGCGCTGTCCGCGGCGAAGCGCGAGACCGCCGAGGCGCGGGAGCGGGCCGACCGTGCCCAGGCGGCCGAGGACGCCGCCCGCGGGACGCTCGCCGAGGCGTACCGCACCACGGCGCGGGCGAACGAGAACGGACTCGGGCCGCTCGACGTCGTCACCGGGGCGCGCGACGTCGGCGACGTCGTGTCGACCGACGCCGCGCAGCGCGCGGTGGACCGGAAGGTCGCGGGCGCGCTCGCCCGGCAGGCGGACGTGCGCTCCGCGGCGCGCAACGCCGACGCCCGCTGGCAGGCCGCCCGCGCCGCGCAGCAGGAGGCCAGCGAGGCGGCCGAGGCCGCGTTCGCCGCCGCCCGGCGCACGGCCGACGACCTGATCGCCCGCACCGCCACCGCCGAGGACGAGCGCGACCGCCTGTTCGCACGGCTCGCCGACCTGCGCAGCACCAGCGTCGAGCTCGAGCGGCAGCGCGAGGCCGACCGCCAGCAGAAGGCCGCCGCCGCGCGCGAGGCCGCCGCGCGGGACCGTGCCGAGGACGCCTCGTCGTCGGGCGGCTCGTCGGGCGCGTCCGACGGGACCGCCGACCGCGCGGACGCCGCCGAGCAGGCCGGCCCGGAGCCCGAACGATCCCGGTCCGCCGGGTCGGACGACGGCGCCCGGGCCGACGACGCGGCGTCGGGCGGCTCGGGGAGCGCGGCGGGTCCCGACCCGCAGCCGACGCGCACCCGCGAGCCCGCCCCGGACCCGGCGCCGCGGCCCGACCCGGAGCCGGACCCGAAGCCCGAGCCCCCGCCGGTCAGCGGCGTCGGCCAGGGCGGCGCCGCGCAGGGCCGCGAGGCGCTGGCGTGGGCGCGCTCGAAGATCGGCACCGCCTACCAGTGGGGCGGCGACGGCAACCCGGGCTACGACTGCTCGGGTCTGACTGCCGGGGCGTGGAACGCGGCGGGCGTGTGGATCACCCGCACGTCGCGGTCGCAGTACCTCACCGTCGGCAAGGTCTCCTACGACCGGATGCGCCCGGGCGACCTGATCTTCTACGCCAACGACACGTCCGACCCGTCGACCATCCGGCACGTGGCCATCTACGCCGGCGGCGGGATGATGGTCGAGGCCCCGCGCCCCGGCATCGACGTCCGCGAGACCCCGGTCCGCTGGGACGAGGTCATGCCGTACGCAGGCCGTCCGTGAGCGCCCACGACGGTCAGGCCGGCGGTCAGGGGCGCAGCAGCACCTTGGTGGCGCGGCGCTCGTCCATCGCGGCGTAGGCCTCGGCGACGTCGGCGAGCGGCAGCTCCAGGTCGAAGACCTTGCCGGGCACGATCGCGCCGGACAGGACCTCGGGCAGGAGCGTCTCCATGTAGCGGCGGGCGGACGCCATGCCGCCGCCGATGGTGACGTTGCGGTCGAACAGGCGCCGCACGCTCAGCTCGGGTCCGCCGTTCGGCACCCCGACGAAGCCGACACGCCCGCCGCCGCGCACGACGTCGAGCGCGGTGTCCATCGACTGCTTGGTGCCGACGCACTCGAGCGCCGCGTCCGCCAGGTCGCCGTCGAGCAGGTCGCGCACGGCCGCGAGGCCCTCCTCGCCGCGCTCGGCGACGACGTCCGTGGCGCCGAACTCGCGGGCCAGAGCGGCACGGTCGTCGTGCCGGCTCATCGCGACGATCCGCTCCGCGCCCAGGAGGCGCGCGCCGATCACGCCGGACAGCCCGACGGCGCCGTCGCCGACCACGACGACGGTGTCGCCCGCGGAGACGCCCGCGGAGAACGCCGCGTGGTACCCGGTGGACATGACGTCGGCGAGGGTGAGCAGGTGCGGCACCAGCCCCGCGGACTCGAGCTCGACCTCCGGCCGGCCCACGGGGAACAGGGAGTGCTGCGCGAGCGGGATGCGCACGCGCTCGCCCTGGGCGCCGTCCACCGGGTTCCCCCAGCGGTCGGTGGAGCCGAAGCCGGTGACGAGGTCGCAGGCCGCGGGGTAGCCCGCCCGGCAGGCCTGGCACTCGCCGCAGCTCATGGTGAACGGCAGGATCACGAAGTCGCCGACGCGCGCCGACGTCACGTCGGCGCCGAGCTCCTCGACCACGCCCACCAGCTCGTGGCCGATGGGGCGCGGCCGCTTCACGGTCGTGACGCCGCGGTACGGCCAGAGGTCGGAGCCGCACACGCAGGCGGCGACGACGCGGACCACCGCGTCGCCCGGGGTGAGGATCTTCGGGTCCGGGCGGTCCTCGACGCGGACGTCGCGGGGCCCGTGGATGACGGCTGCACGCATGGGTTCACGGTAGACGGCCGCCGGGCGGTCCGGGGACGACGACGGCGCCGCACCCCCTGGTGGGGTGCGGCGCCGTCGCGGGGCCGGGTGGTCAGTGACCGTCGTAGTAGCCGGTGTCCTTGGCGCGCTGGAAGGAGCGCTCGATCTCGGCCTCGGCGTCGGAGCGGCCCACCCAGTGGGCGCCCTCGACGGACTTGCCGGGCTCGAGGTCCTTGTAGACCTCGAAGAAGTGCTGGATCTCCAGGCGGTGGAAGTCGGAGACGTCGTCGATGTCCTGCCGCCACGCGGCGCGCTGGTCACCGAGCGGCACGCAGAGCACCTTGTCGTCGCCGCCGGCCTCGTCGCGCATGCGGAACATGCCGAGCGCGCGGCAGCGGATCAGGCAGCCGGGGAACGTGGGCTCCTCCAGCAGCACGAGCGCGTCCAGCGGGTCGCCGTCCTCGCCGAGGGTGCCCTCGATGAACCCGTAGTCGTCCGGGTAGCGGGTCGAGGTGAAGAGCATGCGGTCGAGGCGGATGCGACCGGTCTCGTGGTCGACCTCGTACTTGTTCCGCTGGCCCTTCGGGATCTCGATCGTGACGTCGAACTCCACTGTTCCTCCATGCTCGGGACGTGCTCGGGGAGATGCTTCGGACATGCTCGCTGCGGGCATGCTCGGTGCGGACGCCCTGTCAAAGTGTGCCATGCGCGGGCGCGCCCGCCCGGTCCGGTGCGGCGGCGTCGAACCGCGGACGGACGTGGGAAGATACGCACGGAGCGCGCCACGGGGTCCGGGCTGTGACGATGCTCACGGACGGCTCACGGACAGCTCACGGGGCGCGGGAGGACGACATGGGGTGGCGGGCCAGCGTCGGCGCCACCGTCACGACAGTGGTCGCGCTCTTCGGCGGCTATCTCGTGGCGGACGCCCTCGACGTCGTCCCGGGCATGCTCACCACCGCGCCCCCGCCCGCACCGGCGGCCCCGTTCCCGACGGCGCCCGGCGCCACCACCGGCCCGACCCCCGAGCGCTCGTTGCCCGACCTGCCCTCCGACGCGCCGGAGCCCGCGGCGTCCGCCGTCGGCAGGCTCGTCACCGGGCTGACGAAGGACGACCGCCTGGGCAAGCGGGTGGGCGCCGTCGTCGTCGACGCCGCGTCCGGCGAGACGCTCGGCGCGGCCGCCCCGGACCGGCCGATGGTCCCCGCCTCGACGCAGAAGCTCTTCACGGCCGTGGCCGCGCTCGCCGGCCCGGGCGGCGACACGACGCTCCCGACGACGGCGGTGCTCGACGACGAGACACGCCTCGTGCTGGTGGGCGGCGGCGACATGATGCTCGCGGCCGGTTCCGGCGACCCCGACGCGGTGAACGGCCGTGCGGGCCTGGGCGACCTCGCGGACCAGGTGGCCGCGCAGGTGCTGGACGCCGGGCAGGACACGGTGACCCTCGGCCTGGACGACTCGCTGTTCTCGGGCCCGGCCGTGCCCGCCGACGTGCCCGCCGCGGACGTCAGGGACGGCTACACCGCCCCGGTGGCCGCCCTCGCCGTCGACGTCGCACGCACCACGGACGAGGAGTACGCACCGCGCGAGAAGGATCCGGCGTTGGCGGCCGCGCGCACGTTCGCGAAGGCGTTGGAGAAGCGGGGCGTCGCCGTGCGCGGCGAGGTCTCCCGCGAGGAGGCGTCGTCGTCGGCCCGCGAGGTCGGCCGGGTGGAGTCCGCGCCGCTGCGCGACGTCGTCGGCGACATGCTGCGCCGCTCGGACAACACCATCACGGAGGTCGTGGGCCGCATCGTGGCGCTCGACGCCGGCGAGCCGGGCACCGGCACGGCCGCGATCCAGGCCGTGACCGCGCAGGTCGAGGAGCTCGGCGTCGACATGGACGGCGCCAGGCTCGTCGACCTGTCCGGGCTGGGCCGCGGGTCCCGGGCGACGCCCAGCCAGCTCGCCGCGGTGCTGACGCTCGCCGTCGACCCGGACCACCCCGCGCTGCGCGACGTCGCTGACGGCCTCGCCGTCGCGGGCCTGAACGGCACCCTGCACGACCGCTACCCGACGTCGAACCCCGGCCGCGGCTACGTCAACGGCAAGACGGGGAGCCTGCCGAAGGTCACGGGCCTGGCCGGCACCGTCGTCACGGCCGACGACCGGCTCCTGGTGTTCGTGACGCTCGCGGACAAGGTGCCCGAGGGCGGTTCCGCCGGCGCGCGGGTGATCTTCGACAACTTCGCGGGGAAGCTCGCCGACTGCGGCTGCCGGTAGGTAGGCCAGGTCGACGCCGGCGGTACGCCCGGCGATGGTTACCGTGGTCCCGTGACCACGCCAGCCCCCGCCGCCGAGCCCCTGCTGGACTGGACGGCGGCGGCCCAGATCGCCGGGCGGCTCGCGCGCCCGGGCGCCACGGCCCCCCGCGACGACCTCGACGCCCTGGTCGCCGGGCTGCGCTCCGCGGCCGGGGACGCCGTCGGGCACGTGCTGGAGGTCACCGGCATGACGCCCGCGGCGCCCCGCGCGGAGGGCGTGCTCGGCGACGTGCACGTGGTGGACCGGGCCGGCTGGGCCCGCGCCAACGCGCAGTCGATGCGGGCCATGACCGACCCCGTGATGGCGGTGCTGGCCGGGGAGATGCCGGCCACGTCGTCGGCGGTGCGGCTGGCCGGGGCGGCGGAGGTCGGAGGCCTGCTCGCGCTGCTCTCGGGCCGCGTGCTCGGTCAGTTCGACCCGTACGGTGCCGGCCACGCCCCCGGTCACGGCCGGCTGCTCCTCGTGGCGCCCAACGTGCTTCAGGTCGAGCGGGCGCTCGGGCTGCGCCCCCGGGACTTCCGGCTGTGGGTGTGCCTGCACGAGCAGACGCACGCCCTCCAGTTCGCCGCGGCGCCGTGGCTCGCCGACCACCTGGTGGGGCGCGTCGGCGACCTGATGAGCGGCGTCACCCGCGGCTCGGTCGCGATGGCGCACGCCCCGCTGCGGGAGAAGGCCGCGGTGGTCGGCCGCACCGTCCTGCGGGCGGTGCGCGGCGAGCTCGTCACCCCGCTCGACGGCATCCTCGGCCCCGAGCAGCGGCGCGAGCTCGAGGAGATCACCGCCGTCATGGCCCTGCTCGAGGGGCACGCCGACGTGATGATGGACGCCGTCGGCCCGCGCGTCGTGCGCTCCGTGCGCACCATCCGCGCCCGGTTCGAGAAGCGGCGCGACGGCGAGGGGGCGCCCGCGCTGGACGTCGTGCTGCGGCGCGTGCTCGGCATGGACGCCAAGCTCGCGCAGTACCGCGACGGCGCAACGTTCGTGCGGGCCGTCGAGGACCGGGTCGGGCGGGACGGGCTCAACGCCGTCTGGTCGGGGCCCGGGTTCCTGCCGTCCGCCCGCGAGATCGCCGACCCGCGCGCCTGGGTCCGTCGCGTGCACGGCTGACGACGGGCGGACGACGACATGCCCCGCGTCGACCCGGCGCTCGCGGCGGCCCGCGCGGCCGTGCGGGCCGAGCTCGGCGACCTCGCGCGCGACGGCGGGCTGTCGGCGGGCGACCTGGTGCTCGTCGCCTGCTCCGGCGGCGCGGACAGCCTCGCGCTGGCGGCGGCCGCGGCGCTCGAGGGACCGCGCGTGGGCCGTTCGGTGCGCTCGGCGGGGTTCGCGGTGCGGGTCGGGGCGGTCGTCGTGGACCACGGGATGCAGGCGGGCTCGGACGCCGTGGCGGCCACGGCGGCCGCGCGCTGCCGCGACCTCGGCCTCGACCCGGTGCGGGTACGTCGCGTCCGGGTGGGCGCCGGCCCCGGCGCGGCCGGTCCGGAGGCCGCGGCCCGCGCCGCCCGGTACGCCGCGCTCGACGGCGTCGCCGAGGAGACCGGGGCCGTCGCCGTCCTGCTCGGCCACACGCTCGACGACCAGGCGGAGTCCGTGCTGCTCGGGCTGGCGCGGGGGAGCGGGGCGCGGTCGCTGGCGGGGATGCCCCGGCGCCGGGGCCGCTACCGCCGGCCGTTCCTCGGCCTGCGCCGCGCACAGACCGAGGCCGTGTGCGCCGCCGTCGGCGTCCACTTCTGGACCGACCCCACCAACCTGATGCCCGACGGCGCGGAGG
The DNA here is from genome assembly GCF_042792715.1 of Isoptericola sp. NPDC056618. Taxonomy (NCBI): domain Bacteria; kingdom Bacillati; phylum Actinomycetota; class Actinomycetes; order Micrococcales; family Promicromonosporaceae; genus Isoptericola; species Isoptericola sp. NPDC056618. The sequence continues at coordinate 26,090 of NZ_JBHTVZ010000024.1, read as the reverse complement.
CCGTCGACGGCGAGAGCGGCGCCGCCGTGCCCGCCCGCACGCGGGTGCGGGCCGCCGTCGTGCCGGTGCTGGAGGACGCGCTGGGGCCGGGCGTCGTCGAGTCGCTCGCGCGCACCGCCGGCCAGCTGCGCGCCGACGCCGACGCGCTCGACGCCCTGGCCGCCGACCTGCTCGCCGCGGCCACCCTTCCCGCCGGCGAGCCGTCAGAGGCCCGGCCCACCGGAGCACGCCAGGTCCCTGGCAGCACCCTGGTGCTCGACGTCGGTCCCCTCGCGGAGGCGCACGCCGCGCTGCGCCGGCGTGCCCTGCGGTCGGCGGCGCTGGCCGTCGGCTGCCCGCCCGGCGCGACGACGGCGCGGCACGTGGACGCCCTCGACGCGCTCGTCGTCTCGTGGCGTGGGCAGGGAGACGTCCACCTGCCGGGCGACGCCCGAGCGCTCCGCGCGTGTGGCAGGCTCTACCTGCGCCCCGCCGAGCCGCACCCCGCCGGGGCGGCGCACCCCCCAGACCCAACCCCGCCCCTCGAGGAGTGACCGTGGACCAGTCGGACGTCGAAGGCGACCTCGCCAACATCCTGCTCACCGAGGAGCAGATCGGCAGCAAGCTCGACGAGATCGCCGCACGGATCGACGCGGACTACGCGGGCCAGGACCTGCTGCTCGTCGGCGTCCTCAAGGGCGCCGTCATGGTGATGGCGGACCTCGCGCGCCGCCTGCACCACCCGGTGCAGATGGACTGGATGGCGGTGTCCTCGTACGGGTCGGGCACCAAGTCCTCCGGCGTCGTGCGCATCCTCAAGGACCTCGACGCCGACCTCACGGGCCGCAACGTGCTCATCGTCGAGGACGTCATCGACTCCGGGCTCACGCTCTCGTGGCTCGTCGCGAACCTGCGGTCCCGCGGCCCGGCGTCGGTGGAGATCGCGACCATGCTCCGCAAGCCCGACGCCGCGAAGGTGGACGTCGACGTGCGCTACGTCGGCTTCGACATCCCGAACGAGTTCGTCGTCGGCTACGGCCTCGACTACGCCGAGAAGTACCGCAACCTGCCGTTCGTCGGCACGCTCGCGCCGCACGTCTACAGCTGACGAGCGCCGTCGCGCCCTGGGCGAACACCCACGGTTCGTCCACACTCGGCGTGTAGCGTCGTGAACCACACGTTGCCCGACGGAAGGGAAGCGGGGAACCGTCCCCGTCGCCGATGAACATCAAGAAGATCCTGAGCGGCCCGATCATCTGGATCGTGGTCGGCCTGCTGCTCGTCTCGCTGGCCTTCAGCGCGTTCAACACCGAGCGGGTGTCGCGGATCGAGACCTCCCAGGGGCTCGAGCTGCTCGCCGGCGACACCGTCGACCACGCCCTCGTCGTGGACGGGGAGCAGCGCGTCGAGCTGGAGCTGAGCGAGAAGTACGTCACCGGCGCGGGCACCGAGAGCGAGCAGGACCACGGCACGAAGGTCGAGTTCTTCTACGTCGAGCCGCAGGGCGACGCCGTCGCGACGGCCGTCGAGAAGGCGGACCCCCCGAAGGGCTTCGACTCCGAGAACCCGCAGCCCAGCTTCTGGAGCTCGATCCTCGGGTTCCTCATCCCGTTCCTGCTCATCGGCGTCGTGTTCTGGTTCATCCTGTCGAGGGCGCAGGGCGGCGGCCGCAACGGCGTCATGGGCTTCGGCAAGTCCAAGGCCAAGCTGATCAGCAAGGACATGCCCCAGGTGACCTTCGCCGACGTCGCGGGCGTGGACGAGGCGGTCGAGGAGCTCCACGAGATCAAGGAGTTCCTCGAGGACCCGGCGAAGTTCCAGGCCGTGGGCGCCAAGATCCCCAAGGGCGTGCTGCTGTACGGCCCGCCCGGGACCGGCAAGACCCTCCTCGCGCGCGCCGTCGCCGGCGAGGCCGGGGTGCCGTTCTACTCGATCTCCGGCTCGGACTTCGTCGAGATGTTCGTCGGCGTCGGCGCCTCCCGCGTGCGCGACCTGTTCGAGCAGGCGAAGAACAACTCCCCCGCGATCATCTTCGTCGACGAGATCGACGCCGTCGGCCGCCACCGCGGGGCCGGCATGGGCGGCGGGCACGACGAGCGCGAGCAGACGCTGAACCAGATGCTCGTCGAGATGGACGGCTTCGACGTCAAGACGAACGTCATCCTCATCGCGGCCACCAACCGGCCCGACATCCTCGACCCGGCGCTGCTGCGGCCGGGCCGCTTCGACCGGCAGGTCGCTGTGGAGGCCCCCGACCTCAAGGGCCGCGAGCACATCCTCAAGGTGCACGCGCAGGGCAAGCCGATGGTCGAGAGCATCGACCTGGCCGTCGTCGCGCGCCGCACGCCCGGCTTCACGGGTGCGGACCTGGCGAACGTCCTCAACGAGGCCGCGCTGCTCACCGCGCGCAGCGGCGCCCAGCTGATCGACGACCGTGCGCTGGACGAGGCCATCGACCGCGTCATCGCCGGCCCGCAGAAGCGCACCCGCGTGATGAAGGTCAAGGAGCAGAAGATCACCGCGTACCACGAGGGCGGGCACGCCCTGGTCGCGGCGGCGATGCGCTACACGGACCCCGTCACCAAGGTGACGATCCTGCCGCGCGGCCGGGCCCTCGGCTACACGATGGTGATGCCGATGGAGGACAAGTACTCCACCACCCGCAACGAGCTGCTCGACCAGCTCGCGTACGCGATGGGCGGCCGCGTGGCCGAGGAGATCGTCTTCCACGACCCGACCACCGGCGCGAGCAACGACATCGAGAAGGCCACGGCGACCGCGCGCAAGATGGTCACCGAGTACGGCATGAGCGAGAAGGTCGGCGCGATCAAGCTCGGCAGCGGGTCCGGCGAGCCGTTCCTGGGCCGCGACATGGGCCACCAGCGCGACTACTCCGAGGCCGTCGCCGGCACCGTCGACCACGAGGTGCGCAAGCTCGTCGAGGCGGCGCACGACGAGGCGTGGCAGGTGCTCACCCAGTACCGCGACGTGCTCGACGACCTGGTGCTGCGCCTGCTGGAGAAGGAGACGCTCAACCAGGCGGAGCTCGCCGAGGTCTTCGCCCCCGTCGTCAAGCGCGAGCCGCGCGACGTGTGGCTGTCCAGCGAGCAGCGCACCGTGCACACGCGCGGCCCGATCATGACGGACGCCGAGCGCGCCGCGTCCAACGGCAACGGGCAGGTCGTCGTGCCGCAGGACGAGGCCGCCATCGTGGGCAACGAGAACGACCTGCAGGAGGCCGGGCCCGGCCTCGGCAGCGACACCGAGCCGCCGGCGACGGGGGACCACCGGTGACCGACCCGGTGACGGACCTGGGCATGCGGGCTGCCGTCGACGTGCCGCCGTACGACGCCGCCCGAGCGGAGGCCGCGGTCCGCGAGCTGCTGCTCGCGGTCGGCGAGGACCCGGACCGCGAGGGACTCAAGGAGACGCCGGCCCGCGTGGCCCGCGCGTACCAGGAGATCTTCGCGGGGCTCCGCCAGGAGCCGGAGGACGTGCTCACCACGACCTTCGACATCGGCCACGAGGAGATGGTGCTGGTCCGCGACATCGAGGTGTACTCGACGTGCGAGCACCACCTCGTGCCGTTCCACGGCGTCGCGCACGTGGGCTACATCCCCAACACCGACGGCCGCATCACGGGCCTGTCGAAGCTGGCGCGCCTCGTCGAGGTGTACGCCCGCCGCCCGCAGGTGCAGGAGCGCCTGACGACGCAGGTCGCGGACGCGCTGGTGCGCATCCTCGAGCCGCGCGGCGTCCTCGTGGTGGTGGAGTGCGAGCACCTGTGCATGTCGATGCGCGGGGTGCGCAAGCCCGGCTCGCGGACCGTCACGTCGGCGGTGCGCGGCATCATGCAGAACGCGACCACGCGCGCCGAGGCCATGAGCCTCATCACGGGACGGTGACCCGGGCATGACGGCGCACCCGCGCGACGCGGTGGTCGCCGGGCTCCCGGAGCTGTCCGGCGTGGGCCGGTGCCTCGTCATGGGCGTCGTGAACATCACGCCCGACTCGTTCTCCGACGGCGGCCGCTGGTTCGACGCCGACGCGGGCGTGCAGCACGGCCTCGACCTGCTGGCCGAGGGCGCCGAGATCCTGGACGTGGGCGGCGAGTCGACCCGGCCGGGCTCGGCCCGCGTGGACGAGGCGGAGGAGCTGCGCCGCGTGGTCCCCGTCATCGAGCGGCTGGCCACGCACGGCGCCGTCGTGTCGGTGGACACGACGCGCGCGTCCGTCGCCGAGGCGGCCGTCGCGGCAGGGGCGCGGATCGTCAACGACGTGTCGGGCAGCTACGCGGACCCCCGCATGGGGCACGTCGTGGCGGAGACGGGTGTGGCGTACGTCGCGATGCACTGGCGCGGCCACGCGGACGTCATGGACAGCCTCGAGGTGTACGACGACGTCGTCGCGGAGGTGCGCGACGAGCTCGCGGCGCGCATGGACTCGCTGGTCGCGGTGGGCGTGGACCCGGAGCAGCTCGTGCTCGACCCGGGCCTGGGCTTCTCGAAGGCCGGGGTGCTGAACTGGCCGATCCTCGCGCACCTGGACGCCCTGAGCTCCCTCGGCCGCCCGGTGCTGGTGGGCGCCTCGCGCAAGCGCTTCCTGGGGCACCTGCTGGAGGGCACGCGCGGCCTGTCCGCCGACGAGCCCGCGCCGCCCCTCGAGCGCGACGACGCCACCGCCGCGATCTCCGCGCTGTCCGCCGCCGCCGGCGCGTGGGCGGTGCGGGTGCACGCCGTGCGTGCCAGCGCCGACGCCGTCCGGGTCGCGGACGCCTGGACGTCGGCCTCCCGCGACGTGTTGGATGCCGGGATGACCGCACCGGTACACCCCACCCACGCCGTGGGCGGAGCAGGAACCGCCGCTGATGAGGAGGGCCCCTCGTGACGTTCGCCGCAGCCGTACCGGGACCGGACGGACAGCCGCTCGACCAGATCCGCCTCGCCGGCGTCACGGCGACGGGGCACCACGGGGTGCTCGCGCACGAGCGCGCCGACGGCCAGGTCTTCAGCGCCGACGTCGTGCTGCACCTGGACACCCGGGCCGCCGCGTCGTCGGACGACCTCGGGCAGACCGTGAGCTACGCGGACGTCGCCCAGGAGGTGCACGACGTCCTCGCGGGCTCCCCGGTCGACCTCGTGGAGACCGTCGCCGAGCGGATCGCCGCCGTCGTGCTGAGCCACGCGGCCGTGCAGGCCGTCGACGTGCGGGTGCACAAGCCGCAGGCGCCGATCCCGGTCCCGTTCGACGACGTCGCGATCGTCGTGCGCCGCGACCGCGCTCGCATGCCCGTGGTCGACGCCGCCCCGGCCGACGAGCCCGCCGAGACGGCGGTGCCCGTCGCTGCGGCCGTGCCCGTCCCGCCGCTCGAGCCGGCCGTGACGCACGCGCCCGTGCCGCCGGCCCCGGTCGCGGCGGTGCCGGTCGAGCCCGCCGAGGCCACGCCGCCCGCCGAGGCGCCCGCGCCGCCCCCCGCCGACCCGTTGGACGCCACCCCCGCGGAGCCGGTCGACGTCGTGCTGGCGCTCGGGGCGAACCTCGGGGACGCGCAGGTCACGCTCCGCCAGGCCGTGACGGACGTGGACCGCCTGCCGGGCGTGCAGGTCATGGAGGTCTCGCCGCTCGCCCGCACCGCCGCCGTCGGGGGGCCGGAGCAGCCGGACTACCTCAACGCGGTGCTCGTCGTGCGGACCACCCTGTCGCCGCGCGACCTGCTGCGCAGCACGCAGCAGGTGGAGGCCCAGCACGGTCGCGTCCGCGACGAGCGCTGGGGACCGCGGACCCTCGACGTCGACATCGTGCAGTACGGGTCGCTCGTCGTGACGGCGCCCGACCTCGAGCTGCCGCACCCGCGCGCGAAGGAGCGGGCCTTCGTGCTCGTGCCGTGGGCCGAGGTGGCGCCTGACGCGCTGCTCGGCGGGCCCGGCGGCGGCCCCGTCGGCCAGCTCGCGGTGACCGCCCCCGACCGCGCCGGCATCCGCTGGCTCGCGCTCGACTGGCTGACCGGCCCGACGCAGAGCACCGGGCAGGTCTCCGCCGCGGCGGCCGACGCGGCGCCGTCCACCCCGGTGCCGCAGTCCGCACCGGCGGCGCCCGCCGACGAGCCTGACGACCAGGCTGCCCACCAGCCCGGGCACGAGCCAGCCGACGCCGCCCAGGCGTCGTACGCGCCGGAGGCCCACGCCGAGTCGTACGCGCCGGGGCCCTCCACCCCGGAGACCTACGCCCCGGAGACCTACGCCCCGGAGACCTACGCCCCGGAGACCTACGCGCCGGAGGCGTACCCCGCGGAGCCCGCACAGACCCCCCGGTCCGCCGAGCCCACGTCGGGGAGCAGCCCGGTCGTGGAGCAGTACGTGCCCGAGCAGTACGCACCCGAGCAGTACGCACCCGAGCAGTACGCGCCGGAGCCGTACCTGCCGGTGCCCCCGGCGGCCGAGCCACCCGTCGTCGAGCCCCGGGTCGTCGAGCCGCCTGCCGTGCCGGAGCCGCGCCGGGAGGACCCGCCCGCACCGGAGGCGCGCGCCGTCGTGGCCGACCCGTTCGGCCCCGACCCCGACCAGCCGCTCATGCCGCGCCCGTTCGCTCCCGTCGGGTCGCCCGCGCCGATCCCCGCGGAGCCGCGCGGCGACGCCCCGGAGGCCCCGCACGCGCCGGTGCCCCCGGCCCCGGCGAGCCCGTTCCCCGCGCCCGCCGACCCGTCGGAGCGGCCGTCGGGCCCGGCGGCGCCGCCCGCCGCGTCGTCGTTCGCCCCGCCGGCCCCGCGGCACGACCCGGTGCCGCCGGCCCCCGCGCCCGTCGCCGACCTGCCCGCCTTCCCGGACCCGTTCGCCCCGCTGCCGGAGGCGCACCCCGGCCCGCTGCCCGGTCACGCCGCCCCGCAGGAGCGGTTCGGGGAGGACGGCCGCTGAGATGCGCCGCACCTCCGTCCGCCTCCTCGCCGTCGTCGCCGCCGTGGTGGCGGTCGGCGGTGCCGGGCTGCTCCGGCTGCTCGAGTCGCGCGGCGTCTACCTGCCCACCGTCGCGTGGGTGGAGGACGTCGCGATGCTCGCGCTGGCGGGCGTCATCTTCTGGATGGGCTGGGCGGTGCGCGCGTACCAGAAGGGCGACCGCCCGGACCTCGACCCGATGCGCGCGGCCCGCACGTTCGTGCTCGCCAAGGCGGGGGCGCTGACCGGAGCGCTGCTCGCCGGACGGTACGTCGCGAGCCTGCTCGTCGTCCTGGGTCAATTGCAGATCGAGGCGCGCCGCGACCAGGCGGTCGCCGCCGCCGTCGCGGCGGCGTGCGCCGTGGTGCTGTGCGTCGTGGGGCTGGTCGTGGAGAAGTTCTGCCAGCTGCCGCCGTCCGACGACCCCGACGGGGGCGACACCGAGGAGCACGCGGACCCCTTGCCGTCGTGACCGGCACCGCCGGTCCAGACCGGCGCAGACCGGTGTCGTCCGGAGGTCGGACGCGGGACGGTGCGGATGGGCCGGTCGGACGATGTGGCCGGCGGGTCCCCGGATGGAAGGATGGACCCATGACCAGCATCCCCGCGGGCGCCGACCCGTCGACCACGCGGCAGACGGGCCCCTTCGACCCGCCCGGCGTCGTCTGGCAGGGCGTGTCGCCTCGGCTCGTCCCGGCGCGCCTCATCTCGACGTCCGTGACGCTGGCCCTGCCGATCGTCGCCGGCGTGGTGCTCGCCGTCCTCGTCTCGCCGTGGTTCTGGCTGCTCGCCGGGGTGCCGGCCGCGCTGCTGGTGTGGGCGCTGCTGCTGGTGCCGCGCCAGGTCCGCGCGATCGGGTACGCGGAGCGCGACGACGACCTGCTGATCCGCAAGGGCATCATGTTCCGCACGCTCGTCGTCGTGCCCTACGGCCGCATGCAGTACGTGGACGTGGAGGCGGGTCCGCTGGACCGCAAGCTCGGCATCGCGAAGGTGCAGCTGCACACCGCGTCGGCCAGCACCGACGCGGACATCCCCGGCCTCGTGCCCGACGAGGCAGAGCGCCTGCGTGACCGCCTCACCGCGCGGGGCGAGGCGAGGCTGGCGGGCCTGTGAGCGAGCCGAGCCCCGAGCGGGCCCCTGAGACGGGTCACGCGCCGACGCACGAACCGGCCGGGCAGGAGCAGGGCGGGCAGGAGCAGGGCGGGCAGGAGCAGGCCGGGCAGGAGCAGGAGTGGCGCCGCGTGCACCCGGTCACGCCGTTCGTGCGGGGCTGGGCGGCCGTGGTGGCGATCCTCGTCATCGGCGGGCAGCAGGTGCTCGACGACGTGTCGAACGCGGTCAGGGCGGTCGACTCGATCCGCAGCCTGTGGTGGGTGGTGATCCTCGCGCTGGTGCTGCTCGTCGCGATCATCTTCGGCTACGCGGCGCTGGCCTGGCGCATGACGGCGTACGCGGTGGACGACGACGCCGTGCGGCTGCGCAAGGGCATCCTGTTCCGCCAGCAGCGGCACGCCCGCCTCGACCGGCTGCAGGCGATCGACGTGCGGCAGCCGCTGCTCGCGCGGTTGTTCGGGCTGGCGGAGCTGCGCCTGGAGGTGGCGGGCGGCTCCGACTCGGGCGTGGCCATCGGGTTCCTCAAGGAGGCGGACGCGCAGCGCCTGCGTGCCGACCTGCTCGCGCGCGCGGCCGGGGTCAAGGCGGCCCGCCGCACCGACCTGTCCGACGCACGGCCCACCGGGGCAGGCCCAGCGCCGGACACCACGACGGCGCCCGCGGACCTGTCGGACGCCCGGCCCGCAGGAGCAGCCCACGCGTCCGACGACGGGCAGGACGGCGTCGCGCCCGAGGCGCCCGAGCGCCAGGTGTACGAGGTGCCGGCGACGCGCCTGCTGCAGTCGCTGCTGCGGATGCCGGGCGTGTGGATCGGCGTCCTGGTGCTCATCGGCGTCGGGGTGGCCGTCGCCGTCACCCGCGAGGTGAGCATCCTGTTCTCGGCGCTGCCCGCGATCCTCGGCGTCGGCGGCTACATCTTCCAGCGGTTCGCGGGGGAGTTCGGCTTCCGGGCCGCGCTGTCGCCGGACGGCATCCGGTTGCGCCACGGCCTGCTGGAGACCCGCGCGCAGACGATCCCGCCGGGCCGCGTGCAGGCGGTGTCGCTCACGCAGGGCCCGCTGTGGCGCGGGCCCGACTGGTGGCGCGTCAAGGTCAACGTGGCCGGCTACGGCGGCGGAGAGGGGCAGCAGCAGGGCGAGCAGCAGCACGTGCTCCTGCCGGTCGGGCCGCGCGAGGAGGCGCTCACGGCGCTGTGGCTCGTGCTGCCCGACCTCGAGGTCGAGAACCCCGACGAGACGCTGGCGCTGCTCGACGAGGCCCTCACCGGCGACGCCCGCACGGACCGCTGGTTCGTCACCAGCCCGCGCAGCGCCCGCCTGCTCGACCCGTGGAGCTGGCGCCGCAACGGCTACGCGGTCACGGGCCGCGCGCTGCTGGCGCGCGGGGGCCGCTTCGTCCGCTCGCTCGAGGTGGTGCCGCACGAGCGCACCCAGTCCCTCGGGATCGAGCAGGGGCCGTGGCAGCGACGGCGCGGCCTCGCGTCGTTCGTGCTGCACTCGACGCCCGGCCCGATCAGCCCGGCCGTCCACCACCTCGCCGAGGACGAGGCCGCGCGCCTGCTCGGCGAGCAGTCCTCCCGCGCCCGGGCCGCCCGCGCCCACGCGGGGCCGGAGCGCTGGATGGAGGGGCGAGGATGAGCGCGCCCGACGACGACCGCCCGGATTCCGCGCCGTCGTCCGCACCATCGTCGGTCCCACCGTCCGGGCGCCCCGGCCGCCTCGGCGTCGGCGTCGTCGGCGCCGGCCGGGTGGGCGCTGTCCTCGGTAGCGCGCTGCGCGCGGCGGGCCACACGGTGGTGGGCGCGAGCGGGGTCAGCGAGGAGTCGCGGGAGCGGATCGCGACGCTCCTGCCGGGCGTGCCGCACCTCGAGGTGACCGACGTCGTGGAGCGCGCCGAGATGGTGCTGCTCGCGGTGCCCGACGACGCGCTCGCGGAGGTCGTGAGCGGCCTGGCGACGCTCGGCGCGTGGCAGCCCGGGCAGCTCGTCGTGCACACGTCCGGCCGGTACGGCGTGGGCGTCCTCGACCCGGCGCGGAAGGCCGGTGCCATCCCGGTGGCGCTGCACCCGGCGATGACGTTCACGGGCACGTCGCTCGACCTGCACCGGCTGGAGGGCTGCACGTTCGCGGTCACGGCGCCGTCGGCCGTGCAGCCGATCGGCCAGGCGCTCGTCGTCGAGGTCGGCGGGGAGCCGGTGATCGTCGCGGAGGAGGCCCGCGGGCTCTACCACGCGGCCCTCGCGCACGGCGCGAACCACCTCGTGGTGCTGGTGGCGCAGGCCGCCCAGGCGCTCGCGGCGGCCGGCGTCGAGCAGCCGGGGCGCGCGCTCGCGCCGCTCCTGTCCGCCGCGCTCGACGGCGCGACGCGCGCCGCCGACGTGCCCGACGGGCCGGGGGCGATCACGGCCCTCACCGGCCCGGTGTCGCGCGGCGACGTCGGCACGGTGCGCACGCACCTCGACGCCCTGCGGGCGCTGGCGGCCGGGACGGGCGCCACCGACGTGCCGGCGTCGTACACCGAGCTGTCGCGCGGTGCCACGAGCCGTGCGCTCGCCGCCCACCGCATCGACGACCGCGCGGCCCGCGAGCTGCTCGACGCCCTCGCGCCGCCGCCCGCGTCCCACCCCGACGACCCGCAGGAGCCCCGATGACCACCACCCCGCACGCGCCCGCCGTCGTGAGCTCCCGGGCGGACCTGCACGACGCGCTCGGGGCATGGACGCTGTCCGGCCCGGAGCCGACGGACCGCCGCGCCGTCGTCATGACCATGGGCGCCCTGCACGAGGGGCACCTGCAGCTGGTGCGGGCGGCCCGCGAGGCGGCCGGCCCCACCGGCCAGGTGATCGTGACGATCTTCGTCAACCCGCTGCAGTTCGGTGCGGGGGAGGACCTGGACCGCTACCCGCGCGACCTGGACGGCGACGTCGCGAAGCTGGCGAGCGTCGGCGCGGACGTCGTCTTCGCGCCCACCCCGGACGTCGTCTACCCCGACGGCGACCCGATCGTGCGGGTGTCGGCGGGCCGGGTCGGCGAGGTGCTGGAGGGCGAGACGCGCCCCGGCCACCTCGACGGCGTGCTCACCGTGGTGCTCAAGCTCATGCACCTGACGCGCCCCGACGTCGCGCTGTTCGGGGAGAAGGACGCCCAGCAGCTGCTGGCCGTGCGCCGCATGGTGCGCGACCTGGACGTGGACGTCGAGGTGCTCGGCGTGCCGATCGTGCGCGACGCCGACGGGCTCGCGCTGTCCTCGCGCAACGCCTACCTGTCCGACGACGAGCGGGCCTCGGCGCTCGCGCTCTCGAGGGCCCTGCGCGCCGGCGCGGACGCGGCCGGCGGGGGTGCGTCGGCGGTCGTGGAGGCGGCCTCGGGAATCCTGGACGGGGCCGCGGGCGTTGAGGTCGATTACCTCGCACTCGTCGACCCGACTACCGTGGACCCGGTGCCCGCGGACTTCCGCGGCCCCGCCCTCCTCCTCGTGGCGGCGCGTACGGGCGCCACCCGACTGATCGACAACCAGGCCGTGGACCTCGCCGGCAGCCCTGCCAGCGGCCCTGCTACCGGTGAGGACCCCCAGGAGAACGCCAGTGACTGAGCACGCGAACCGCCCCGCCTCCCTGCAGCGGCCGATGATGATCGGCAAGATCCACCGCGCCACGGTGACGCAGGCGGACCTGCACTACGTCGGCTCGATCACCATCGACGCCGACCTCCTCGACGCGGCCGACCTCTACCCGGGCCAGCAGGTCGACGTGGTGGACGTCACCAACGGCGCCCGCCTCACGACCTACGTCATCCCGGGCGAGCGCGGCGGTCGCCAGGTGAGCATCAACGGCGCGGCCGCGCACCTGGTGCACCCCGGGGACACGGTCATCGTCATCGCGTACGGCACGATGTCGGACGCCGACGCGCGCACGTACTCCCCGGCCGTCGTGTTCGTCGACCCGGAGAACCGGATCGTCGAGCTCGACGACGACCCGGGACAGGTGCCCGACGGCTTCGGCCTGGAGTCCAGCGGCGTGCCCTTCGCGGCCGTCCGGTGACGCCCCCGGTGAACCGTCCGTGACCGGGCCGCGGCTGGCCCGCGCCCTCGCCGCCCCCGCCCCCGGCTGGACGACGGCCGCCGACGCGATCGTCGTCGGCACCGGCATCGCCGGGCTGACCGCGGCGCTGGAGCTGCGCTCGCGCGTGCCGCGCGTGCTGCTCGTCACCAAGGGCGCGCTCTCGTCCGGCTCCACGGTGTGGGCGCAGGGCGGCATCGCCGCGGCCCTGCACCCCGACGACACCCCCGACGCCCACCTCACGGACACGCTGGCGGCCGGCGGCGGCCTCAGCGACCCGGAGGCCGTGCGCGTGCTCGTCACGGAGGGCCCGGACCGCGTGCGCGAGCTCGTGGCCCGCGGCACGTCGTTCGACGTCGGCCCGGACGGCGGCATCGCCCTCACCCGCGAGGGCGGGCACCGCGCCGACCGCATCGCGCACGCCGGCGGCGACGCGACCGGGGCCGAGATCTCCCGCGCCCTGGTCGCGCAGATCGAGGCGGTGCGCGACGACCCGGGCATCGAGGTGCTCGAGAACGCGCTGGTGCTCGACGTCCTCACCGGAGCCCCGGGCCCCGACGGGCACCGCTCGGTCGCCGGCGTCACGCTGCACGTGCGCGGCGCGGGCAGCCGCGACGGCGTGGGGGCCGCGCTGGCACCGGTCGTGGTGCTCGCGACCGGCGGCATCGGGCAGGTGTTCCGCTCGTCGACCAACCCGCCCGGCGCGACGGGGGACGGCATCGCCGCCGCGCTGCGCGCGGGCGCGGCCGTGGGCGACCTGGAGTTCGTCCAGTTCCACCCCACCGTGCTGTGGCAGGGCATGGGAGCCAAGGGGCAGCTGCCGCTCATCAGCGAGGCGGTGCGCGGCGAGGGTGCGCTGCTGCTCGACGTCGACGGCGCCCGTTTCATGCCGGCCGAGCACGAGCTGGCCGAGCTGGCGCCGCGGGACGTCGTCGCGCACGCCATCGTGCGGCGGATGGCCGCGACGAACGCCGACCACGTGCTGCTCGACGCCCGCCACCTCGGGGCGGGCTTCCTGCGCCGCCGCTTCCCGACCATCACGGCCCGCCTGCTGGCCCAGGGCATCGACTGGACCGAGGAGCCGGTGCCGGTGGCGCCCGCCCAGCACTACCACTCGGGCGGCGTCGTGACCGACCCGCGCGGCCGCACCTCGGTGCCCGGCCTGTACGCGGTCGGGGAGGTGGCGTGCACGGGCGTGCACGGCGCCAACCGGCTGGCCTCCAACTCGCTGCTAGAGGGCCTGGTCTTCGCCCACCGCGCCGCGCGCGACGTCGTGCGGCAGGTCGAGGACGGCGGGCCACGCCGGGCCCCCGAGCCCGAGGAGCGCCCGGGCGGGGCGGCGCTCGTCGCGGCGGCAGCCCGTTCGCGCGTGCAGCGCGCGACGTCGGACGGCGCGGGCCCCGTGCGGTCGGCGGAGTCGCTGGAGCGCGCAGCGCAGGCGCTGGCCGGGGTCCGGACGGACGCTCACCGCGCGACCGACGTCGTCGCAGACCCGCAGGTCGCCGAGTGGGAGACCACCACCGTGCACCAGGTCGCCAGCGCGCTGGTGCACGCCGCCCGCGTGCGCGAGGAGTCCCGCGGAGGGCACTTCCGCACCGACTTCCCCGCGCCGGACCCGGCGTGGCGGCGCCGCGTCACGCTCGCCCTCGACGAGGACGGCACCCTCCGCGAGGTGGAACGAGCCCGCGAGGTAGTACCGAATCTGCCGAGGTAGTACGAGACTCCGCGAGGTAGCACTCGGCAGGCCCGGTACCACCTCGCGGAGGGTAGCGTTGCGCACCGTGACCGACCTGCGCCCGGACCTCTCCCGCGACCTGCCCGTGCACGACCAGCCGTCCGCCGTCGAGCCCGGGCTGGACGCGGCATGGGTCGCCCGCGTCGTCGAGACCGCGCTGGACGAGGACCTCGGCGCGGCGCCCGGCCGCGACGTCACGACGCAGGCCACGGTGCCGGCGTCGGCCACGGGCACCGCGGACCTCGTGGCCCGGTCGGCGGGCACCGTCGCGGGGCTCGTCGTGGTGGCGGAGGTGCTGCGCCAGGTCGCCGGTCGTCTCGGGCTCCCGGCCCCGACCGTGACGTTCCACGCGCAGGACGGCGACGCCGTCACGCCCGGGCAGGTGCTCGCCGCCCTCGCGGGCCCCGTGCAGGTGCTCCTCGTCGCGGAGCGGACGCTGCTCAACCTCGCCTCCCGCGCGTCGGGGGTCGCGACGGCGACGGCGGCCTGGTCGCGCGAGCTCGCCGGCACGGGCGCCCAGGTGCTCGACACCCGCAAGACGACGCCGGGCCTGCGAGCCCTGGAGAAGTACGCCGTCCGCGCCGGCGGGGGCACCAACAAGCGCATGGGCCTGCACGACGTCGCGATGGTCAAGGACAACCACGTCGTCGCGGCGGGCTCGGTGCGGGGTGCGATCGGCGCCGTCCGCCGCACCTTCCCCGACGTGCTGGTCCAGGTCGAGGCCGACACCACCGCCCAGGCGATGGAGGCGCTCGACGCCGGCGCGGACTTCCTGCTGCTCGACAACATGCCCACGCCCGTCCTCGCCGCGACCGTCGCCGCGGTCCGCGAACGCCAGGGGCGCGACGGCGTGCCCCCGCACGTCGAGCTGGAGGCGACGGGCAACCTCACGCTGGACCGGGCCCGCGAGGTCGCCGGCACCGGCGTCGACTACCTGTCCGTCGGCGCGCTCACGCACTCCGCCCCGATCCTCGACCTGGCGCTCGACCTGCGCGCGTGATCCCGGCCCGCGGCGTCCTGACCGCGTCCGACCCCGCCGGGCGGGTGTGAGGTGCGTCGCCCGTAGAATCGACGGGTGACCTCCCCGCAGAACCCCGCCTCCGCCGTGCCCGCCGTCGACCCCGCGATCGACTCCGCGGCCACGGACGACCTCCCGGAGCAGATGCGCGTGCGCCGGGAGAAGCGCGACCGGCTCCTGGAGCAGGGCGTCGAGCCCTACCCGGTGAGCCTGCCGGTCACGCACTCGATCGCCGAGGTCCGGGCCGGCTACGAGCACCTCGAGGCCGGCCAGGAGACGGACGACGTCGTCGGCGTCGCCGGCCGCGTCGTGTTCCTGCGCAACACCGGCAAGCTGTGCTTCGTCACCCTGCAGGACGGCGAGGGGCGCCGCCTGCAGGCGATGCTCAGCCTCAAGGAGGTCGGCGAGGAGTCGCTGGCGTCGTTCAAGACCGACGTCGACCTGGGCGACCACCTGTTCGTGCACGGCCGGGTGGGCTCCTCCCGGCGCGGCGAGCTGAGCGTGTTCGCCGACAGCTGGGCGATGGCGGCCAAGGCCCTGCGCCCGCTGCCCGTGCTGCACAAGGACCTCTCGGAGGAGGCGCGGGTCCGCCAGCGGTACGTCGACCTCATCGCACGGCCCGCGGCCCGCGAGATGGTCCGCACCCGCGCCGGCGTCGTCCGCTCGATGCGCGACAACTTCCACGACCGCGGGTTCCTCGAGATCGAGACGCCGATGCTGCAGACCATCGCGTCCGGCGCCTCGGCGCGCCCGTACCGCACGCACATGAACGCGTACGACATCGACCTCTTCCTGCGGATCGCGCCGGAGCTCTTCCTCAAGCGCGCGGTCGTCGGCGGCATCGAGAAGGTTTTCGAGATCAACCGTAACTTCCGTAACGAGGGCGCGGACTCGACGCACTCTCCGGAGTTCGCGATGCTCGAGGCCTATGAGGCGTACGGCGACTACAACACGATCGGCGCGCTCACCCAGGATCTCGTGCAGAAGGCCGCTCTCGACGTTCTCGGCACCACGACGGTCACCCTTCCGGACGGCGAGGAGTACGACCTCGGCGGCGAATGGGCGCAGATCACGATGTACGGATCTCTCTCGGAGGCGATCGGCGAGGAGATCACGCCCGAGACGACCGTCGACCACCTTCTCGCCCTCGCCGAGAAGGCCGAGATCTCGGTGGACCCGAAGAAGTCGAACCACGGCAAGCTCGTCGAGGAGCTGTGGGAGCACCACGTGGGCGACGACCTCTACGCGCCGACCTTCGTGCGCGACTTCCCGGTCGAGACCTCTCCGCTGGTGCGCGCGCACCGCACGATCCCGGGTGTCGTCGAGAAGTGGGACCTGTACGTGCGCGGCTTCGAGCTGGCCACGGGGTACTCCGAGCTCGTGGACCCCGTCGTCCAGCGCCAGCGGTTCGAGGACCAGGCGCGCCTCGCCGCCGCGGGCGACGACGAGGCGATGGCGCTCGACGAGGACTTCCTCACCGCGATGGAGCACGCGATGCCGCCGTCGGGCGGCATGGGCATGGGCGTCGACCGGCTCCTCATGGCGCTCACCGGCCTCGGAATCCGCGAGACCATCCTTTTCCCGCTCGTCAAGCCGACGGCCTGAACGAAAGTCATCCCATGGACACCTTTCTCGCGATCATGAGCGGGCTCGCCCCGTCGGTCGGCGTGGGCCTGCTGTTCTGGCTCGCGATGCGCAAGATCCTGCACGCGGACCGGAACGAGCGGATCGCGCTCGAGAGGATGGACGCGGAAGAGGCGGCGGCCGCTGCGGCCGCGGCCCCCGAAACCGAAACTCGCTGAATTCTGTCGCGCGATTCCCATTCCGGGGATTCGGATTGACAATCGAGTGACCCGAGGGGCATTCTCACTTCTGTCCGAATATCGTGACCGAGGGGAATTCACGTGGTCCAGAAGCAGCAGATCGTCCTGATCGACGATATCGACGGGGGCGACGCCGACGAGACCGTCACCTTCGCGCTCGACGGGGTCTCGTACGAGATCGACCTCACGGCCAGGCACGCGGCCGAGCTCCGGGACGCTTTCGCCACCTGGATCGGTCACGGTCGCAAGACCACGACGCGGCTGGGCGGCGGCACGCGGAGCGCCGCCCGTCGCACCGGCACCGACCGCGCGCAGCTCGCCAAGATCCGCGAGTGGGCCCGCGAGAACGGCCACAAGGTGAGCGACCGCGGCCGTATCCCCAGCTCCGTCCTCGAAGCCTACGAGGCCGCCCACTGACGGCTGCGTGAGCATCCCGCACGACCCCCGACCGGGCTCCGGTCGGGGGTCGTGCGCGTTCCGGGGCGGCGGTCGTGCGGTCATAGGCTGAGGCCATGACGGAACGGGACGCGCGGGCGCAGCTCTGGGTCGGCACCTACCCGCAGCCGGGCGGTGGCCCCGGCAGCGGGGAGAGCATCTGGCGGGTCGCCCTGGGCCCGGACGGCGCGGTGGAGGCGGCGGCGCCGGCCGTGGCCGCCACGTCGCCCTCGTTCCTGGCGCTGCACCCGACCGGCCGCACGCTCTACGCGGTGGGCGAGACCCCCGCGGGGACGCTCTCGGCGTTCCGCGTGGAGGACGCCGACGACGGCGCCCGGCTCGCGCCGTCGGGCTCCCTCGCGTCCGGGGGCGACGACCCGTGCCACGTGCTGGCCCTCGGGGGCACCGTGTGGGTCGCGAACTACGGCGACGGCGTCGCCGCGTCCGTGGACGTCGACCCGGCGACGGGCGACCTCGCGGCGGAGGGTGTCGTCGCGCACCCCGGCGTGGGCAGCGGGCCCGTCGTCGAGCGGCAGGCCGGCCCGCACGCGCACTTCGTGGCCGAGGCCGGCGACGGCGTGCTGGTGTGCGACCTGGGCGCCGACGTCGTGCGGCGGTACCCCGCCAAGGGCGCCGAGGCGGGCGCCGCGGCCGACGTCGCCGCCGTCCTGCCGCCCGGCACCGGGCCGCGCCACCTCGTCACGCTGCCGGACGGCTCGCTCGTCGTCGTCGGGGAGCTCGACGCCCGCGCGCACGTGCTGGTGCGCGACGGCGCCGGGTGGACGGCCGCGGCGGCAGTGCCGGTCTCGCCGGCGGCGGAGGCGGGCCGCGACTTCCCCGCGCACGTCACGCTGAGCGCCGACGGCACGCGCCTGCACGTCGGCCTGCGCGGCGCGGACCTGCTCGCCGTGCTCGCGGTGGCGACGGACGGCGGGACGCCGGTCCTGCGGCACCTCGCCGACGTCCCGCTCGGCGACGGCGCGTGGCCGCGCCACCACGCCGTCCTCGGCTCCGCGCAGCCCGGCACGGACGCCGACGGTGCCGAGACCGTCGTCGTCGCGCTGCAGGGCCGCAGCGAGCTCGCGACGGTCCGGGTCGACCCCGCGACGGGCACCGGCGAGGTGGTGGCGCGGCACGCGCTGCCGACGCCTCCCGCCTGCGTGCTGGAGTCGTGATGACCACCCCCGGCGAGCGGCCCGGTCCGCGGGTGGCGATGCTGTCGGTGCACACGTCGCCGCTCGACCAGCCCGGCACGGGGGACGCGGGCGGCATGAACGTCTACGTCATGGAGCTGGCCCGCGCCCTGGCCCGCCGGGGGGCGGAGATCGAGATCTTCACGCGCGCGACGGCGTCCGCGCAGCCGCGCTGGGTCGACGTCGAGCCGGGGATCCGGGTGGTGCACGTGTCCGCGGGCCCGTACGAGGGGCTGGACAAGAACGACCTGCCGGGCCAGCTCTGCGCGTTCACCGCCGGCGTCCTGCGGGCGGAAGCCCACCGCCCGCCGCACTGGTACGACGTCGTGCACAGCCACTACTGGCTGTCGGGGCAGGTGGGCTGGCTGGCCGCCGAGCGGTGGGACGTCCCGCTCGTGCACACCATGCACACGATGGCGCGCGTGAAGAACGCGGCCCTGGCCCCGGGGGACACCCCGGAGCCCGTGGGCCGGGTCGTGGGGGAGGAGCAGGTGGTCGAGGCCGCCGACGGGCTGGTCGCCTCGACCCGCGAGGAGGCCCGTGACCTCGAGCAGGAGTACCGCGCCGACCCGGACCGCGTCCACGTCGTGGCGCCCGGCGTCGACCTCGAGGTCTTCCGCCCGCTCGAGCCAGCGGTGGGGGAGGACGCCGACGCGGCGCGCCGCGCCCTGCGCGAGCGGCTCGGCCTGCCCACCGACCGGAAGATCGTGCTGTTCGCGGGCCGCGTCCAGCTCCTCAAGGGCCCGGACGTCCTGGTCCGCGCGCTCGGGGTGCTGGCCGACCACGCGAGCTCCGGCGACGCCGCCGAGCCCGAGGCGTGGTGCGACGGCGGCGGCTCGCGCGTGCCGACCCTTGTCGTGCTGGGCGGCGCCAGCGGCCGCGCGACGGCGGTGCGCGAGCTCGAGGCGCTGGCCCACCAGGTCGGTGTCACCGACCACCTCGACGTGCGCCCGCCGGTGCCGCGCGAGGAGCTGGTCGACTACCTGCGCGCGGCGGACGTCGTCGCGGTGCCGTCGCACAACGAGTCGTTCGGCCTGGTGGCCGCCGAGGCGCAGGCGGCGGGGACCCCGGTCGTCGCGGCCGCGGTGGGCGGGCTGCAGACGGTCGTGGTGGACGGGACGTCCGGCGTCCTCGTGCCCGACCACGGCCCGTGGACGTGGGCGCGCGAGCT
Source organism: Isoptericola sp. NPDC056618 (assembly GCF_042792715.1). Lineage (NCBI taxonomy): Bacteria > Bacillati > Actinomycetota > Actinomycetes > Micrococcales > Promicromonosporaceae > Isoptericola > Isoptericola sp. NPDC056618. Next base: position 6,634 of record NZ_JBHTVZ010000024.1, on the reverse strand, counting down.
CGGCGACCTCCTCGCCGACGACGAGCGTCGCGCCCGCCTCGCCGCCGGTGCCCGGCGCGCCAGCGAGCGCTTCAGCTGGGACCGCGCCGCCGCGGCGATGCTCGACGTGTACGCCCAGGCGGCGAAGGTGCACCGGGCCCGCTCGTCGCGGTAGCCCGGGAATGGATCGCCCGGGCAGGGAATTGCACGTGGCATGCCGATCACCGGAGAGTACGTCCCCAGCCCGTCCACCCGTGCCGCGAACCAGGTCGAGCAGTACGAGAGCTCGGGCGGCACCAAGGGCACGACGATGCGCGGGATGCCCGTCGTCATCCTCACGACCGTCGGCGCGAAGACCGGCGCACTCCGCAAGGCCCCGCTGATGCGCGTGGAGCACGACGGCACGTACGCCGTCGTCGCGTCGCTGGGCGGCGCCCCGAAGCACCCGGTCTGGTATTACAACGTGCTGGCGAACCCGCGGGTGGAGCTCCAGGACGGCCCGGAGAAGCACGAGTACGTCGCGCGCGAGGTCACCGGCGACGAGAAGGCGCTCTGGTGGGAGCGGTCGGTCGCCGCGTACCCCGACTACGCGGACTACCAGACGAAGACCGACCGCGAGATCCCCGTGTTCGTGCTCGAGCGCGCGGACTCCTGACCCGGCCGCTCGATCCGGCCGCTCGATCCGGACGGCGCGAGTCCGGGATCCGACCCGCGGTGCGGGCGGCGCCGGGCAGCAGGCAGGATGGACCCCATGACCTACACCCTCGTGCTGCTCCGCCACGGCGAGAGCGAGTGGAACGCGAAGAACCTCTTCACCGGCTGGGTGGACGTGCCGCTGTCGGAGAAGGGCACCGCGGAGGCGAAGCGCGGCGGCGAGCTGCTCAAGGAGTCGGGCGTCACCCCCGACGTCGTGCACACGTCGCTGCTGCGCCGCGCCATCAACACGGCGAACCTGGCCCTCGACGCCGCCGACCGCCACTGGATCCCGGTCAAGCGCAACTGGCGCCTCAACGAGCGCCACTACGGCGACCTGCAGGGCAAGGACAAGAAGCAGGTGCGCGACCAGTACGGCGAGGAGCAGTTCATGCTCTGGCGCCGTTCCTACGACGTGCCGCCGCCCGAGATCGAGCTGGGCTCGGAGTTCTCGCAGGACTCGGACGTCCGCTACGCCGGTGAGCCCATCCCGCGCGCGGAGGCCCTCAAGCAGGTGCTCGACCGGGCCCTGCCGTACTGGGACGGGGAGATCGTCCCGGACCTCCAGGCCGGCAAGACCGTCCTGGTCGCCGCGCACGGCAACTCGCTGCGCGCCATCGTCAAGCACCTCGACGGCGTCGACGACCAGACCATCGCCGGGCTGAACATCCCCACGGGCATCCCGCTGGTGTACGAGCTCGACGAGGAGACGCTGAAGCCGACCAACCCGGGCGGCACGTACCTCGACCCCGAGGCCGCGAAGGACGCCATCGCGGCGGTCGCGAACCAGGGCAAGTAACACCGGGCCCCGTCCCTCGGACGGCCCACGGCACGACGGCGCCGCACCCTCCCGGGTGCGGCGCCGTCGTCGTCCGAGGGGACCGGGCGGTCAACCCAGTCCGGTCCGGAACCCCTCGCGCCAGCTCGCGAACCGCGGCGCCCAGCCCAGCTCGCGTCGCGCCTTGGCGTTGGACGACGCGCGGACCGTCGTCATCATGGCCGTCCCCAGCTGGCCGAGCATCGGCCGGGCGAGCCAGGCCGGCAGCCGCATCGGCCGCCGCCCGCCGAGCTGCTCGGCCAGGTACGGCAGCCAGTCGGCCACCCGTGCCGGGTCGTCGTCGACGACGTGGTAGATCCCCGGCGCGCCGTGGTCGACGGCGGCCGCCGCCGCCGTCGCGGCGTCGTCGACGTGCATGAACGACCACATGCCCGTGCCGCCCCCCACCACGGGGAAGCGCCCGCGGCGGACCAGGTCGGCCACGGCGCCCGTGCGCGAGAGGGCCTGGCCTGGCCCGTAGAACGCCCCGTAGCGCAGGACGACGCCCTCGACGCCCGGCGTGCCGGTCACCGCACGCTCGAGGTGCACGATGGCGCGCAACGACCGGACGGCCTCCTTGCCGGGGTCGCCGGTGAGGGGGTCCTCCTCGGTCTTCACCAGGGCGCCGGCCCGCTCGTTGGGCCACCCGGTGTAGCTCTGGGCCACGAACCGCCGGGCCCCCGCCGCGACGGCCGCGGCGAGCAGGGAGTCGGTGCCCTCGGTCCGCAGCCGGTTGGTGACGGCGAAGTCCTGGTCGAAGCGGCGGAAGTCGCCGGAGATCGACGACAGGGCGGTGAGCTGGTGCACGACGACGTCCGGCGCGGCGGCCGTGACGGCGTCCCGGACGGAGCCGGGGTCCAGGCCGTCCATGACGACCCCTTCCGCCCCCGCGGCACGCACCGCCTCGAGGCGCGGCTCGCTGCGTGCGGTGCCGACGACCTGGTGTCCCGCCGAGAGCAGCAGCGGCACCAGCCTGCTGCCGACGGCTCCGGTCGCTCCGGCGACGAGGACCCTCATGGTGGTCTCCTCTCCTCAGCCTCTCGACGGTACGGCGGGCCGCGGTGTGACGGCCCTCCGGCGGCCTGCTGGCAGCATGGCGGCGTGACCACCGGCATCGACCTCGCCCGCGCGTACCACGACGACGTCGTCCGCCCCCTGCTGCAGGCGTGGCGTCCCGGCCTGCCGTACGCCGCGGGCCGGCTGGGCAGCGGGTCCGACGTCCTGGGGCTCGACGACGCGACGTCGCGCGACCACGACTGGGGGCTGCGGCTCACGCTGCTGGTCGACGAGCGGGACGTCGCGGCCGTCGACACCCACCTGGAGGGCGCGCTGCCGGCCGAGCACGCGGGCCTTCCGGTGCGGTTCGCCACGACCTGGGACCCGGTGGTGCGCCATCGTGTCGAGGTCGCGAGCCCGCGCGGGTTCGCGACCTCGCGGCTCGGGCTCGACCCGACGACCGACCTCGACGCCGTGGGTTGGCTGGCGCTCACGGGGCAGAGCGTGCTGGAGGTGACAGCCGGCGCCGTCTTCCACGACGGGCCGGGGGAGCTCACCGCGATCCGGGACCGGCTCGCCTGGTACCCGCACGACGTGTGGCTGCACGTCCTCGCGGCCGAGTGGGCGCGGGTCGGGCAGGAGCTGCCGTTCGTCGGGCGCACCGGGGTACGGGGGGACGACACCGGGTCGCGGGTGCTCGCCGCGCGGCTGGCGGGTTCCCTGCTGCGGCTCGGCCTGCTGCTGGAGCGGCGCTGGCCGCCCTACCCCAAGTGGCTCGGCACCGCGTTCGCGGGCCTCCCGTCGGCCGTGACCGCGGGCCCGCACCTGGACCGGGCGCTCGCGGCCACGACCTGGCAGGAGCGGGACGCCGCGCTCGGCGCCGCGTGCGACGCGCTGCACGAGCGGCAGCGCGAGCTGGGGCTGCCGGCCCTCGACGGCCCCGCGACGGAGCCGTTCTTCGACCGCCCGTCCCGCGGGCTGCGCGCGCTGCCCGAGCTGTTGCGGGACGCCGCCGGGGACGCCGTGCGCGGCCTGCCCGGCGCCGTCGAGCAGTGGGTGGACGCCGTCGACGTCCTCATGGACGGCCCCCGCCGCGTCGCGCTGGTCCGCGGCCCCTCGGGTGCCGCGTCCTCTGAGCCGAGGTAGTACGAGAAACGGCGAGGTAGTACGAAGCTCCGCGAGGTAGTACTACCTCGCGGAGCTCGTACTACCTCGCCGGCAGGGGGACTACCTCGCGGAGCCCGGAACTACCTCGCGGGCGGTCAGGCGTCGGTGCGGGCGTGCTCGTCGTCGAAGTTGCCGGTGACGAGGAACGTGATGCGGCGCGCGACGGAGACGCCGTGGTCGCCGAACCGCTCGTAGTAGCGGCCGAGCAGCGTGACGTCGACGGTCTCCTGCGTGGTGCCGGGCCACTCCGGGTCGAGCGTCGCGGCGAAGGTGTCCTGGTGCAGGGCGTCCAGGAGGTCGTCGTCCTGCTGCACCTCCGCGGCGAGGGCGACGTCGCGCGTGGCGAGCAGCGCCGTCGTGCGCTGCGCGACGTGCACCGCCGCGCCGTGCATCTTGACGAACGTCTCGCGGGCGGGCGCGGGCACGGCCTGGGCGGGGTACCGCCCGCGGGCGATCTCGGCGACGTGCCGGGCGAGGTCGCCCATCCGCTCGAGCGAGGCGCTGATGCGCAGCGCGGAGATGACGACCCGCAGGTCGGTGGCGACGGGCTGCTGCTGGGCCAGCAGGTGCACGCAGCGCTCGTCGAGCTCGCTCTCGAGCCGGTCGATCGCGTGGTCGGAGGCGATCACCTCCTGCGCGAGCTGGTGGTCGGCCTCCAGCAGGGCGTCGCCCGCGCGCCGGATGGCCGACTCGACGAGCCGGCTCATCTCGATGAGGTCGTCACCGACCTGGCGCAGCTCGGCCTCGAAGATCTCTCGCATCGCAGTCCTCTCGGGGTAATAGGTCTGCTGCCAGCCTGACACGGCTCGTGGACGGGCCGGGGGCGCCCAGGTGAACTCCGGGAGGGTCGGAGGTGAACAGTGGGCGACGGCTCGCTGAGCAGTTCCGCTCCGCGACGGATTCCCGGGCCACCGCGACCTACGCTTGCCTCGTGGACGGAATCATCCAGGGCGTGACCGCGGTCGTCGCGGGCATCTTCGGGGTCGTGGTGGGCGTGATCGCGACCCTCGCCTTCCGCTTCTCCGAGCGTGTCCAGCGCCGGTCGCCCGAGGCAGCCCCCGCCGAGCTCGACGAGGGGCTCGTCCGCGTGCTCGCGGTGCTGCGGTCGGCCGCGGTGGTCCTGGACGAGGACGACGACGTCGTGCGGGCGTCCCCTCCGGCGTACGCGCTGGGCGTGGTGCGCAACGACGCCCTGCAGCACCCGGCGATCGTCGACCTGGTGCGCGAGGTGCGTCGGGACGGCGTGATCCGCGAGAAGGAGCTGGAGCTGCCGCGCGGCCCGATCGGGTCGGGCACGGTGCTGCTGCAGGTCCGGGTGGCGCCCGTCGGCCCGGACAAGCTGCTCGTGCTCGCCGAGGACCGCACCGAGGCCCGCCGCGTCGAGGCCATCCGCCGCGACTTCGTCGTCAACGTCTCGCACGAGCTCAAGACGCCGGTAGGGGCGCTCGCCCTGCTGGCGGAGACGGTGCAGGACGCCGCGGACGACCCGGTCGCGGTGCGGCGCTTCGCCGAGCGCATGCAGGCGGAGGCGCAGCGCCTGTCCGCCCTGGTGCACGAGATCATCGAGCTGTCCCGGCTGCAGGTGGCGGGCGCGCTGCAGGAGGTCACGACGATCCCGGTGCGCGACGTCGTGGCCGAGGCCGTGGACCGCGCCCGCACCACCGCGCAGGCGAAGAACATCACGATCACGGTCGGCGGCTCGGCCGACGTCCTCGTGTACGGCGACCACAACCTGCTCGTCACCGCGGTGCGCAACCTGCTCGACAACGCCGTCGCCTACTCGCCGGAGAACACCCGCGTGGGGCTGGGGGTGCGCGTGCGCCGCGGCCTGGTCGAGATCGACGTCGTCGACCAGGGCGTGGGCATCGCCCCCGACGAGCACGACCGGGTCTTCGAGCGCTTCTACCGCGTCGACCCGGCACGCTCGCGCGACACGGGCGGCACCGGCCTGGGCCTGAGCATCGTCAAGCACGTGGCGGCCGACCACGGCGGCGACGTGCAGATCTGGTCCGAGCCGGGCAAGGGCTCGACGTTCACCCTGCGCATCCCCGCGGCCGACGTGCCGCAGGAGCTCGCGCAGGGCGACCCGGAGCTCACCGCGGGTCACGCCGACCAGCACGACCATCAGCACACCCATCAGCACACCCATCTGCACAACCATCAGCACAACCGAGGCACGACGGACGAGGAGGTAGGTGCGTGACGCGCATCCTGGTGGTCGAGGACGAGGAGTCCTACCGGGACCCCCTGACATATCAGCTCACCCGCGAGGGTTTCGAGGTCGTGGAGGCCTCGAACGGGGTCGACGCGCTGGCCGCCTACGACGACGGCGGCGCCGACCTGGTGCTGCTCGACCTCATGCTGCCCGGCCTGTCCGGCACGGAGGTGTGCCGGGAGCTGCGGCAGCGCGGCGACGTGCCCGTCATCATGCTCACGGCCAAGGACTCCGAGATCGACAAGGTCGTGGGCCTCGAGCTGGGCGCCGACGACTACGTCACCAAGCCGTACTCCTTCCGCGAGCTGCTGGCCCGCATGCGCGCGGTGATGCGCCGGCGCGGCCCCGCGGCCCCCGAGGCGGCCTCGAACGGGCACGACGACGACGGCGAGCCCGTGCTCGAGGTCGGCCCGGTGCGGATGGACGTGGAGCGGCACACCGTCACGGTGGGCGGCGACGCGGTGTCGCTGCCGCTCAAGGAGTTCGACCTGCTGGAGCTGCTGCTGCGCAACGCCGGCCGGGTGCTCACCCGCGGGCAGCTCATCGACCGGGTCTGGGGTGCGGACTACGTGGGCGACACGAAGACGCTCGACGTTCACGTGAAGCGCATCCGCTCCAAGATCGAGGCCGACCCGGGGGCACCGCAGCTCCTGCTCACCGTCCGCGGCCTGGGCTACAAGCTCGCGGACGAGCCCGCCTGACCCTGCCGAGGTAGTACGAGATCCGCCGAGGTAGGACGGGCGGCCGCGCATCCTTGCGCGGACGCC
>NZ_JBHTVZ010000023.1:0-70330 GCF_042792715.1 Isoptericola sp. NPDC056618 | reverse complement strand
GCCGTGTCAACCGGCCCGATTACACGGCAGATCGCTTGCTGGAAGGCGTGTTCTACAGGGCGTCGTGGGTCCAGCGGCCGGCGACGAGCGTGCTGGCGACGGCGGTGGCGCGCAGCGCGCCGGCCAGCGCCACCGGGTCGTGCGCCGCCGCGTCGTCGTGCGCTGCCGGCAGCGCGAGCGGGTCGACGTCGAGCAGGGCCAGGTCGGCGGGGCCGCCGACGGCGAGGTCCAGCGGCCGGCCGTCGGCGGACGCCTCGAGGGCGGCGCGCACGTCGATCCGCTGCTCCGGGTGCCAGGGCGCGCGGCCGTCACGCGACCGGGTGACGGCGGAGGCGATCGCGACCCACGGGTCGAGCGGGGCGACGGGCGCGTCCGACCCGAGGGTCAGCGGCACGCCCGCGGCACGCAGCTCTGCCAGCGGGAACGCGCGCGCGGTACGGCCGGGCCACAGCTCCTCGGCGACGTCGCGGTCGTCCATCGCGTGCTCGGGCTGCACGCTCGCGGTGACGCCCAGCGCGGCGAACCGCGCCACGTCGTCGGGGCGCAGCAGCTGTGCGTGCTCCACCGACCCGCGGGCTCCGGACGCCTCGAACGCGTCGAGGGCGAGGGAGTTCGCGCGGTCGCCGATGGCGTGGATCGCGCACCGCAGGCCGGCCGCGTGCGCGCGGGCCATGAGGGGCGCGAGCCGGTCGGTCGCGATGTTGAGGATGCCGTGCGCGTCCGGGCCGGCCACACCCGCGTACTCCTCGAAGCAGAACGCCGTGAGCGTGTTGAGCGACCCGTCGCTGATCACCTTGAGCGGACCCTGCGTCACGAGGTCGGACCCCGCGGGATCCCCGAGCGGGTCGCCGTGCCGCAGCCCGGCGCCGAGCACCGCGTCCAGGTGCTGCTCCCAGACGCCGGCGCGCACGCGCAGGCCGTCCCAGCCGCCGGCCACCCGCCGGCGCCACGCGGTGAGGTTGTCCGCCACCTCGAAGTCGACGACGCCGACGACGCCGCGCGCGGCGGCCGCGCGCGCCGCGTCCACCACCAGGGCGTCCGCCACGGCGTCGTCCACCGTGACGATGCGCGGGCTGGCGGGCATCCACTCCTCCTCGCGCAGCAGGCCGGTCGGGTGCTCCGCGATGCCGAGGAAGCGCAGGCCCGCCGTCGACGCCCACGCGCTGTGCAGGTCGCCGGACAGCAGGACGACCGGCACGTCGCCGGCAACCGCGTCGAGCACCGCGGCGGTCGGGTCGTCCGGCCAGGTGGCCCACCGGAAGCCGTAGCCGACGAGCGGCGTGCCGCCGGTGGGCGGCGCCGCCCGGTCGAGGCGGTCGCGCACCAGGGCCGCGGCGTGTGCCGCGCTCGTCGCCGCCGACACGTCGAGGCGCTGGCGCACCATCGCCCACTGCGTGAGGTGCGTGTGCGCGTCCCACAGGCCGGGGACCACGGTGCGGCCGTCGACGTCGACCCGCTCCGGCACAGCGCTCACCTGCACCGGGGCGGGGGCGCCCGCCGGCGTCACCGCGGCGATCCGGCCGTCGTCGAGCAGGACGTCGACGGGCCGGTCGGGCCGGCCGGCGAGGCGGGCGTTCGTCAGGAGCAGCGCGGGCACGGGGCCCACCGTAGACGGCGGGCGTCGCGGGAGTCAGGCGCCGCCGGCGGCCTGCACGCGGAGCGCCTCGACGACCAGCGCGTGGTCGTCGGCCTGCGCCAGACCGGACACGGTGACGACACCGACGATCCCGACGCCCTCGACCCGCACGGGGAACGCGCCGCCGTGCGCGGCGTACTCCTGCAGGGGCAGCTGCTGCAGGGTGTTGAAGTCCTGACCGCTCGCCCGGGCGCGCAGGCCCACCAGGAACGACGACGCCCCGAACCGCTCCACGACGCGCACCTTCCGCTGCACCCACGAGTCGTTGTTCGCGGTGGTTCCCTCGCGCGCCGCGTGGAACACCTGCTGGGTCCCCTTGCGGACGTCGACCGTCACGGCCAGGCCGCGCTCGGTGGCGAGCTCGACGAGCAGGCAGCCGAGCTGCCACGCGTCGTCGTGCGTGAACCGGGTGAGCACGAGCTCGCGCTCCTGCTGCTCCACCTCGGCGACCAGGGCTGCGACATCCTCCGTGTTCCCCATGGGCACAGCGTCCCACGCCCGGCGCCCGGCGGGTCGTGCACGGCGCGTCCGGGAGGTCGGGCCGGCACGGGTCGGTACCGTCGCCCGGGTGACCCGACTGGTGCTCGTCCACGGCCGTGACCTCGACGGACGCGACCCGGAGTCGCTCGAGGCGGAGTGGCTCGGCGCGCTCGGCGCGGGCCTCGCGGCCGCGGGGTCCCCGCTGCGGCCGACGGACGACGACGCGTCCTTCGTCTACTACGGCGACACCCTGGAGCGGCTGGTCGACGGTGGCACGCCGCCCCCGGTGACGGTGCACGCGCTGGCCGCCGACCCGGCCGCGCTCCCCCGGCTGGTGCGCGCCCTGCCGGACGGCGAGCTGCGGTTCGTGCTCGACGTCGCGCGCGAGGTCCTCGCGGCCGCCGGGCACCGGCCCGCCGGTCCGTCGCCCGCCCCACCAGCCGTCGAGACGTCGGTCGAGGCGGAGGGGGTGGTCGGAGACGCCCTCGTCGACGCCCTCGTCGCGACGCTGGCCCTTGTGGACCGCTACGTTCCCGGCGTCAGCGCCGCCGTCCTGCTCACGCTGACCCGGGACGTGTACGCCTACCTGCACGACGACGCCGTCCGGCGGGTGATCGACGCGGGCCTCGCCGACGCCCTGGCCGATGCGACGTCGGGCGTCGAGCCCGCCGTCGTCGTCGCGCACTCGCTCGGCAGCGTCGTGGCGTACTCGGTGCTGTCCGCCCGCACGGGCGGCCCGGACGTGCCGCTGCTGCTCACGCCGGGCTCGCCGCTCGGCATCCGGGCGGTCCGGGAGGCGGTGGAGTCCCGCGCGCCGCTGGCGTTCCCCGCGCGGGTGGGGCGCTGGGTGAGCCCCCGCGACCCGCGCGACCTGCTCGCGCTGCACGACCTCGCGCCCGACGTCTTCCCGCTGCCTGCCGGGTCGCCGGGGATCGAGGCCCTGCGCGTGACCAACCGGGCCCCGGGGTTCCACGCCGCGGCGTACCGCCTCGACGACGGTTCCTGGGCGGGCTACCTGGCGCTGCCCGAGGTCGCCGGGCCGGTCGGCGCGGCGCTGACGTAGCGCTCGCTCGCCGTCGTGCCGCGGGACGACGACGCACCGCTACACCGCTACGTCGCGGCGCCCCGCCCGACGTCCCGCCAGCCCGGGAGCACCCGCTCCAGCGCGTCGAGGAGCTCGATCGAGCTGCCGTCCTTGCCGCCCGCGCCCAGGATCATCGGCGGGCGCTGGGGCTCGACCCGCGCGCCGCGCACCCGGTCGAGCAGCGTCAGCGGCGCGGTGAGCACGTAGAACGTGCCGTCGGTCGTGACCGCTGCCGTGCGGTCGTGCCGCAGGTACCAGCCGCGCAGCGACGTGCGCGCCGTCCCGCGCCCGCCGTACCCCTTGACCTCCAGCGGCCCGGGCACCAGCCCGGCGTCCGCCGCGGCCCGGACGAAGTCGCGCAGCAGCGCCTCCGCCTCCGTGTGCTCGGCGTCCTGCCGCGCGCGCAGACGCTCCGCCTGCACGCGTGCCGCCTCCGTGCGCTGCGCCGCCCAGTCGTCGCTCACCCGGGCATCCTCCCACCCTCGCGAGCTGTCAGGACGTGCGCCGGGTATACCGCGCGCACGTCCTGACAACTCGGGGCAGGGGCGGGTCAGAGCTCGCGCTCCGCGTAGGCGACGAGGGCGTCGCGCACGAACGTCGCGCCCTCGGTGCCGCCGTAGTTCTTCGCGAACCGCGGGTCGGCCACGTACATCTCCGCCAGGCCCACGACGTACTCCTTCGTCGGCCGCCCCCGGTCGGACCCCGGCGTGCCAGGGACGCCGCCGAGCCAGGCCGCGTGCCGGGCGGCGAGCGCCTGCGCCTCGTCGGACGTCGGGTCGACGCCGCGGCGGGCGGCGTCGCCCCAGGCGTCGGCGAGCTCCTTCGTGCGCGTCTGCCACTCCTTCTGCTTCTCGGCCCCCAGCCCGCGCCACCACGCGTCGCTCGTCGCGTACGCGTCGGCACCCCACCTCTCGGTCACCTCCACCTCGTACTGCGTGTGGTCGAAGCCGTCGAGCATGTCCTCGGCCATGAGCTGTTCTCCCCTCTCGATCGCGGTCACGGTCCGTTCCACCGACGCGATGCGCCGGGTCAGCCGGTCCTGCTCGGCGCGCAGCTGGTCGAGGTGCCGGCGCAGCGCGCCGGCCTCGTCCGTCTGCTCGTCGAGCACCCGGCCGATGTCGGTCAGCGGCAGGCCCAGGTCGCGCAGCAGCAGGATGCGCTGCAGGCGCCGGACCGCGGCGTCGTCGTAGTGGCGCAGCCCGCCGGTGCCGGTGCCCGACGGCGGCAGCAGACCGATCTGGTCGTAGTGCCGCAGGGTGCGGCTGCTGACGCCCGCGAGCCGGGCGACGTCCTGGATGGAACGGGTCATGACGTCGACGGTAGAGGTTGACGCCGCGTCAACCGCAAGGCGGTAGATGAGGACCTTCTCCTCCGCATCTCATGCGGGGGTCACCGACGGCCCGGAGGATCGTCGTCATGAGCAACCGCGCCGCACGCCGCCTCGCCGTCCCCGCCGCGCTCGCCCTGGCGCTCGGCCTGACCCTCACCGCCTGCGCCGACGACGACGGCGGTGCGCCCGCCGACACGCCCGCGACCTCCGCCGCCGAGGGCACCGCGACCGACGACGCGACCGACGACGACACGACCGACGACATGACGTCCCCGAGCGCGTCCGCCGCGCCGGAGCACCGCACGGCCGCCGGGCTGCTGGCGATCGCCACCGCGGAGAAGAAGGCGGGCGGCACCGCCTACGCCATCGACGACCCGGACCGCGACAACACCTGGGAGGTCGACGTCGCCACCGGCACGATCAGCGTCGAGGTCGAGGTCAGCGCCGACGGCACCGAGGTGGTCCGGACCCAGGAGGACGACCTCGACGCCGACGACCGTCGCGCGCTGGCCGACGCGACGGTCTCGATCACCCGGGCGATCGAGCGGACGGTCGCGAAGTCCGGCGGCGACCTCGACGACGCGGAGCTCGACGAGGACGACGGCCGGTACCACTGGTCGGTCACGGTGCTGGTGGACGGCGTCGAGACCGACTACCGCGTCGGCACCCAGGACGGGAAGGTCGTCCAGGAGCGCGACGACGACTGACCCGCCGGCCAGGCGTCGCCCCGGGCACCCTCAATCACCCCCGGCGCCCGTTGACCGCCCGTGACGCCGGTGGGTCACTGGAGTCATGGCCACTGGAGCGACGGCCCGTTCGATCGACACCGACTACCTGGTCGTCGGCGCCGGGGCGGCCGGGATGGCGTTCGTCGACGCGATCGTCGACCACGACCCGACCGCGCACGCGACGCTCGTCGACCGGCGCGCGGCCGCGGGCGGTCACTGGCTGGACGCGTACCCCTTCGTGCGCCTGCACCAGGCGTCGCAGTTCTACGGGGTCGCGTCGACCCGCCTCGGCTCCGGGAGCGTCCAGGAGTCGGGCCCCGAGCGGGGGATGCACGAGCGCGCCACCGGCCCCGAGATCTGCGCCTACTTCGCCGAGGTGCTCGAGGAGCGCCTGCTGCCGACGGGGCGCGTCGAGCTGCTCCGCGGCGTCGAGTACCGCGACGGCCTGCTCGTCGACCTCGCGTCGGGGAACGTCGTCGAGCCGCGCGTGCGCCGGCGGGTGGTCGACGCCCGCTACCTCGCCCCGTCCATCCCCGCCGTCGGCCCGCCGCCGTTCGACGTCGACGAGGACGCCCGCGTCGTCCCCGCAGGCGCGCTGCCCGACGTCGCGGACGCCGCCGCGTACGTCGTCGTCGGGTCGGGCAAGACGGCGACCGATGCCGTGGTGTGGCTGCTCGGGCGCGGCGTGGACCCGGACGCGATCCAGTGGGTGCGGCCGCGGGACCCGTGGATGCTCGACCGCGCCGCGGTGCAGCCGGACCCGGCCGTCTTCCTGGGCATGGCGGGGACCCTCATGGCCGCGGCCTGCGACGCCTCGTCCGCCGACGAGCTCTTCCTGCGCCTCGAGGACGCCGACGTGATGACGCGCATCGACCCGGCGGTGATGCCGACCATGGCCCGCACACCGACGCTCGGGCGATGGGAGCTCGAGCTGCTGCGGTCGGTGACCCGCGTGGTCCGCGACGGGCACCTGCGCCGCGTCGAGCCACGGCGGCTGGTGCTCGACGGCGGCGAGGTCGCGGTGCCGCACCGCGCAGTCGTCGTGCACTGCGCGGCGTACGGCCTGCACGTGCGCCCGGCGCTGTCGATCTGGGGCGAGCGGATCACGCTGCAGTCGGTGCGGGCGGGGTTCCCACCCTTCTGCGCGGCGCTGATCGGCTACGTGGAGGGCACCCGCCACGAACGGCCGGACGCCGAGAAGAACGCCCTCTGCCCGCCGACGCCCTACTGGAGCACGCCCGCCGACTGGGCGGCCATGCAGGGCCGCGGCGCGCGGGCGGCGGCGACGTTCATGGCCGACCCGGACGTCGCCCTCTGGGCGCACTCCGTGCTGCTCAACCCCGCCCGCGTGCCGCCCGAGGAGTCCGCACGACCCGAGGTCCGCGCCGCCGTCGAGCGGTACCTCGAGTACGCCCCCGCGGGCATCGCCGGGCTGGAGCGGATCGGCCGGGACGCCGGGGTCCGGGTCTGACGGGTCCCACGGGTCCGACGGCGCGCTCGCCCTCAGCCGGCGAGCACCTCCCGCAGCCGCGTCGCGAACGCCGCCGGGTCGTTGCCCGGCGACCACTCGTTGGACGCGAAGCCGCCGTGGTCGCCGGGGAAGTGGACGGGCTCGACGCCGAGCGCCGCGGCCAGCGCCTCTCCCCCGCGGCGCGGCATCGTGCCGGGCCCCTGCTCGCCGACGGCGGGCACCAGCCGCACGGTGGTGCCGCGCAAGGCGTCGAGGTCGGGCTCGAACCAGGGCAGGGCCTTCATGTTGCCGTTCAGCAGCAGGTCGTCCCGCGAGCCGTCGTCCTCGGTGGGCAGGCCGAACGCCGCCGGGTCGGGCGCGGGCTGCGTCAGGTAGTCCTCGGTGAGCGGCGCGTCCTGCATGGAGACCTGGATGAACTTCGCCATCGCGGGGCCGAAGCCGTCCCGCTGGTACGTCTCGACGATGTCCTGCGTGACCTCGCGCTGCACGTCGCGGTCCTCCAGGAGCGCCCACAGCGGGGGCTCGTGCGCCACGACCGTGCCGAGCTCTTCGGGGTGGGCCACGACCCACGGCAGTACGTTGACGGCGCCGCCGCTGGAGGCGAACACGTCGACCGGCCCGTCACCGACCAGCTCGCGGGCGGCCTGGACCACCCGGTGGAAGTCGTCGGCGTGGAGCTCCACCGACACCTCGCCGTCGGGGGCGAGCGTGCTCCGCTCCGTGCCGCGCGGGTCGTACGTGACGACGGCGCGGTCGTCGAGGTGTCCCGCGAGCTGGACGAACCCCGACGCCGCCATCGGCGAGCCGAGCAGGAACAGCGGCGGGTGCCCCCCGGGGGTGTCGGGGAGGCGGACGTCGTAGGTGAGGACCGCGCCGGGCACGTCCACGGTGAAGGTCTGCTGGGTGCTCATGGGCATGCCTCCGTCGGCATCGAGGGACGCGGCGATCGTGCCGCACCCCTCTGACACCCGCGCGGCGGGGAACTCATCGGCCCCCTGTCAGCGACCTGCGTCGCTTGCCCTGCTCGTCGCGCGGGACCGGTCGGCGGCGCGTCATGCCAGGGCCTGGAGGCTGCCCCCAGGACCGCGCCGTCCACAGATTCGCGGCCGGCGTCGCCCCGCGGTAGCGCCGCGCCGCAGGCTCGGTCCCGGACGCCCGTCCCGCACCCTGGAGCCCGAGGAGCCCGAATGCCCGTCGCGACCACACCGCCGCCCCCGCTGCCGGCACCCCGGCCTGCGCGGTTCGTCCCGCCCGAGCTCGTCGACCTGCACTCCGCCTGGAGGCGCGAGCGCGAGCTCGCGTCCCGCGAGGACCACGCGCACCACGGCACCCTGGGCGGGTCGTGTCCCGGCCGCCACGGCTGGTTGCTCGACGACGGGCTCGACGTGCTGCTCGAGCCCGTGCTCACCGGCTCGACCACCCCGGGGTTCTACCCGTTCGTCGCGCTCGACGAGCGCACCGCCGCCGGGCTGCTCGAGCGGCTCGACGAGGTGGAGCTGGCGACCCAGCGGCAGAACCTCGGTCCCTCGCTGGGCGCCGTGCTGCGGGCCGTCGTGCGGCACCCCGGCCGGGTGCGTGCGCAGGGGTACGTCGTCGGACCGCTGCGCTGCGACGAACGCATCACCGTGACGGGGGTGCTGCTCCGGCCGGGCCGGGACGTGGGGCCCGAGCCGCCGCGCGGGCCGGACGACGCGAGGGCCGACGTCCTGCGCGCTCTCGCCCGGCTGGGCATCGACGACATGCACGCACCCCCGGACGAGGTCGCGCCCTGGCGGGGGCGACGGCCGGACGACGGAGCGCCTGCGGGGACGGACGAGCCGTGGTTCCGCGCCTGGTGGGACTGACCGGCGGGCGGGCGGGGGCGAGCCGTGGCGGCGAGCCGCGCGCCTCCCGGACCGACCCTGTGGATAACCCCGGTGCGGTCGGGACCGTCGTCGTTAGCGTCGTCCCCGCGCCCCGGCGCAGGCAGGGACGACCCGACGACGGACCAGGACAGGGACGGGATGACGCAGCTCGACCTCGAGACCACGACCCTCGCCGCGGCGGGCACCGACGTGCGCGGCGCCGCGGTGGCGCTCCACGACGTGTCCAGCGGCGTGCTGGTCGCGGCGGCGACACCCGCCGCGAGCGGCGACGCCGGGCTGTCGGCCGCCCTGCAGGACCTCGCCGCGGCCTGGCGGGCCGCCGACCAGGCCCTCGTGGACGAGCTCGGGACGCTCGCTGCCGGGCTCGCCCGTGCCTCCGAGGTCTTCGAGGGTGCGGAGCGCACGACGACGCACGACCTGGCCGCGCTGCTCGTCGGACCCCGCCCCGGAGGCGACGCATGACGCCCGTCGCCCGGGAGGGCGGCGGTCCCGGAGGTCGGCTCGCGCCACCGGCCGGCGAGCTCCGCCCGCTCCCCGGCAGCCCGCCCGCCCTGGTCGACGCCGCCGCCGTCGTGGAGCGCGTCGCTGCCGGTCTCGAGGACTCGCGCACCCGACTGCTGCGGGTGCGATCGGCGCTCGACGGCCAGCGCAGCACGGCCGTCGAGCGGGCGCGCGAACGGGTCACGGCAGCGGGCGACGCCGCCCGGACGAGCGGCGGGATGCTCGAGGCGGCGGCCGCCACCCTGCGGCGCCACGCCGCGACCCTCGGCGACGCACAGGCAGCGGCGCAGCGGGCGCTCGCCCTCCGTGCGGACGCGCTCGGCCGGGAGGCCCGGTGGCAGGCGGAGGCGGACGAGGCGCGTCGTTCCACGTGGAACATCGCCGCGGCCGGCGGTGCCGCGCCGGGTGCCGGTGAGGCGGGCGCGGCGCGGTCGGGAACGGCGTGGCCCGGCGCGGCGTGGTCGGGCGCGGCGTGGTCGGGCGCGCCGGCGCTGCCCGCCGACCCGGCGCGCGCCCACCTGCGGCTCGCCGCCGCCGAGCGAGAGGTCGCGGCGGCTCGGGCGGACGTCGCGGCGGCGGAGGCGCGCTGGCGCGCGGCCCGAGAGACGAAGGACGAGGCCTCGCGGCAGGCGGCTGCCGCGCTGGCGTCGCTCGCCGACGTCCGCGCGGTCCGCTCGATCACGGCGGCCGGCGCGGACCCGGCCGGCTTCCAGGCCTCCGGCGAGGCCGCGCGGTCGGTCGTCGCGCTGCTGCCGCGCGCCACGTCGGGCGGGGACGCCGCAGCACGACGCGCGGTGCGCGACGACCTCCGACACGTCCTGACCGCGCACGCCGACGACCCCGCGTTCTGGGCCGTCTTCTGGGACGACGCCTCCCCCGCACAGCTCTACGAGGCTCTGGTCCCCCGCGGGCCGGGAGCCGCCGGCGTCCCGGCCGGGCTCGGGGGCGCGCTCGGCGGTGCGCTCGGCCCGGCCCTGGACGTCGAGCTGGCGCGGGCGCTCGGCGCGGGCATCGGCCTGTGGGCGCAGACGGCGTCGCCCGCGGAGCAGGGCGACCTGGGGCGTCGGGTGGTCGGCGACGTCGCGGCCGGCGCGGGCTCGCCGCTCACGCCGGCCGACAGGGCGGAGGTCGCCGTCGCCCTGCTCCCCGCGTCGCTGCCGGCGGCCGTCCACGCGGGGGCCGACGACGCGCTCGACGCCTGGTGGAGCGAGCGTGCGCCCCTCGACGGGTCGTTCACCGTCCTGGCGCCGCTGGTCGTCGCGGTCGCCGCGGGCCTCGCCGCACACCCGCGGCTGGCGTTCGACCGGCTCGCGCCCGCCGACGAGGGGCTCGTCGGCCCGTCGGTCGCGCGGTGGCTCGGCAGCGTGCCCCGCGCCGGGTGGCCCGACGGCGGCCGCGCCGTCGCGCACGCCTTCGCCACCGCCGTGGACGTCGGAGCGGCGTCCCCCGACCGCGGCGACCAGGCGCGCGCGGCACTCCTCGTCTCGCACGCGACGGAGGCCTTGCCGGTCGGCCTGCTCCGGACCCCGGGGCTGGCCGACGACGCGGCAGGGTACGTCGCCGTCGCCTACGAGCCCTACGTCCCGGTCATCGGTGACGTCACCCAGGCGCAGAACCCCACGTCCGGCAAGGCCGGCGTCGAACCGGTCCCCGCCCCCGGGGTCGACCCCGACGCCGAGGTGGCGCCCGACCTCGGCAACCGTGTCCCGCTCGTCGTGCAGCCCGAGCTCGACGTCTTCGCCCTCCGCGACGTGATCGGGGCGACGTCCCGCACGCCGGGCGCGGCGGCGGCCTGGCTCGGGGTGACGGACCGCTACGCGGGGTGGGTCCTCGAGCAGGCCACCTCGGAGGGCTTCGACGAGGACTCGGGGCCTCGTGTCCCCCTGGTCCAGGAAGCCCTGTCCGACATCGGCGGCGTGACGGGCGGGATGCAGGCCCAGACCATCGACACGGCCCGGGCCCAGGTGGACACCCGCGAGACCGTGCTCGCCCTCGCCGGCACGGGCGTCGGCTACCTCAGGTTCGGCAGCAGGGTCGTGACGGAGGCCGTGGGGCTGGCGAGCGGGCCGGCGCTGTCGCTCTTCGACCCCGAGGCCCCGCTCGACGACGCCCGCGAGCGGATCTGGTCCACCGAGCACGGGCTGATCGACCGGTACGCCACCGACCTGTACGACGGCGTGGTCCAGCACGACCTCGGCCTCGGGCTGACCCCCGACGCCGCCGCGGAGCGGAGCTCCGGGCTCACGCCGGACGGCAACGGCTCAACTCCCGCCACGCTGTTCGACGCCTCCTTCGACCACCTGTCCGACCCCGCGGAGGACGACCGATGAGTACCGCGACGCACCGCGTCCTCGCCAACCCCAGCGTGACCCCGCTCCTGGTCGTCACCCTCGTGGTGACGGGCCTGTTCCTCTGGCACCACCTCGGCCGGGACGCGTGGCGGGACTGGCAGCGCGACCGGGCGATCGCCGAGGCCGCCCACTGGAGCCCGGAGCCGTGGGGGCTCACCGCGGACGAGTTCCCCGGCCACGAGGCGACCGCGCTGCCCGTGGACACGTCGCGGATGACGACGAGGCGGCAGCCGGGGTGGAGCGTCTCGGCGGTCATGCACGACCCGCTCGGGCCCCTGTTCGCCGGCGGCCTCGCCGGCGCCCGGTTCGCGACCACGAGCGACGTCGTGCGTCCCTGGATGGACCGCGAGGACGGCCTCTACCCGGTGGACGCCACCTCCGGCGTCGACGTGGACGGCGTCCAGATGATCATGTTCGTCACCGTCTCCCCGGACGGCCCGTACACGCTCGCAGACCAGGGCAGCGCGGTGTGGCAGCTGCAGTACGAGGCGGAGAGCGCCGCCGAGCACGGGCTCCACGACGACTCGCTGGTCTGGAACCCGGACGGCACGGTGCGGTCCGTCGAGTACGTCGGGCGCCTGCCCGACCCCGCCGAGCGGTACCGCCTCGAGCTCGACGAGCTCGGACCGTTCGGCCTCACCACCCACCAGCGCGGCGCGGACGGCCAGGAGTTCCGCACCACGTCGCTGGCCACGGTCGCCGGTGGCGCCTTCGTCGCGGTCGGGGTCCTCGTCCCCGACGGCGTGGAACTCCCCGCCGACCTGGCGCCGGAGGTGCTGCTGGATCGACTGGCGGACGAGGTGCGCGCGGACCCGCCGTCGTTCCCCGCCACGGACGGGGCGGCCTCGGGCGCTCAGGCCGAGTCGCGCACCACGAGGGAGGTGGGCAGCGTGATGGCGGCGGGCTCCTGACCGTCGACGACCTCCAGCAGCAGCCGCACCATCTCGGCGCTGATGCGCTCGTAGGGCTGCCGCATCGTGGTCAGCGGCGGGTGCAGCTGCGCGGCCACGCCGGAGTCGTCGAACCCGCCGACGGCGACGTCGCCGGGCACGCTGCGGCCCGCGGCCTGCAGGGCGACCAGGGCGCCGGCGGCCATGAGGTCGGAGTGCACGAACACGGCGTCGACGTCGGGCCGCCGCTCGAGCAGCTCGGCCATCGCGAGGCGCCCGCTCTCGCGGGAGTAGTCGCCGTGCACGACCAGCTCGGGGTCGTAGGCGTCGCCCAGCACCTCGCGGTACCCCTCGAGGCGCAGCACCCCGCCCGGTGTGTCCATCGGGCCGGTGATGGTGGCGATGCGCCGCCGGCCGGTGTCCCACAGGTGCTGCGTCATCGTGCGACCGCCGGACCGGTCGTCGGCGGCGACGTACCCGACCTTGCCCTCGTACCCGAGCGGGACGCCGCACGCGACGGTGGGGATCTCGTGGCGCAGCAGCTCCCCCATCATGGGGTTGCCGCGGTGGGAGCTGATGAGCAGCACCCCGTCCACGTGCCCGGCCTCCAGGTACTGCGCCACCCGACGCCGTTCCTCTGCCGTGCCCGCGACGAGCAGCACCATCGGCATCTCCCGCTCGGCGGCGGCGTGCGTGGCACCGCGCAGCAGCAGGGAGAAGTTGGGGTCCTCGAACAGCAGGTGCTGCTCCTCCGTGAGGAGGAAGGCGACGGAGTTGGCGCGCCCCGTCACCAGGGAACGGGCGTGCGGGTTCGCGCGGTACCCCGTGGTGCGGATGGCCTCCTCGACCGCGGTCCGCGCGTCCGGCGACACCCAGTGCCCGCCGTTGATGACCCGCGAGACGGTGCCCCGCGACACCCCCGCGACCGCCGCGACGTCGCGGATCGTGGGGCGCTTCGCCCGGCCGTCGTCGGCCCCGTGCCCGCCCGTTCCTTCCACGCCCGCGAGTCTAGGGACACGGGCGGCCCCGACCTGACCGGCACGAGGACGCGTCACGACTTCACCGCGCCCGCGGCGAGGTCCACCTGCCAGAACCGCTGGAGCGCGAAGAACAGCGCGACGAGCGGCACGATCGACAGCAGCGCGCCGGTGATGACCAGCGTGTACATCGCGGGCTGGCTGGCGCCCTGGTTCAGCAGGCCGGACAGGCCCACCGTGATCGGGAACAGCTTGTCGTCGCCGAGCATGATGTACGGCAGCATGAAGTTGTTCCAGATCGCGACGAACTGGAAGAGGAACACCGTCACCAGGCCCGGCACCAGCATCGGCACGGCCACCTGGAAGAACGTGCGGGTCTCGCTCGCGCCGTCGGTCCGGGCGGCCTCGACCACCTCGTCCGGCACGGCCGCGGCCGCGTAGATGCGCGCCAGGTAGATGCCGTACGGGCTGATGATGCTGGGCAGCAGCACCGACCAGTACGTGTTGGTGAGGTCGAGCTCGGCCAGCAGCAGGTACTGCGGGATCGCGAGGACGATGGCGGGCACGAGCACGCCCGCGAGCAGCACGTTGAACACCACGTTCTTGCCGGCGAACGTGTACTTCGCCAGGCCGTACCCGGCCATCGCCGACACGAGCGTGGAGGCCGCCGCGCCGACGCCGGCGTACAGGGCGGTGTTGAGCATCCACCGCCAGAACAGCCCGTCGCGGTAGGCCGCCAGGTCGGCCACGTTGTCGGCCAGGTGGGTGGACGGCGCGAACGTGAAGCTGGAGAACAGCTCCGACCCGGACTTCGTCGAGGCCACCACCACCCACACCACGGGCAGGAGGCAGTACAGGGCCCCCAGCAGGAGGACGGCGGTCGCCACGGCGGACGGCCGTTCGCCGGCGCCGCGCCAGATCCGGCGGCCCTTCGCGGCCGGGCGGCGGACGTCGGAGCGCGCCGCCGGGGCGTCGGCGGGCAGCGGGCTGGTCAGCGTCGTCATGGTCACTTCTCCTGGCCGAAAGCGCGGCCCTGCACGAGGCGCAGGAAGCCGAACGAGAGCACGAACGTCGCCGCGGCGATGATCACCGAGGTCGCGGCGGCCGAGTACAGGTCGCCGCGCGTGAACGCGTCGCGGTACACCTTCATCAGCGGTGTCCAGGTGGTCGAGATGGCGTTGCTCAGCGGGCGCAGCGTGGTGGGCTCGGCGAACACCTGGAGCGTCGCGATCATCGAGAAGACGGCGGTCATGATGATCGACGGCGTCACGATCGGGATCTTGATCCGCAGGGCCACCGCCACCTGCGAGGCGCCGTCCAGCTCGGCCGCCTCGTACAGCTCCGACGGCACCGCCTTGAGCGCCGTGTAGATGACGATCATGTTGAACCCCGTGCCGCCCCAGACGGCGATGTTCGCGACGGCGAACATCACGAGGTCGCCCTCGAACAGCGACGGCACGCCCCACCCGAACCGCTCGAACAGGTCGTAGAACGGGCTGACGCCGGGCAGGTAGAGGAAGCCCCACAGCAGCGACGAGATCACGGCCGGCACCGCGTAGGGCAGGAAGATCGCCGTGCGCGAGAACGTCCGCGCCCGCGCGCGCCGCGAGTCGAGCAGCAGCGCGAAGAGCAGCGCCAGGCCGAGCATCGTCGGCACGACGATCAGCCCGTACAGCGCCACGCGCCCCACGGACGCGAGGAACTCCGGGTCACCGAGCGCGGCCGCGTAGTTGGACAGCCCGGCCCACTCCTCCGTGCGCGAGCCCGAGCCGAGGCCCAGCCCGCTCACCTTCTCCGTGCGGAACGACAGGTAGACCGCGTACGCGATCGGCAGCGCCAGGAAGAGGACGAACAGCACGATCGCGGGCGCGAGGAAGCCCCACGGGGCGAGGCGGCGCCGGCCGGACGTGCTGGGCCCGGTCGCGCGGGCCGACGTCGCGACGGTGGTCGTGGTCATCTCAGGCTTCCCTCTCGGTTCTGCGCGGATCGTGCTCGACGGCGACCGTGGTCGACGCGGGTCGGGCCGCCCGGGGGGATCTCCCGGCCCGGGCGGCCCGCGTCGTCACTCGCTGACGTTGAAGCCCTGGCTCTTCAGGTCGTCGAGCGTGATCTGCTGCATCGCGCCGACGGCGTCGACGAACGCGCTGGCCGTCTTGGCCTTGGTGGCCTTGGCGAACTCGTCGTTGTACGCCGAGTAGGCGACGTTGATGTTCGGGCCGTAGGTGAAGGGCTGCACGGTCTGCGCCGTCTGCGCCGCGACCTCGTAGAAGTCGGGCTGGTTGGAGAAGAACTCCGGCGGGTCGCTCAGCGCCTCCGTGCTCGCGGGGACGTCGGCCGGGTAGATGCCGGTCTCGTCCACGAGCGCCTGCACGGCCTCCGGGGCGGTGTTGAGCCACGTGACGAACTCCGCGGCCTGCTCCGGGTGCTCCGACTGCGAGGTCACCGCGGTGGCCGAGCCGCCCCACGCGCCGGTGGCGGGCGCGTCGGCGTCCCACTGCGGCATCGGCGCCATCTCCCACTTCCCGGCGGTGTCGGCGGCGTTGCCCGACAGGACGCCGGGCGCCCAGATCGCCGACAACCAGCCCACCTGGGTGCCGTCGTTGAGGCCGGCGTTCCACTCGGGCGTGTACATCGGCCTGTTGTCGATGACGCCCTCCTCCACGAGCCCGCCCCAGTACTCGGCGACCTTCGTCGTGGCGTCGGAGTCGATGTCCACCGACCAGGCGTCGCCGTCGATCCCGTACCAGGACGCCCCGGCCTGCTGCGTGATGCCGGCGAACCAGCCCGCGTCGTTGGCGGAGAACGTGCCGAGGTAGGACTTCGGGTCGGCCTCGTGCACCTTCCGCGCCGCGTCCGCGTACTCGTCCCACGTGGTGGGCACGTCGATGCCGAGCTTCTCGAAGATGTCGGCCCGGTAGTAGAACTGCATCGGCCCGGAGTCCTGCGGCACCGCGTAGACGGCGTCCGACCCGAGGGTGACGGCGTCCCACACGCCGTCGGCGAAGTGCCCGGCGACGTCGTCGCCCAGCGAGCCCGAGAGGTCCGCGAGCGCGTCCGAGGACACCAGCTGCGGGATCTTCTGGTACTCGGCCTGCATGATGTCCGGCGCGCCCGAGCCCGCCTTGATCGCGGTGAGCAGCTTGGTGACCGCAGGGTCGCCGCCGTCCTGCTTGTTCACCGTGACCGTGATGTCGGGGTGCTCGGAGTTCCAGAGGTCGACGACCTTCTCCATGTGGGGCGTCCACGTCCAGAAGGTGAGCTCGACGGGGCCCGCGGCCGACCCGCCGTCGTCCGAGCCGGCGTCGTCGCCGCCGGAGCAGGCGGACGCGAGCAGCGCGGTGGCGGCGGCGAGGGCCGCGATCCGGGTGCCTGTGGTCAGGCGCATGACTCCTCCTCGTCAAGGACCATCGCACCGCCGCGTCAGGCTGGGAGCGCCGGGCGACTCACGACAGTGTGGCTGTGCACGGTCACAGTAGCGACACGCCTCCTGGGATTGTCAACTTCAGGTTTCGTGGTGTTATCTAGTCGTCGCCGGTCACAATGACTGTGACCGAGCACAGCACGCCGAGCACAGCACCGACGCGAGGAGCCTCTTCCATGCCCGACGCCACGCCCCTCGACCCGCCTGGTGGCACCCCCGCCCGGACCACGCCCTTCCGCCCCGGCCTGGACTTCGACGGCTGGCTGCCCGGCATCGGCGAGATCTCCTACGGCGGCGACTACAACCCCGAGCAGTGGCCGGAGGAGGTGTGGGCGCAGGACGTCGCGCTCATGCAGGAGGCCGGCGTCAACCTCGTGAGCGTCGGGATCTGGAGCTGGGCGCTGCTCGAGCCGCGCGAGGGCGAGTACGACTTCGGCTGGCTCGACCGCCTGCTCGACCTGCTGCACTCCGGCGGCATCCGCGTCGACCTCGGCACGCCCACCGCGTCACCGCCGGCGTGGTTCTTCCGCACCTACCCGGACTCACGGGTCGTGACACGCGAGGGCACCGTGCTGGAGTTCGGCTCCCGGGGCGCCGCCGCGCCGTCGTCCCCCGCCTACCGCCGCGCCGCCACGCGGATCGCCGGCGCGCTGGCGGAGCGCTACGGCTCCCACCCCGCGGTCGTGCTGTGGCACGTGCACAACGAGTACGGGGCCCCCGTCTCCGACGACTACTCCGACCACGCGCAGCGCGCCTGGCGCCTGTGGCTGCGCGCCCGGTACGGCACGCTCGAGGCTCTCAACGCGGCGTGGGGCACTCGCTTCTGGGGCCAGGTGTACGGCAAGTGGGAGCACGTCGTCGCGCCGTCGGCCACCCCGACCGTGGCCAACCCGGCCATGCGCCTCGACTACGCGCGGTTCACCGACGCGATGCTGCGCGAGTGCTTCGTGGCCGAGCGCGACGCGATCCGCGCGCACTCCGACGTCCCGATCACCACGAACTTCATGGCGACGGCGTGCCCGTCCACCGACCTGTGGGCGTGGGGCCGCGAGGTCGACGTCGTCTCCGACGACCACTACCTCACCGCGGCCGACCCGCGCGGCCACGTCGGCCTGGCGATGGCCGCCGACCTCACGCGCTCCGTCGCGGGCGGCAAGCCGTGGCTCCTGCTGGAGCACTCCAGCTCGGCCGTGAACTGGCAGCCGCGCAACGTGGCCAAGCGTCCGGGCGAGGAGCGCCGCAACGCCCTGTCGCACCTCGGCCGCGGCGCCGACGGGATCCTGTTCTTCCAGTGGCGGGCCTCGCGCAGCGGAGCCGAGAAGTTCCACTCGGCGATGCTCCCCCACGCCGGGACGGGCAGCCGGGTCTTCCGCGAGGTGTGCGCCCTCGGCGCCGAGCTCGGCGGCCTCGCCGAGGTGCGCGGGTCTCGCGTGCGCGCCGACGTCGCGCTGCTGTGGGACTACGAGTCGCACTGGGCGCAGGACCTCGAGTGGCGGCCGAGCGTCGACGCGTCGCACCGCGAGCGCACCGAGGCCTTCTACGACCGGCTGTGGCGCGACGGGCTCACCGTCGACATGGCCCACCCCGAGCAGGGCCTGTCCGGCTACCGCCTCGTCGTCGCGCCGGCGTCGTACCTGCTCACGGCGGCCGCGGCCGACAACCTCACGCGGTACGTCGAGGGCGGCGGCACGCTGCTCGTCAGCTACTTCAGCGCCGTCGTGGACGAGCACGACCGCGTGCACGAGGGCGGCTACGGCGCGCCGCTGCGGCGGGCGCTCGGCCTCACGGTCGAGGAGTTCCTGCCGCTGCGGGAGGGCGAGACGCTCGGCGTCGCCGGCCTGGCGGACGGCGCGCTGACCGGCGACGTGTGGGCCGACGACCTGGCGCTCGACGGGGCGCAGGTCGTCGCCACGTACGACGGCGGCCCGCGGCCCGGCGCCGCGGCGGTCACCCGGAACGCCCTCGGCGCGGGCACCGGCTGGTACGTCTCCACCCGGCTCGACGTCGACGCGCTGGCACCCCTCATGGCCCGGGTGTACGACGACGCCGGCCTCGCGCCCGCGGGTCTGCCCGCGGAGCTCGAGGTCGTGCGCAGGCACGGGGAGGACGCCGTGTTCACCGTCGCGCTCAACCACGCCGACGCCGACGCCAAGCTGCCCGACGTCGCGCCGGGCTCCACCGACCTGCTCACCGGGGAGGACGTCGCAGGCTTCGTCGTCGTCCCCGCCGGCGGGGCGCGCGTGCTGCGCACCGCCCACCCCCGCTGACCTTCCAACAAGCGATCCGTCGCGCCATCCATCCGGTTGCCGCGAGGGATCGCTTGTTCGAAGGCGGTTTCTTGCTCACCGATCGGAAGGACGATGATGTCGCACCGCACCCGCACGATCACCACGAGCCTGCTCGCCGCCGCCCTGGCGGCCGCCCTCGCCTCGCCCGCGGTGGCCGCGCCCGGCGGCCGGTCCGCCGTCGAGCCCGCGAACGCCGGCTTCTCCGGCCTGGACGGGTGGACCGTCGCCGGCGACACCTCCGCCGCGGCGGCGGAGGCCGGGGGCCGCACCGGCGACCGGCTGACGCACTGGTCGGACACCCCGTACGAGGTCACGACGTCCCAGCGCCTCGGCCGCCTCGGCACGGGCTGGTGGACGGGGAGCGCGTGGGTGAAGTCCGGCGGGCTGGGCACCTCGACGTTGTCCCTGACCTGCACGGACGGCACGTCGGGTACCGCCACGCTGCCGCAGACGCTGCAGGACGACGCGTGGGTGCGCGTCGCCGTCTCCGCGAAGAGCCGCGGCGGCGACTGCACGCTCGCGGTCACGACGTCGGACGACGCGGGCGGGGCGTGGGCGAGCGTCGACGACGTCGCCGTCGAGCGCGGCCGGGTGACGCGCGAGGTGCGCGGCGGCGACCTCTCCGGCCTGGCGAAGAACGAGGACCACGGCGCCACGTACGCCGACGTCGACGGCACGCCCGGCGACGCGGTGGAGATCCTCGCCGACCACGGCATGAACCTCGGCCGCCTCAAGGTGTGGGTCGACCCGGCCGACGGCTACAACGAGGTGACGCACGTGGTCGAGACGGCGCGACGGATCCAGGCCGCCGGCATGGACGTCATGGTCGACTTCCACTACTCCGACCGGTGGACCGACCCGGGGGCGCAGGGCGTGCCGGCCGCGTGGGCGGGGTCGAGCGTCACCACGATGACCGACCGGCTCGCCGCGCACACCCGCGAGGTGATGACCGCCCTCGTCGACGCGGGCGTCGACGTCGCGTACGCGCAGGTGGGCAACGAGATCAACCCCGGCATGCTGTGGCCGTACGGGCAGACGTGGGACGTCGACCCCGACGACGGCGTCGCCGACGCGCAGTGGGACGCCCTCGCCGGGTTCCTCACCGCCGGGCACGACGCGGTGAAGGCCGTCTCGCCGTCGACGCGGACGATCCTGCACCTGACGAACATCAACAACGGCATCGACTCGCTCACCTGGTGGTTCGACGAGGTCACCGCGCGCGACGTGCCGTTCGACGTCGTCGGGCTGAGCTACTACGGCTACTGGCACGGGTCGCTCGCCGACCTGCAGGGGGCCGTCAGCACCCTGTCCGCCCGCTACGACCGCGACGTCATGGTGGTCGAGACGGCGTACCCGTTCACGCTCGAGGACGACGACCCGGCCTGGGAGAACGTCATCGCGTCCGAGAGCCAGCTCGTCGACGGCTACCCCGCCACGCCGGAGGGCCAGGCGGCGGCGTTCCGCGCCGTGCAGGACACGGTCGCCGCCGCCCCCGGCGGTCGTGGGCTCGGCGCCGTCTACTGGGAGCCGGCCTGGACGTCCGTCGACGGCAACGGCTGGGACCCGGAGGACCCGGCCTCCGGCAACGCGTGGGAGAACCAGGCGATGTTCGACCACGACGGGCGCCTGCTCGCGCCCGTCGCGGCCGAGCTCGCCGCCGACTGACCGACGGGGGACGGCCGGGTCAGCAGGTGGCGAGCAGCGCGGGCACCAGGGCAGTGTTGAGGTCCGACTCCAGCGACGTCAGGTCGCGGCCGGTGAGGGCCACGGTCACCTGCCTCTCGGCGTCCGGAGACGTCAGCGTGATGCTGAGCGTGCCGAACGACGCGCCGTCGTGCCCGTACAGCCACGCGCCCTCCTCGCACGGGTCGGGCAGGCGGTACACGCCGAGGCCGTAGTCGGGCAGCGTCTGGCTGCCGACGGTGCGTGGCGTGAGGACGTCCGTCACGGTCTCCGGCTCGAGCAGGTCGCCCGTCACCAGCGCCTCGGTGAACCGCTGCAGGTCCTCCGTGGTGCTGGTGACGGCGCCCGCCGAGCCGAAGAGGCTGGGGTCGAAGCCGTCGAGCCCGTACCACCCGGCACCGAGGTCGCCGGTGTATGCGGCCTCACGGAGGAACGGGCCGCGGTAGCCCGGGTCGTCGGGGTACGCGGAGTGCCGCATCCCGGCAGGCTTGAACACGCGCTTCTCCAGCAGCCGCTCGACGCTCTGCCCGGTGGCGTGCTCCAGCGCGAGGCCCAGCAGCACGTAGCCGGCGTTGGAGTACGAGGCGTCGGTGCCGGGCTCGAACAGCCACGGCTGGTCGTCCATCGCGGCGAGGTGGTCCGCCGCCGTGTACTCCTCGCCGAGGACGTCGAAGAACTCGTCGTAGTCCTCCGGGTCGGTCATCCGGCTCGCGGCGAGCGCCGACAGGTGGTCGGGCAGGCCCGCGCGGTGCGTGAGCAGCAGCTCGAGCGTGACGTCGTCCTCGTAGGCGTCGGGGACGACGGCGGCCGCCTCGGGCACGACGTCGACCACCGGGGTGTCGAGCGTCCACGTGCCCTTCTCGACCTCCTGCAGCACGAGCGTCGAGACCATCATCTTGGTGTTGCTCGCGACGCGGAACCGGTCCTGCGACCGCGCCGGGCCGTGCCCGTCCAGCCGACGCGCGCCGTCGGCGCCGCTCCAGTGCAGGCCCGGGGCGTCGACGCGCCCGACCACCCCGATCGGGACGCCCGCCGCCGTGTCCGCGAGCGCCTGGTCGAGCGCGTCCGTCACGGCGTCGTCCCCGCCCGACGTCTCGCTCGGCGCGCTGAACGTGCGGGCGCTCGCCCGCCGCTCCGCCTCCGCGACGGCGTCGGCCACCGCCTGCGCGACGGACGACCGGTCCTCGTCGAGCGCGGCCGACGGCGGTGCGGAAGGCTGCGGCCGCTCGTCCGCGCCGGCGGGCAGCGCGCCGAGGCCCAGCGCGAGCGCGGCGGCGGTCGTGACGGTCAGGGGCGTGCGCATGCGACGACGCATGGGGTCTCCTTCGTCCTGGGTGTCGGTGCCCCCACCCTCGCAGGGCGACCGTCCGGGCGGATCCGTCGGGCGACGGAGATCCGCCGTCGTCGACCTCCACCGTCCGCCGGACCCGGCGGTCACGAGAGTTGTCAGGACCAGGTGCACCAGAACCTGAGCGTGGCCCTGACAGGTCCGTGGCGGTCAGAGCTCGCGGAGGCGGGCGGCGGCCTCGTCGCGACGACGGGTGGCGTCCGTGAGGGTGCGCTCGGCGCGCTGTCGGGCGACGACGGCGCCGCGCAGCTCGGCGTCGACGGTCGCGGCCTCCTCCTCCAGCTCGTCGAGGCGGCGGCGGACGGCGTCGCGCTCGGCGTCGGTGCGGCGCGCGATCCCCTCGATGCGGCCGACCTCCGCGGCGGCGGTGCTGCCGGCGTCGCGCGCGGCGGCGACGTCGTCCTCCGCGTCGGCGAGCGCCTGCTCCGCCTCTTGCCGGGCCGCCACCCGCGCGGCCTCCTTCTCGGCCGCCGCGTGGTCGTCCTTCCGCGAGGCGGCCCGACCGCGGCCGCCGCGCGCCGCGCGCGGCAGGTCGGGCACGGCGTGCAGGTGCCGCGACGGCGCGCCGTCGTCGTCGACGGGCGCGATGCCGAGCGCGTCGGGGACGGCGACGGCGGACGCGACGTCGGCCCGCCCGATGCCGGTGGCCTGCAGCGGCCCGACCAGCAGCCCGCTGCGGACGGCGCGGCCGGCGTCGGCGTCGATCATCGCGGCGGTGAGCGTGGCCTCCACCTGTGCCAGGACGGCGCCGGACACGGTCGTGCCGGCCTCGACGGCGAGGGAGCGTGCCCGCGCCGCGACCGCGGCGACGAGCTGCCGCCGCTGCCGCGTGAGCTCGCGCAGGCGCTTGCCGTCGAGGTCGTCCTGCGCCTCGCGGAACGCGGCGCCGAGCTCGACCACCTGCTCCACCTGGTCGGCCTCGGCGCGCGCGAGGAGGTTGACCACCCAGGCCGCCGTCGACGGCTTGCGCAACCGCTTCACCCGGTCGGCCGCCTCGTCCTCGCCGTCGTCGCGCAGGGCGGCGGCGCGGGCGTCGCGCGCGGGGACGAACTCCGCCGGCTCGAGGGCGTAGAGCTCCCCGGCGACGTCGGTCAGCAGCTCCGCCAGCGTGGGCACCCTCCGAGAATCCGGAACGCCGCACGCCACCGCAACCCCACCGACGGGAGCTGTCAGAGAGAGGCGGGGCTGGAGCACGGCCTGGCCTCTGACAACTCGTCCTAGGATCGTTTCGATCCCCCATGACCGAGAACCTTCCTCCCGCGCCGGCGTCCGCCATCACGCCACCCGTCGACGAGCGTCGCGCCACGATCATCCTGGTCGCGATGGCGCTGTCGACGTTCCTGTTCGTCACCGTCGAGTCGCTGCCGTCCGGCCTGCTCACCCTCATGGCGCCCGACCTGGGTCGGTCCACGTCCGAGATCGGCCTGCTCGTCACCGGGTACGCGTTGGTGGTGCTGATCACCACGGTGCCGCTGGCGCACTGGGCGCGACGCGTGCCGCGCCGGTGGGTGCTGTCCGCGTGCGCGGGCGTGGCCGCCGTCGCGACGCTGTGGGCCGCGCTCGCGCCGAGCTACGAGCAGCTGCTGGCCGCCCGCCTGGTGACGGCGACGGCGCAGGCGCTGTTCTGGGCCGCCGTGGTGCCCGCGACGACCGGGCTGTTCCGTCCCGTGGTCCGCGGCAGGGTGATGACGCGCCTCGCGCTCGGGAACTCGCTCGCCCCGGTGCTCGGCGTGCCGGCGGGCACGTGGCTCGGCGAGCACACGTCGTGGCGGTGGACGTTCGCGGCCGTCGCGGTGCTCTCGCTCGTGGTGACGTTCGTGGTCCTGGCGCTCTTCCCGACGATGGCGCCGTCCGAGGGCGGCGCCAGCCGCGCGCCGCACCCGAGCCGACGCCGTTTCCTCTTCCAGATGGTCACGACCGGCCTCGTGCTGACGGGCGCCTTCGGCGTCATCACGTTCGTCACGCAGTACTTCATCGAGGTCACCGGGTTCGAGCAGTCGGACATGGCCAGGCTGCTGCTGCTGCAGGGCGCGGCCGGGGTGGTGGGCACGATCGTGGTGGGCCGGTTCATCGACGCCCGCCCGGTGGCGGTGCTGCTCGTCGCGCTCGCCGTGCTCACCGTCGCACTCGTGAGCCTGTGGGCGTTCGGCGCGCACCCCGTCGCGGCGGTGGCGTCGCTGGCGCTGTTCGGGTTCTCGTTCTCGTGCGTGCCGCCCGCACTGTCCCACCGCGTGATGCTCGTGGCGCCCGGGTCGACCAACATGGGGGTGGCGATCTCGTCGTCCATGTTCAACGTGGGCATCGCGGCCGGATCGGGCCTGGGCGCGGCCCTCGTCGCCGCCGTCGGCGTGCACGTCGTGCCGCTCGCGAGCGCCGTCGTCGTGCTCCTGGCGCTGCTCGTCGCCCTCGCCGAGGAGCGCTTCAGCCCGGCCCTGCCGGGCGCGCGCTGACAGGATGGCGTGCGTGACCCTCCCGTCCGACGACGACCGCTGCCCCTGCGGCTCCGGCGACACCTACGGCGCGTGCTGCGGCCCGCTGCTGGCCGGCGACCGGCTCGCCCCCACCGCGGAGGCGCTGATGCGCTCGCGCTACACCGCGTTCGCCGTCGGCGACCCCGCCTACCTGCGCGCCACATGGCACCCGCGCACGCGGCCGCGGTCGCTGGAGCTCGACGACGACCAGCGGTGGCGGCGCCTCGTCGTGCTCGCCACCCACGCGGGCGGCCCGTTCGACGACGGCGGCGAGGTGGAGTTCGTCGCGCAGTACGTGCAGGCGGCCTCGGGTGACCGTGGCCGACTGCACGAGGTGAGCCGGTTCGTCCGTGAGGACGGGCGCTGGTTCTACGTGGACGGCGACCTGTCGGCCTGACGCGACCCCGTCTCGGGCAGACCGTCGGTCGCCTCGGGGTGCACGTCGGCGACGTGCAGGTCCACGGTGACGAGGCGGGCGTCGAAGTCGGCACCGAGCGCGGAGGACACGGCGTCCGCGACCACGCCTCGCGCCAGCTCCGCGATGTCGGCGATGCGGCCGCCGAACCGCACGCTCAGCACGACCATGACGGCCTCCAGCTCGCCGGCGACGGCGTCCTGCGCCGGAGGGCCCACGACGCACCGGACGTCGACGACGCGGATCTCGCCCTCGGGGTCGTCGAGCGCAGCCCGCACCCGGGCCACCAGCAGCGGCGTCGCGAGGGCGAACCGTCCACCGGCGTGCCGGCCGGCCACATGGGCGGACGGTCGCACCACGCGCAGCACGCGAGCCAGCACCGACTCGCGGGCCCGCACCCACCCCTCGTCGGTCAGCTCGCGCAGGCCCGCGGCGGCGCGGGCGAGCACGTGATCCTGGTCCCCGTCCGGGGTCACCGCCATGGCTCCAGCCTCCTCCCGAGGTTCATGCGTGCGCGGTGCACGGCCCCCCGCACGGCCCCGACCGTGGTGGCCTGGACGCGCGCGACGTCCGCGTAGGGCATTCTCTCCACCTCCGCCAGGATCCAGCAGGCCCGCTGCAGGTCCGGCAGGTCGGCCAGCGCGATCTCCAGCGCCTCCAGCAGGTCGTGCGCCTGCGCGGCGGCGGCGGGGTCGTTCGCACCGTCGGCCGCCCCGCCGACGGCCACCTCCCGGGGCAGCTCCAGCTCCGGGTGCCGCGTCATGTCCCGCATCCGCCGGCGCACGGTGTGCGTGAGGATGCCGAAGAGCCAGGTGCGCACGGTCGACTCACCGCGAAACCTCCCCATCGACGTCAGAGCGCTCGCCAGGGCGTCCTGCATGCAGTCCTCCGCCATGCCGTCGTCGCGCAGCATCCGCCGGGCGTACCGGTACATCGCGGTGCCGTGACGTGCGGCGAGCTCGCCGAACGCCTCCTTGTCCCCGAGCCGTGCCCGGCGGACGAGCTCGGAGTCGTCCACGGCCCGCGCGTCGTCCGCCGGTGAGGGCGCGACCTCCGCCCGAGTGTGATGTACATCACACTCCTCGAGGCGTGACGAACGGTGGGCAGCGGGCACTCATCCAGTGTCGGAAGAAACTGTCGAGGGTGCGCGACGAACGCACCGGCACCTAGCACGGAGGCAGAAATGGCCGAGAGCACGTCACAGACCAGCCAGCAGCCGAGCCCGTCGCAGCCCCGCACGGGCGGTGTCGACGACGCGAACCCGCGCCCGCGCGCCTCCGACAGGGGCGGGCGGAGCCCGCTGAGCACGGAGCACGGCACCACGACCATCGCCGACAGCGTCGTCAGCAAGATCGCCGGCATCGCCGCCCGCGACGTCACCGGCGTGCACGATGTGGGCGGCGGGGCGGCCCGCGCGTTCGGTGCCATCCGGGAGCGGATCCCCGGCGGCTCCACCAACTACGCGCAGGGCGTGAACGTGGAGGTCGGCGCGTCGGAGGCCGCCGTCGACGTCGAGATCGTGGCCGAGTACGGCGTCGCGATCGCGGACGTCGCCGAGGCCGTCCGCCGCAACGTCATCTCCTCGATCGAACGGATGACGGCACTGAGGGTCATCGAGGTCAACGTCGGGGTCAACGACGTGTGGCTGCCCGGGGACGACGACGACGCGTCGGACGCTCAGCCGTCCCGGGTGCAATGAACCTGCAGGCGTCGGACGACGCGACGTCCGGGTCGGCCGCAGGGCTGGTCCGCGACGCAGCTCTGGCGGTCCCGGGCGTGGCCACGCTCAGCAGCGGCTTGTTCGGTGAGATCGCCACCTACCTGCCGGGCGGCCGGGTTCCCGGGGTGCGGTTCAGCGACGACGGCGTGCACGTGCACATCGTCGTCACCGCGGCCGGCGTGCAGGACCTGCCCGGCGTGGCAGGGGCGGTGCACGAGGCCGTCCGGTCCGTCCTGCTCGTCGTCCCGGACGAGGCCCGGTTCGACGCGCCGGCCTCGGGACCCACGACACCCGTGGTCGTGCACGTGGACGACGTCGAGGCCACCGGGCAGCCCGGTGGCGCGGAGGTCCCGGAGGACGGGACGAGGAAGGACGAGTCATGAACAACCTCACCGCGGTCGGCCTGCTGGCGGGCCTCCTGCTCGCCGTCGCCGTGACCACCGGCGGGTTCCTGGGCTTTCTGCTCGCGATCGTGCTCGGCGTCGTCGGACTGACGGTCGGCGCCCACCTCGACGGGCGGGTGGACCTCGGCGCGCTGCTGGGGGGTCGCCGCCGTGGCTGATCCCGACACCGCCGCCGGCACCCGGACCGAGGTCGCCGGCCGGGTCACGGTCGCCGACCGCGTCGTGGTCAAGGTGGCCCAGCAGGCCGCGGCGGGCGCCTCCACGCCGGTCCGCGGAGGCCTGGCGGGCACGGACCTGCCCCACGTGGACGTCGAGCTCGCGGGCACGCGCGCCCGGGTCCGCGCCCGCGTCGCGTCCACCTGGCCGGAGCCGGCCGGGGACGTCGCGGCCCGGGTGCGCGACGCGCTGCGGGACGAGCTGGAGCGGCTGGTGGGCGTGCACGTGGACGACCTCGTGGTGACGGTCGCCGACGTCCGACCGCCCGCTGACGAGGGCAGGAGGGTGCGATGACGACGACGACCGGGACGACCGGGACGGGCGGGGCACGCGGCACGGGTGCGCCGGTGCCCGCCGCGCCGGGACACCGCTCGGGGACGTCGGCGCGCGCCGCGGGCGTCGTGGCGGCGGTCTTGCTGATCGCCTGCGGTGTGGTGGCAGCGCAGGAGGCGCTCGCCGCGCAGTCGCTCGTAGGGCTCACCCCCGCGGACGGGTGGGTGCGCCAGGTCGTCGGCGCGATCGAGGGGTCGACGCTCGGCGCGGCGGCGATCGTCGCCGGGGCCGTCGCTGCCGTGGTCGGGATCATGGTGCTCGTCGCGGCCTGGCGTGACAGCCCCCGGCCCGCACGGCTCCGCGACGCCCCCGCCGTCGAGCTCCACGCGCAGGACGTGGCGCGGTTGTCGTCGGCCGCGGCGCAGGACGTGGACGGCGTGCTCGCCGCCGCGTCGACGGCGTCGCGGCGCGCGGTGGTGGTCCGGGTCACCGCCACCGGCGACCCGAACGTGCCCGGCGAGGTGACGGAAGCCGTGAAAGCGCGCCTCGCGGCGGTGGAACCCACCCCGCAGGTCCGGGTGCGGGCCACGAGCACGGGAGGTGCGGCATGAGAGGGCGACGGCACGTGGTGGGCGCGGACCGAGCGCTGCTGACGCTGCTCGGGCTGGTGCTCCTGGTCGCCGGCGTGGGCCTGGTGGCGCTCGCGTCCGGCTGGGTGCCGGCCGGCGCGGGGATGCCCGGTCCGGGTGAGGAGGTCGCCGTGCCGGCCATGGCAGCCGCCCCCGACGCACCCTGGTGGCCGGCTGCGTGCGCGGTGGCGGCCGTGGTGATGGTGGTGGTGGGCCTGTGGTGGCTCCTCGCGCACCGACCCGGGCCGCGCACCACGTCGATGCCCCTGCCGGGATCGCGCACGCGGGACCGGCTGCGCGTGGTGCCGGACGCGGTGACGCGCGCCGCGACGGCGGAGCTCGACGACGACCCGCGGGTACGTTCCGCGGCGCTCGGGCTCGCGGAGGAGCACGGGCGCCTCGTGCTCGTGGGCCGGGTGCGCGTCGCCCCGCGCACCGACGTCACGGCCGTGGGAACGCTCGTGGACGGCGTGGCCCACCGCACCGCCCAGGTGCTGGGCCGCGACCTGTCCGGACGGGTGCACCTCGCCGTCGCCCGGCGGGGCAGCGCGGAGCGGCACGTGGAGTGATGCGGACCGGCGCGGCAGTGCGTCGACGCGGGCGCGCGGCGGGACCACTTGCGAGCAGGCCGACTCCCGGGGAAGTTCCTCGGGTCACCACCACATCGGTCGGGAGGAGAGAAACATGGGTACCGGAGACAAGGCCAGGCACGCTGCCGAGGACGCCGCCGGCAAGGCCAAGGAGGCCGCCGGTCGCGCCACGGACAACGAGAAGCTCGAGGCGGAGGGGCAGGCCGACCAGAAGAAGGCCTCGCTCAAGAAGGCCGGGGAGAACGTCAAGGACGCTCTCAAGGACTGACGCCCGCCGACGGTGACGGCGGCCGGTACCCCGGAAGCCGGGTACCGGCCGTCGTCGTCCGGAAGGCTCCGTGGTCACGCCTCCTGACGTGCCGGCTCGGGGCGGTCCGGCTCGGGGCGGACCGGCGCGGACGCTGCGCGCAGCTGGTCGCCGTTGAGCAGCAGGTTGAGCAGGATGGCGCTGATCGCACCGGCGCTGATGCCGGAGTCGAAGATCAGCTGGAACCACGTCGGGAACTCGGCATAGATCTCCGGGCGCACGGTCGGGAGCATCGCGACGCCGAGGGACACGGCGACCACGAGGATGTTCTTGCTGGTGAACGTCACCTTGGTGAGCGAGCGGACGCCGGACGCCGCGACCATGCCGAACAGCGCGATCCCTGCGCCGCCGAGCACGGCGCTGGGCACGCCCTCCACCACCGCACCGACCTTGGGTACCAGGCCCAGCACCACGAGGATGCCGCCGGCCATCGTCGCGACGTAGCGCGACGCGACCCCCGTCAGGCTGACGAGGCCCACGTTCTGCGCGAACGCGGTGTACGGGAACGTGTTGAACATCCCGCCGAGGACGGTCGAGAGCCCGTCCGCGCGCAGTCCGTCGCCGAGCCGCCGCTTCGTCACCGGCCGGCCGGTGATCTCGCCGACGGCGATCATGTCGCCGGTCGTCTCGGTCATGATCACGAGCCCCACGACCAGCATCGACACCACGGCGGCGAGCGGGAACGTCGGCAGGCCGAAGTGGAACGGGGTCACGACGGCGAACCAGCCCGCCTCCCCGACGCCCGACCAGTCGACCTTGCCCATCGGCAGCGCGGCGAGCGTGCCCAGCGCGAGCCCGAGCAGCACGGAGAGACGCGCGAGGGCGGGCGGGGCGAAGCGTTCGACGAGCACGATGAACAGCAGCGTGCCCGCCGCGAGCGCCAGGTCGGACGGCGCGGCCGTCGCCCCGTTGTTCGTGATCCACCCCGCGGCGACGTCCATGAGCGAGACGCCGATGATCAGGATGACCGTGCCGGTGACGAGGGGCGGGAAGAACCGCAGCAGCGCCGAGAAGAACGGCGCGACGAGGATCATGAAGAGGCCGCAGGCGATGGTGGCGCCGAAGACGGCGGTGATGTCGTACGTCGTGCCGATGGTGATCATCGGGCCGACGGCGGCGAACGTCACGCCCTGCATGAGCGGGAGCCGCACGCCGAACCGCCAGAACCCGAGGGACTGGATGATCGACGCGATCCCCGCGACGAACAGGTCGGCGCTGATGAGGAACGCCAGGTCCTGCGCGGAGTAGCCGAGGGCGCCGCCCACGATGAGCGGCACCGCCACCGCCCCGGCGTACATCGCGAGCACGTGCTGCAGCCCGAGCGGGAAGAGCCGCGCCAGCCGCGGCACCTGGTCCACCGGGTGCGCGGTCACGGGTGGTGCTGTGCTGCGTGAAGCTTCGGACATCGGTCGTCCCCTTCCGTCACCGGGCGCCTGGGCGGCGCGTCGGGACGACCGTAGGGAGCGACGGTTTCCGTGGGATCAAACAGCGTTTCCGGGAGGTGACATCTTCTCGGATGAACCTTTCACGTCACCCGGGTCGTGAGGACGACGACGTCGTGCGGGGCGAGCGGGAGGGTCGCGGCGGCGGCGTGGCGCGCGCCGGTGAGCGCGTCGGTGAGAGCAGCGGCCCGGACGCCGTCGGGCCCGGCCGCGAGCGCCGCGGCGAGGACGAGCGTCGCAGGGCGGTCCGTGTGGTTGAGAGCCACCAGGGTGCCGCCCCGCCACACGGTCTCGACGCCCGGGACCTGGCCGCCGAGAGCCACGCCCGCGTCGTCGAGCGCGGCGCGGAGCACGGCCTCGAGGCCGCCGCCCGGCCCGCTGAGGTCGGCGCCGACGTACCAGGCGCGGCCCGCGCCGTGCGCGTGGCGCGCGACGGCGACGCTGCCGGCCAGCGGCCCGTCGTCGTAGGTGGCGAGCACCTCGGCGCCGTCGGAGCGGGCTCGTTCTCCCAGGGTCGTCGCGGTGCCGTGGTGCCCGGTCTGCGGACCGGCCCAGGAGACCGCGCTGCCGCCGTCGGGCAGCGGCACCCACTCCTCCGCGGAGACCCCGAGCACGTGCCGCAGGAGCGCGGGCGAGCGGCCCGCGTGCAGGTGGGCGAGCCCGTCCGCGACGCCGCCGAACGGCCCCCACACCAGGTGCCCGCCGCCAGCCACGTAGGCGTCGAGCCGGTCGGCGGCGGGCTGCTCCAGCACGGCCAGCGCCGGGGCGAGCACGAGGTCGTAGGACTGCAGCGGGTCGCCGGGCGCGACGACGTCGGCGACGACGCCGAGCCGCCACAGCTCCCGGTGCCAGGCCTGCAGCGTGGCGAGCGGGTCGAGCCGCGCCGTCGGGAGCGCGACCTGGGTGGCGGCCCACCACGACGGCCAGTCCCACAGCAGCGCGACGCGCCGGTGGACGGGCTCGCCGACGAGGCCGCGCAGCGCACGCAGCTCGGCACCCAGGGCGCGGACACCCGCGTGCACGGCCGTGTCCGCGCCCGCGACGGGCAGCATCGCGGAGTGGAAGCGCTCGGGGCCGGAGCGTGCCTGGCGCCACTGGAAGAACAGCGCGCCGTCGCCGCCGTGCGCGA
Organism: Isoptericola sp. NPDC056618; assembly: GCF_042792715.1. NCBI lineage: Bacteria > Bacillati > Actinomycetota > Actinomycetes > Micrococcales > Promicromonosporaceae > Isoptericola > Isoptericola sp. NPDC056618. The sequence continues at coordinate 38,681 of NZ_JBHTVZ010000023.1, read as the reverse complement.
GCGCCTGGAGCACCTCGGTGCGCAGCCGCGCGGGCGACTTCGTGAGGTTGTGCTCCCGCCAGCTCACGGCGCTCGCCGCCTGCTCCATGCGCAGCCACGGCCCGCCGCCCGCGAGCCCGCGGGCGAGGTGGTTGACGAGGGCCGCGTCGGCGGGCGCGTCGGGGGACGCCGGGTCGGGGTAGGCGTCGTCGGCGATCACGTCGAGGTCCGCGCGCCAGCCGTGCGGGTCGATGCCGCCGAAGAACCCCATGAGGTTGGTCGTCACGGGGCGGTCGGCGTCGTGCCGCCGGATCACGGCCTTCTGCTCGCGGTAGAGGTCGAGCAGCAGGTCGGAGCCGAAGCGCCGGAAGTCGAGCTCCTGCGACGGGTTGCGGTGGTAGGGCGCGACGCGCGGCGGCAGGATCTCGGCCCAGTCGCCGTACTCCTGCGACCAGACGGTCGTGGCCCACGCGGCGTTGAGCGCGTCGAGGGTGCCGTACCGCGAGCGCAGCCAGTCGCGGAAGCGCTCCGCGCAGCGGTCGCACCAGCAGAACTGCCCGTACTCGTTGCCCGCGTGCCACATCCGGACGGCGGGGTGGCCGGCGTAGCGGGCGGCCACCTGCTCGGCGATCGCCCCGGCCGCCTCCCGGTACGCCGACGAGGACGGGCAGAACTGGTTGCGCGAGCCGTAGCTCAGCACCGTGCCGTCCGCCGTCGCGGGCAGCGACTCCGGGTGCCGGTGGCCCAGCCACGGCGGCGGCGAGGCGACCGGGGTGGCGAGGTCGACGGCGATGCCTGCGTCGTGCAGCAGGTCGAGCACGTCGTCCAACCAGGCGAACCGGTACTCGCCCGGCCGCGGCTCGAGGTGCGACCAGCTGAAGACGCCGACCGTGACGAGGTTGATCCCCGCCTCCCGCATGAGCGCGACGTCCTCCCGCCAGACGGCGGGCTCCCACTGCTCGGGGTTGTAGTCCCCGCCGTACAGGATTCCCAGCTCGTCCGTGAGCCGTGCGAGTCCAGCCGCCATGCCGCGATACCCCCGTGGACCGTCGAAGCGCTTCGATGCGCGCGCCAGCCTACCCACCCCGAGTTGTCAGGACCAGAGCCACGTCCACCCGGCCCTGGCCCTGACCGCTCGTGATCAGCCGACGCGGCCCGCCAGCCAGCCCGCCAGGTGGTCGGGGCGGTCGGTGATGATCGCGTCCACGCCGAGCGCGACGGCGGCGGCCCAGTGCGCGGGCTCGTTCAGCGTCCAGACGGCGGTGGAGAGTCCGGCCTCGTGCAGCCGGGCGACGACGTCGGGGTCGTCGCGCAGCACGGTGCCCTGCGGGTTGCACATGACGACGTCGAGGTCGCGGCACCGCTCGACGAGGTCGTCTCGGGCGGTGGTGACGAGCAGGCCGCGGCGCAGCCCCGGGTCGGCGTCGCGCAGCGCGGCCACGGTCTCGGGCCAGAAGCTCTGCGCCACCGTGCGGTCGGCGAGGCCCGCCGCGCGCAGCGGCTCCGTCACCCGCCGCACCTCCCGCGCGGACCACGCGCCCTTGACCTCCAGCAGCAGGTCCAGGCCAGGGCGGGCGCGCAGCAGGTCGGTCACCTCACCGAACGTCGGCACCCGCTGCCCCGCGTACGCGGGCGAGAACCACGACCCGGCGTCGAGCAGCCGGACCTCCCGCAGCTCGAGGTCCGCCAGCTTGCCGCTGCCGTTGGTCGTCGCGTCGACGGTGTCGTCGTGGATGACGACGACCTCGCCGTCGACGGTGAGCCGGACGTCGATCTCGAGCGAGTCCGCCCCCGCTCGCGCCGCGCTCTCGAACGCGGCGCGCGTGTTCTGCGGCGCGACCGCGCTGTTGCCGCGATGGGCGACGACGCGCGGCCGGAGCGACCCGTCGGCCCCGCTCAGCCCTGCCGCGCCCGTCACAGGTACGGCTCCACGTTCTCGGTGTACGCCGTCTCGATGCGCGGCGTGATGGCCTCGAACGCCGCCTCGGGGTCGGCGTCCTCGATGACGATCTGCTCCAGCGCCTCGTTGAGCAGCGCGTCGGCGCCCGGGACGAAGACGCGCACGTCGTCCTGCACGCGGGCCTTGTCGGCGAGCTGGTCGACGGCCGTGCGGAACTGCGGCGTCTGCTCGTAGGTCTTCTTCATCGCGTCGCTCTCGACGGCGGACGTGCGCACCGGCATGTAACCCGTGGCCTGCGAGAACGTGGCCGTGTTCTCCGTGTTCGTGAGGAACTCGAGGAACATCGCGGCCGCGAGCTGCTGCTCCGGCGTCTTCGACGAGGGGATGGCGAGTCCGGTGCCGCCGGTCGGCGTGCCGCCGCCCTTCGGGCCGTCGGGCAGGTAGGCCGTGCCGACCTCGAACGACGCGGCGTCGAGCGCGCCCTTGAGCGATCCGGTGGAGCCGATCGTCGAGGCGATCAGGCCGGACGAGAAGTCCGCCATCGCGTCGTCGGCAGAGAGCGTCGCGACGCCGGAGCCGTGGAACAGGTCGCGCACGAACTCGCCGCCGGCCACCGCCTCCGGGGTGTCGAGCGTGAGGTCGAAGCCGTCCGAGTACGCGCCGTCCTGGCCCCAGATCATGTTCTCGAACCACCACGCGCCCCACGACGGGCCGGTGGACAGGCCGAACGTCGAGCCGTCCTTCGGCACCTCCTTCTTCACCGTCGCGTCCCACTCGACCAGCTCGTCCCAGGTCTCCGGGCCGCGGTCGGGCAGGCCGGCCTTCGTCCACAGGTCCTTGTTGTAGTAGAAGAGCGGCGTGCTGCGGGCGTACGGGACCGCCCAGTGCTGGTCGTCGTACTCGTAGTCCGCGTACAGGGCGGGCTGGAAGTCGTCCGCGTCGGCGTCGAGGAACTCCATGACGTCGTCCACGGGCATGATCTGGTCGTTCAGGTGGTACCGGAACCACCACACGTCGGACGCGATGACGAGGTCGGGCAGCTCGTCGGTCTGCGACGCGGCCTGGAAGCGCTGGGCGACCTCGTCGTAGTCGGCGCCGGCGGTGACGAGGTCGACCTCGATGCCGGACTCCGCGGTGAACTCGTCGATGAGCTGCTGCTCGAGCTCCTGCGACTGGCCCGGGTGGTTGCTCCACCAGGTGATCTCCTTGGCCGGCTCGACCTGCGACCAGTCGACGGCCTCGGCGGACGCGTCGCCGGAGGCCGTGGCCCCGACGCTCGGGCCGGCGCAGGCGGTGAGGGTGAGGGCCGAGACCGCGGCGAGCGCCGCGACGGCGGTGCGGGTGCGGCGGGCAGGACGGTGGGACACACGTGCTCCTTGGTTCGGGGTGATGTTCGGGAGGCGGGCCGGGCGGGACGGGGTCACCCCGTCACCGCGCCCGCGGTGAGACCGGCGACGAGGCGTCGCTGGAGGATCAGGAAGACGAGCAGGATGGGCAGCGTCACGACGACGGTCGCGGCCAGCAGCACGCCCCAGTTCGACATGCCGTCGGTGTTCTGCAGCAGCGTGAGGCCGACGGGGAGGGTCATCTTGTCGGCGTGGTCGACGACGAGGAACGGCCACAGGTAGTCGTTCCACTCGGTCACGACGGACACCAGCGCGACGGCGGCGAGCGTCGGCGTGCTCATCGGCACGACGAACTTCCACAGCTTGCGCCAGTGCCCGGCGCCGTCCAGCTCGGCCGCCTCGAGGACGGACGCGGGCAGCGTGAGGAAGTGCTGCCGGAACAGGAAGGTGCCGAACGCGCTGGCCAGGCCCGGCACGAGGATCCCCTGATAGGTGTTGAGCCAGCCGAGGCTCGCGACCAGCGTGTAGTTGGGGATGATCGTGATCTGCGGCGGGATCATCAGGGTCGCGATGACGAGCCCGAACACGAGCTTCTTGAACGGGAAGTCGAGGAAGACCAGCGCGTACGCGCAGGCCAGCCCGAGCGCGACCTTGAGGCCGGCGCCGACGACGGTCAGGCCGACGCTGTTGGCCAGCAGCCGCCCGAGCGGGATCGCGCCTGCGGCCTGCGCGTAGTTGTCGAGGCTCGGCGAGCCGGGCAGCCACTGCAGCGGCACCTGGTACAGCTCCTCGGGCGTCTTGAGGCTGGCGAGGAGCAGCCACACCAGCGGCAGGCCGAGCACGACCGTCGCGAAGACCATCGTGAGGTAGCCGCCGACCTGCGGCGGCCGTCGTCGGGCCGGGCGCCCGGGGATCCGTCGGTCGATCGTGACCGCGCTCATGCGTAGTGCACCTTCCGCTGGACGTACCGCATCTGCACCGCGGTGACGGCGAGGAGCACGAGGAACAGGACGGTGGCGACGGCGGACGCGTACCCCGCGCGGCCGCCCACGAAGCTCTCCTCGTAGATCGAGTACATGAGCGTCGTCGTGGATCCCAGGGGCCCGCCCTGGGTCATCGCCTTGATGATGTCGAAGGACTGCAGCGAGGCGAGCATCATCGTGACCAGCAGGAAGAACGTGGTCGGGGTGAGCAGCGGCAGCACGATCGAGCGCAGCGTGCGGGCCGACGACGCGCCGTCGAGCGCGGCGGCGTCGCGCAGGTCCTGCGGCACGGCCTGCAGCCCGGCCAGGTAGATGAGGGCGACGTACCCGAGGTTCTTCCACAGGTAGACGACGATCACCATGACCAGCGGCCACGGGCGCGCGGTGTACCAGGCTGGCGACTCGAGGCCGACCCAGCCGAGCAGCTCCTGCACCAGGCCGTAGCGCGGGTCGAACATGAACAGCCAGAGGATGCCGACGGCGAAGCCGCTCAGCACGTAGGGCGCGAACGCGACCGTGCGGGCGATGCCGCGGCCCCGCAGCCGCCGGTTCAGCAGCAGCGCGAGGCCCAGGCCGAGCACCATCGCGCCGCCGACGGTCGCTGCGGTGAAGACGAGCGTCGTCGTCACGACGCGGCCCGTCGTCGGCGCGGAGAACCACTCGACGTAGTTGCCGAGCCCGACGAAGCGGGCCGACGGGGAGCCGAGGTTCCACTGCAGCGTCGACAGGTACAGGCTCTGCAGCAGCGGCCGGTAGACGAAGACGACGATGAGCAGCACGTTCGGCCCCGCGAGCAGCAACGCCCACAGCAGGGCGTTCCGGCGTCGGCGGGCGCCGAGGCGGCTGCGCGTGCGGGTGGCGGGTGGCGGGCCCGCGGGCGGGGTGCCCGCCCGGGCCGACGGGGCGTCCGGGAGACCGGACGGCCGTGGGGTCACGACGGTGGTCACAGCCGCGACTCTAGGAACCGCACCGCCCGATATGTCCGGGTGGGCGGGGTGCCCGGCGAAGCGTTCGGGCAACGTTCATCGGGGCGGTCCCCGCAGGTCACGGGCACCCCGCGCCGGTCACGCGGACGTCGACCGGGCGACAGGCGGGCGTCAGGCTGGCGTCAGCCGGGCGTCGTCTCCGGGACACCCGCGCGGGGATAGGCCCGGGTCTTCTCCGAGGTGCCCATCCCCCACCGCACGGCGCGGGTGGCGAGGGACCCCGCCGGCCCGCCGAGGGTGCGGCGGAACCAGGTGTCGACGTCGAGGGCGTCCCGCGCCCAGGCGGGGAGGGTCGAGACGGCGCCCGCCGCGAGCAGCGCGTAGGGGGGCCGGGCCGCGCGCGGCAGCGGCGGCTCGCGCAGCAGGAACCGCACCGTGTCGAGGGCGGCCTCCGACGCCTCCAGCTCGGGCCGGTAGGTCTCGATCGTCTCGCGCAGGTCGGCCACGGTCTCGGGCACGACGACGGCGCCCAGCGCCCGCGCGACGCGCGCCACCTGCGCCACGTACTCGTCGGCCTCGCCGCCGGTGAGCGGCCGCTCGCCGAAGCGTTGGTGCGCGGTGAGGAACGAGTCAGCCTCCGCCGCGTGCACCCAGGTGAGCAGGTGCGGGTCGCCCGCACGGTACGGCCGTCCGTCCGGCGCCTTGCCGCGCACCCGGTCGTGCACCGCCCGGACCCGGTCGACCATCGCCTGCGCGTCGTCGGCGGTCGCGAACGTCGTCGTCGCGAGGAAGGTCGCCGTGCGCTCCAGCCGGCCCCACGGGTCGCCGCGGTAGCCCGAGTGCCCCGCCACGCCCGCCATCGCCAGGGGGTGCAGCGACTGGAGCAGCAGCGCCCGCAGCCCGCCCACGAACATCGACGCGTCGGCGTGCACCCGCCCCACCGGGCTGTCCGGCGCGAACCAGCGCGGGCCGGGCGTCAGGTGGATCCGGTCGCGGACCGCGACGCCGTCCGGACCCGACACCTTCTCGAACAGCACGTCACCCAGCCGCAGCCGCAGCCGCTCCACGGGGTTCGTCGCCGTCGTCATCCCGTCAGTATCCGCTCACACGTCCATCGGCGTGAGCACCGCGATGCGCCACCCGTCGTCCGTGCGCACGAGCTGGTAGACGAAACGTTCGGTGCCCTCGCCGGGCCCGTCGTGGTGCCAGGTCACGTCGGCCCACACGCTGTGGGCCGTGGCCGCCACGACCCGCACCTCCGACGTCATGCCCGTGACGCCCTCGTACTGGCTCCACGACGACCCGAAGAACTGCTCCGTCTGCGCGCGGCTCGTCACCGGCAGCGACTGCCCGGGGAACAGGATCAGCGCCGGCACCGCGTACAGGTCGGCGACCGCCGACTCGTCGCGGTCCAGCAGCGCCTGCCGGTAGCGGTCGAAGAACTCTGCGGCCACGGCGTCCGGTGCGTCCGTGCGGTCGGTGGTCATGGCGTCGCCTCCTCGCGGGTCGCTTCCGTCGACAGGTCGACCGTACGCGCGACCCCGGACACGAGCCTCTGCCCGCCGACCGTCGGGGAGTGACGGGCGGCGGGCAGAGACGGTCATCAGGTCGCGGGCGTCACTTCACCGCGACCTCGACACCGCCGGAGAACATCGAGTCGTGCAGCTCGAGGGTCGCCGGGGTGGCGTTCCGGGGGATGTCGAAGACCACGACGCCGTCGACCTTGTTCCCAGGGTTGATCTCGTTGAGGAACGAGTTGGACTCGCCGAGGTAGATGCCCGCCTCCGAGTCCGCCGAGTGCGTGCGGCCCTTCGTGTCGACGAGGCTCTGGCTGCTCCCGTCGAAGTACTGCGCCTCGTCGCCGATGTTCGCCACCGTCATGTGGACGAGCACGAACTGCCCCTGCGCCTCCTCGCCCAGGAACTCGTCGCCGACCTCCTGCACGCCGTCCTCGAGCTTCGTCACCGTGAACTCGAACTTGCCGTCGCGGACCTTGTCACCGACGGCGGGCAGCGTGGCGGCCTTCTCGTCCTTGGCGGGCTCTTCGTCCTTCTCGGTCTGCGCGTCCTCGGCCGGCTCGTCCTCGGACTCGTCCGTCGCCGCCTCCGCCTGCTGCGCCGTGGCGGTGTCGACATCGGCGACGGCAGGGTCGTCGTCGCCGCCCCCGCCGCTCGCGCTGGCGATGATGACGACGAGGACCACGGCCGTGCCGACCCCGGTGAGCACCTTGTGACGGGCGAACCAGTTCTTGCGCTTCTCCGGCGCCGGCGGCATCTGCGGCTGCGGCGACCAGCCCTGCGGCGCACCGTAGGGCGCCTGCTGGCCGGGCTGCGGCGGCCCGTACGGCTGCTGAGGGTACGGCTGCTGCGTGTACTGCTGCGGCTGCTGGCCGGGCTGCTGCGGTACGGGCTGCTGGGACGGGTCGGGGTGCGGCGTGGACATGAGGACTCCTGAGGGGTGCGGTGCCACGAGGGCCGGGGCGTCGATCGGAACGGGACGATCGTCCGGCGCGGGGGCACCCCGGCGGATCCCCTTCGTGGCTCGACCGGTCGAGCCGAAAGGGGGACAGGTTTCCCCCGCCGTCGAGCCGATCGGGGGACGGCGGACGGCCGGCGGCCGCCGTACGCTGCCCGCATGAATCCGCCGCCGAGCCCCGCCGACCCGTACGGCCGCCCGCCGTCGGGCACGCCCGGTGGTCAGGGGCCCGGCACGCCTCCCCCGCCGGTGCCGCCGTACGCCCAGCCGTACGCCCAGGCCCCTCACGGAGCCTCCCCCTACGGGGCGCCGCCGCCATACGGACCGCCGCCGCCCTCCGGCCCGGCCGTGCAGCCCGGCGTCCTGCAGCCCTACCCCCCGTACCGTCCCGTCCACGCCCGGCCCGCGTCGCGCCTCTCGCCCGGCCGACGGTTCTGGAGCGTCGCGGGCACGATCGGCGCGATGGTCGTGGCGTGGTCCTGCGCGATCGTCGGGATCGCGTTCGCGACCCCGGTGGACGACCTGGGCGGAGGGGACGTCGCCCTGTCGCTGCTGTGGTTCGTCGTGGCGGTCGGCGTCGGGGCCGCGATGTGGTGGCGGGCGTCGCACCCGGTGCTGGTCTGCCTCGCGACCGCGGCGGTCGGCGTCGTCGGCCCGCTCGGCGCCGTCGCGCCGCTCGTCGCGCTCCCGTGGGTGATCGCGCGGACGGACCTGCGGCGCAGCCTGCTGTGCGGCGGTGCGACGGCCCTCGCCCTGGCCGTGACCTTCTGGCGCGACGCCACGACCGCACCGCAGGTGATCTTCTCGGTGGCGCTCGAGAACGGCTCCACCTCATACATGTCGCCCGTGGGGTACATCGTGCTGGGCGTGCTCGGGCTCGCCGTCTCGGTCGGTGCCGGGCTGCTGCGACGCCTCGTCACCGCGAACGCCGACGCCGACGCCGCGCGCCAGGTGGCCCGGCGCGCCGACGTCGCGGCCCAGGAGGCGTTGCAGCAGGCGACCGCCGAGGCGCGGCGCGCCGACGACCTCCGGGCCGAGTCCGAGGCGTTGCGCACCGAGCTCACCCGGCAGGAGGAGCGCGACCTCATCGCCCGCGAGATGCACGACACCGTGGCGCACCAGCTCTCCCTCGTCTCCCTCGAGGCGGCGTCGCTCGAGGTGTCGTCCGACGACCCAGGGGTCGGGGACGCCGCGCGGTCCATGCGCTCGTCGGCGCACCGGGCGCTCGAGGAGATGCGCACCCTCATCAAGTCCCTGCGCGACGGCGCCGAGGAGTACTCCGGCGCCGCGCCCTCCCTCGGCGATCTGGCCGAGCTGCTGGACGGCGCCAGGGAGCGCGGCGTCGACGTCACCGCCACCGTGTTCGTCAGCGACGCCGACGCCGCGCCCCCCGCCCTGACCCGCGCCGTCTACCGGGTGGTGCAGGAGTCGCTGACGAACGCCGCGAAGCACGCGCCCGGAGCGCGCGTGGACGTCAGCGTGCGCGCCCGCCCCGGCGCCGGGACGGACGTCGTCGTGCGTAACGGTGCCGGTGCCGCGGGCAGCGGCGTGCCCGGAGGGGGTGTCGGCATCCCCGGGATGCGGGAACGGTGCGAGGCCCTCGGGGGCTCGTTCGACGCCGCTCCGACCGAGGACGGTGGATTCCGCGTGCGGGCGCACCTGCCGTGGGTGGTCGCCGTAGAGGACTGAGGTCGCCGACTCCCCCGGCGCCCCGGCGGTGCCCCCATGACTAAGGTCGGCGTGTGGTCAGGGTGATGATCGTCGACGACGATGCGATGGTGCGCGGGTTCCTGCGGACGATCCTCACGAAGAGCGGTCTCGACGTCGTCGCGGAGGCCGCCGACGGCGACGAGGTGGTCTCCGCCGTGCAGGCCCACCACCCGGACGTCGTCCTCATGGACCTCCGGATGGAGCGCGTGGACGGCATCCGCGCCACCGCCGCCGCCGTCGCGCTCCCCTCCGCGCCCGGCGTCATCGCCATGACGTCGTTCGACACCGAGTCGGCCATCCTCGACGCCGTCCACGCCGGCGCCGCCGGCTTCCTCGCGAAGGACTCCGGCCCGGACGAGCTCGTCGCCGCCGTCCGCTCCGTCGCCGCGGGCGAGGGCGCGCTGTCCCCGCGGGCCGCGCGGGTCGTCATGGAGCAGGTCGGCTCCAGGCCGGCCGCCCGCGGCCGGCGCGAGGCGCGCGAGCTGCTCGCGCAGCTCACCGAGCGGGAGCTGGAGATCGCGGGCGCCGTCGCCGAGGGACTGTCGAACGCCCAGATCGCGGAGCGGCTGTTCCTCGGCGAGGCGACGGTCAAGACCCACCTGGCCCGCGCCACCACCCGGCTCGGCGTGAACCGCGTGCAGCTCGCCCTGCTGGTGGACCGGGCGGGGTGAAACGGCTGCCGACCCCCAGGACGACCGAGCGGCAATGAGTTTCGCCCCGTCCGCCGGTCACCACCGACACGCGAGACGTCCAGCCGGGCCGTCGCCGCGGCGACGGACAGGAGACCGACCATGGCAACCACGAACCTGGACACCGTGCCGTCGGTCGACGGCGCCGGGCGGACGCCGTGCTGACGCGGGTCGCGGACGGTGTGTGGGCGCACCGGAGCGAGCTGCTCCAGAACAACGCGGTGGTCGTGCGAGGCCGGAGCGGCGTGCTCCTCGTCGACCCCGGGCTGACACGCGACGAGATGGAGTGCCTCGCGCACGACCTCCGCGACCTGGGCCTGCCGGTGGTGGCGGGATTCGCGACACATCCCGACTGGGACCACGTGCTCTGGCACCCCGCGCTCGGCGGCGCGCCCCGCTACGGCACGGCCCGCTGCGCGGCCGAGCTGCGACGCGTGCTGTCGGACCCGGGCTGGGAGACGCGCGTCGCCGAGGGGCTGCCGCCCGAGATCGCGGGCGACGTGCCGCTCGACGGGTTCGGCCTCGTCACCGGGCTGCCGGACGGGACGACGCGGATCCCTTGGGACGGTCCGGAGGTCCGGGTCGTCGCGCACCCGGCGCACTCCCCGGGCCACGCGGCCCTGCTGGTCGAGGAGCACCGGGTTCTCGCGGCCGGCGACATGCTCTCGGACGTCTTCGTCCCGATGCTCGACGTCTTCGACGACGCGAACGACCCGATCGGCGACTACCTCCGCGGGCTGGAGCTCCTGGAACGGGTGGCCGGCGGCGTCGACGCCGTGGTCCCGGGGCACGGGACCGTCGGCGGGGCCGACCAGCTGCGCGCGCGGATCGCGCAGGACCGCGCGTACCTGCACGCGCTGCGGGACGGCAGCGCTCCCGACGACCCGCGGATCGGCCCGAGGGCCAAGCCCGGCTGGGAGTGGGTGGGCGACATCCACGAGGGGCAGGCCCAGAGCGTCGCCCGCTGGCGCGAGGCGCGCGGGACGACCGGCTAGCGCGCCGCGGCGAGGGTGCCGGCGTCGGTCACCGCGGCGTCGAGGTGACGCACGATCCGGTGGACGGCGTCCCGGCCCGCGCGGTTGGCGCCGATGGTGGACGCGGACGGCCCGTAGCCGATGAGGTGCACGCGCGGCTCGCCGTCCACCTGCGTGCCGTCCATGCGGATGCCGCCGCCGGCGGTGCGCAGGTGCAGGGGTCGCAGGTGGTCGAGGGCGGCGCGGAAGCCGGTGTTCCAGAAGATGACGTCGACGGGGACCAGCGCGCCGTCGGGCGTGACGACGCCGTCGGGCTCGATGCGGGTGAACATGGGCCGACGCTCGAGCACACCACGCGCCTCGGCGGCGAGCAGCGACGGCGTCTTGATGAGGCCGGTGACGGACACGACGCTCAGCGGCGGCAGCCCCTCGCGCACCCGGTCGGCGACCATCGCCACGGCGCGCGACCCGTCCTCGGGCTCGAACGAGTCACGCCACACTGGCTCCCGTCGCGTGAACCAGAAGGTCTGCGCCACGTGCGAGACCTCCTCCAGCAGCTGCACCGCGGAGATCCCGCCGCCGACGACGGCGACGCGCTGCCCCGCGAAGTCCTCGGCCCGCACGTAGTCGGCGGTGTGCAGCTGGCGGCCGCGGAAGGTCTCCTGCCCCGGGTAGGCGGGCCAGAACGGCTTCGTCCACGTGCCCGTCGCGTTGACGATCGCCCGCGCGACGACGACGCCGGACCGGCCGCCGCCCTCCCACCGGACGAGCAGGCCGTCGTCGTCCGCCTCCTCGACGCGGCGCACGCGCACCGGTCGGACGACGGCGAGGCCCAGCTCGTGCTCGTAGTCGCCGAAGTACGCGGGCAGCACGTCGACGCTCGCCGCCTCCGGCTCCACGTCGGGCTGCTCGATGCCGGGCAGGTCGTGGATGCCGTTCACCGTGCTCATCCGCAGCGAGCGCCAGCGGTGCCGCCACGCTCCCCCGGGCCCGTCCTCGGCGTCCAGCACCACGTACGTGCGCTCGCCGGACGACGCGCCCGCCGCGGGCACGAACCCGCGCCGCCGCAGGTGGTACGCCGCCGACAGGCCCGCCTGTCCCGCGCCGATCACGACGACGTCTGCCGCCTGCGGCACAGCCTCGGTCGTCGTCATGCCTGTGGCAACACTGCCCGTGACGGCGTGCTTCCGGGCGTCCGTGTGGTGTCGCGCACCCGCCGGGCCCGTGTCCCTGGAGGGGACTACCGTCGCGACCCATGACCTACGCCAACGTCGGCACGCTGGGTGCCGCCCCCGGGAAGCGCGACGCGCTGGTCGCGCACCTCACGCAGCGCAGCCCGGAGCTCGCAGAGGCGGGCTGCCTGCTCTACGAGGTCGGCGTCAGCGACGACCGGCCGGACACGGTGTTCGTCACCGAGCTGTGGACGTCGACAGAGGCGCACCAGGCGTCGCTCCAGCTCCCCGCCGTCCAGGCCTCCATCGCGGCAGCCCGGCCGCTGCTGTCGGGCGAGTTCGGCGGCTTCCGCTTCACGGTCGTCGGCTCTCCGTTGCGGGACTGACGCGGTGACACGGGGAGAGGGGAAGCCGGCCCGCCGCGCCGCCGTCGTGATCGGCGGGGGCATCGGCGGCCTGGCGTCGGGCGTGGCGCTGGCGCGCCACGGCTGGGACGTCACGGTCGTCGAGCGTGCGACGTCGCTGGACCCGGTGGGCGCGGGGATCGTCGTCGCGCCGAACGCGGTGCGGTCGTTGGACGCGCTGGGCGTCGGCGACGCGACGCGCGACCTGGCGGCGCTGCAGGGCGAGTTCGGCCTGCGCCGCCCGGACGGGGGGTGGCTGGTCCGCGGTCGCGCGGAGGGCGCCGAGTCGGTCTTCGGCGACCGCACGCTGATGCTGCACCGCGCGCAGCTGGTGGGGCTGCTCGTGGACGCGCTGCCGACCGGGGCGCTACGCCTCGGCACGACGGCGACCGTCACGGACCCGGGCACGGCCTCGCGCCCCGCACGCGTCACGACGACCGACGCCGCGGGCACGACCACGGAGACCGACGCCGACCTCGTCGTCGCGGCAGACGGCATCGGCTCCCCCACGCGCACCCGCTGGTGGCCGAGCGCCCCCGCCCCGGTGTCCGGCGGGTCGACGGCGTGGCGGTTCGTCACCCCGCGGGTCCCCGGCGTCGTGGGCTCCGAGATCTGGGGCCGCGGGATCGTGGCCGGGGTCATGCCGCTGGCCGACGGACGCGTCTACATGTACGTCTCGGTGGCCGACGCCGTCGGGGTCCCGCGCGGCCTCGACGAGCTGCGCGCCCGCCTCGCGGACTGGCACGACCCGGTCCCCGCGCTGCTCGCCTCCGTCGACGACGACACGGCGTTGCGGCACGAGCTCCGGCACCTGCCCGCTCCCCCGGCATCGCTCGTGGCGGGCCGGCTCGCGCTCGTCGGCGACGCCGCGCACGCGATGCTGCCGAACCTCGGGCAGGGCGGGTGCCAGGCGCTCGAGGACGGGGTGGTGCTCGGCGCGCGGGTCCGCCCGGACGACGACGTCGCGGCCGCGCTGCTGCGCTGGTCCGCCGAGCGGCGGCCGCGCGTGGCCCGGGTCATGAGGCTGTCGGCGCGGATCTCCGGGCCGACCCTGTGGACGTCGCCCGCCGCCACGGCCCTCCGCGACGCCGGGATGCGCGCCGTCGGCCGCTGGACGGAGGCGCTGGGCGCACGCGCCCTGCGGCCCGTGATGTCCTGGCAGCCGCCCGAGGGCTGACTGTCGAGGTCAGGACGTCACGCCTGGGCGAAGAGCTCAGGCCTCTCGTCCTGGATGTGGGTGATGTCCTGCAGCACGACGCGCAGGTGCTCGCGCAGCTGGGCGACGGCCGCGGGGACGTCCCCGGCTGCGAGCGCGTCGACGACCGCGGCGTGCTGCGCGACGAGGTCGGCCATCTTGCCCCCCTCGGGCAGGGAGAGGCGCCGCGCGCGATCCATCTGCGCCTTGGCCGACGCGACGATGCGCCAGGCGGACTCGTGCCCGCACGCGCGCAGCAACAGCTGATGGAACTCCTCGTCAAGGTCGAAGAAGCGGGAGGCGTCGCCGTCGTGGTCGGCCTCGCGCTGGCGCACGATCAGCGCCCGCAGCTCCGCCACGTCGCCCGCGCCGACGTTCTCACCGCCGAGCTCCAGGGACGAGCACTCGATGGCCTCGCGCACGAACTGGGCGGCGACGACGTCCTCGTAGCGGATGGGGCCGACGAAGCTGCCGCGCTGCGGGAACACCTCCACGAGCCCCTCCTCCGCGAGCAGGATGAGGCTCTCCCGCACGGGGGTGCGGCTGACCCCGAGCCGCGTGCCGATCTCCGCCTCGGACAACGGCGCACCCGGAGCCAGCTCGAGGGCGATGATCTGCCGGCGGAGCCAGGTGTGGACGAGCCTGCGGGTGTTCTCCCCGCGGACCCGAGCGGTCAGGAGCGGCGACGGCGACGACATGGGCTGATTCTGCCTCACGACCGCGATCTCGTGTTCTAGCGCACTAGTATGCTAGCGTCGCGCCGATCCACTGCGAGGAGGCAGCAGCATGAGCGGCACCCCGGCCCGCACCGTCGACCCGAAGACGCTGCGCAAGACCGTCGGCGCTTCCGTGATCGGGACGATCGCGGAGTACTACGACTTCTTCATCTACGGCACGGCCTCCGCGCTCGTGTTCAACAAGATCTTCTTCCCCGAGACGGACCCGCTCGTCGGCACCCTCGCGGCGTTCTCGACGTATGCGGTCGGGTTCTTCGCCCGGCCCCTGGGCGGCCTGGTGTGGGGGCACATCGGCGACCGCCTCGGCCGGAAGAAGGCACTGGTCTTCACCCTGCTGCTCACAGGACTCGGCACGTTCGCCGTCGGCCTCATGCCGACGTACGAGCAGATCGGCCTCTGGGCGGCCGCCATCCTCGTGGTCGTCCGGCTCATCCAGGGCTTCGGCGTCGGCGGCGAGCAGGGCGGCGCCGTCCTGCTCACGGCGGAGGCCTCGCCGCGGGACCGCCGCGGCTTCTACGCGAGCTTCGTCCAGCTCGGCTCGCCGGTCGCGTATCTCATCCCGACGGCGCTCTTCGCGAGCCTGCAGCAGTGGATGGACCCGGACGCCTTCCTCGCCTGGGGCTGGCGCGTGCCCTTCCTCCTGTCGATCGTCGTCGTCGCCGTCGGCCTGTTCATCCGCTCCCGGGTCGACGAGTCCGAGACGTTCAAGGCCGCCCGGGAACGCAAGGCCGCGTCCCACGCCCCGCTGCGCCAGCTCTTCGCGCACCGTCGCCGCGAAGTGCTCGGCGGCTTCTTCGCCAAGTTCGTCGAGGCCGCGATGTTCCCCTTCTACACGATCTTCCTGGTCGCGTACGCGGACAACAACGGCTACGACTCGGGCCTCGTGCTCGAGGCGGTCATCATCGCGATCCTCGTGGAGATCGTCATGATCCCGGTGTGGGGCCGCCTGACCGACCGGATCGGGCGTCGCCCCCTCTTCCTCGGGTTCGCGGTGCTGAACCTGGTCCTCGTCGTCCCGGCGTTCCTCGCCGTGCAGTCGGAGAACCTGGCCTTCATCGTCGCGCTGCTGGTCGCCGGCCTGGGCCTCGGGCACTCCGGGACGTACGCCCCGCAGGCGTCGTTCTTCCCCGAGCTGTTCGACTCGTCGGTCCGCTACTCGGGCGTCTCGGTGGTGTGGCAGTTCGGCTCCATGGTCGCCTCCGGGCCGTTCACGGTGGTCGCGACGGCGCTCCTCGTCGCCGCCGACGGCGGGTTCTGGCTCGTGGCGGTCTACACGGCGGTGCTGGTCGTCTGCTCGATCGTCGCGCTGCTGCTCCTCCCCGAGACGGCGCCCGCCCGCCGCGGGGGCCAGGAGTACGCCGACTGGCCGCTCTTCGACGAGTCCCTCGCGGAGCCCGTGGCCAGCCAGCAGCAGTAGTCCGCGCAGGGTTCCCCGGTCGCTGTCGTCCTACGCTGGCACAGTCCCCACGCCAGCTGACCGAGGAGCTGAGTCCCGCGTCTTCCGACCCCCGCCCCACGAAGGACGTTCCCAGCGCTGCTGCGCCCGAGGGACAGCTCCACCGGAGCCTCTCCCTGCGGCACCTCGTCGTCTACGGCCTGCTGTTCATCGGCCCGACGGCGCCCATGGGCACCTTCGGCGTGCTGGACGCGCGCAGCAACGGCGCGGTCGCCCTCGTGTTCGTCGTCGCGACCGTGGCGATGGCGTTCACCGCGTGGTCGTACGCCCGCATGTCCGTCGCCGTCCCGAAGGCGGGGTCGGTCTCCGCCTACGCGACGGCGGGGCTGGGGCGGCGGCCGGGCTTCATGGCCGGGTGGATGATCGGCCTGGACTACCTGTTCATCCCGAGCCTGGCCGCGCTGTTCTGCGGGATCGCCAGCCACGCCCTCTTCCCCGCGGTGCCGGTCTGGGCGTTCACCGGCGCTGCCGTGCTGCTCATCACGGGCCTGAACCTCGGCGGGGTCCGGCTCGCGGCCACGGTGGGGTTCGTCGCCCTGGTCGTGGAGATCGTGGTGCTCGCCGCCTTCTGCGTCGGCGCCGTCGTCGTCCTGGTGCAGGAGGGGCCGGCCAGGCCGTGGTTGTCCCCGCTGACCGGGCTCGACGGGTTCACGCTCGCCGGGACGCTGGGCGCGGTGTCGGTGGCGGCGCTCGCCTTCCTGGGGTTCGACGCGATCGCCACGTTCGCCGAGGAGAGCACCGGCTCCCCGCGGCAGATCGGCCGGGCCCTGATCTTCTGCCTCGTCCTCGCCGGGGCCCTCTTCGTGGTCCAGACCTACCTGGGCGCGCTCCTGACGACGGCGACGCCCCAGGAGCTGGCCGCGGACCCCGAGCAGCAGGGCACGATCTTCTACACGACGATCAGCGAGGAGATGGGGGCGTGGCTCGGCACGACCGTCACGACGGCGCGTGCCATCGGTCCCGTGCTCTCCGCGCTCGTCGCGCAGGCCGCGGTGAGCCGCCTCATGTACGGGATGGCGCGCGACGGACAGCTGCCGGCACGGCTCGGGTCCGTGAGCCGTCGGACCGGCGTGCCCCGCGTGGCGACCCTCGTCTCGGCGGTCGCGACGCTCCTCATCGCCGTGGCGGCGGCGGTCCGGCCCGACGGCCTCGACCTGCTGTCGTCGATGGTCACGGTCGGCGCCCTGACCGCGTTCGTCTTCCTGCACGTCGCCGTGGTCGGCTACTACGTGGTCGGCGGGCGCACCGACCGTCGCGTCCTGCACACGGTCGTCCCCGTCGTCGGCCTGGCGATCGTCGTCACCGTGCTCGCCCTGGCCAGCCATCTCGCCCTGGAGGTCGCGGCCGGGTGGCTCGTCCTGGGCCTGGTCATCATGCTCGTCCGGGGCCGGCGGCGTGACGCGTCCGCCGTCGGCGAACCCGGAAATTGAGTCGGGGTGGCTCAAGTTGAACCGGTCAGCAGCCACTCACCCGAGGAGGACAGCATGACCACCACCCTGACCCGCACCCCGTTCGCCGACGCCTGGCTCCGCGACCTGTGGACGCCGCGCCTCGCCGACCCGGCCCGCAACGAAGGCCCCGTGCCCGCCGCCGACGTGTACCGCGACGGCGAGGACCTCGTCGCCCGCCTCGACCTGCCGGGCGTGAACCCGGCCGAGGACGTCACCGTCGAGGTCGAGGGCCGCAAGCTCGTCGTGCGCGGCGAGCGCAAGGACCAGCGCCCGGAGGAGTCCGAGGGCCGTCGCATCTCGGAGGTCCGCTTCGGCGCCTTCCGCCGCGTCGTCACCCTGCCGAAGGCCGTGGACGGCGACGCCGTGACCGCGTCCTACGACGCGGGCGTCCTGACGGTCACCGTCGCCGGAGTCTTCGCCGGCACGACGCCGCAGCGCATCGAGGTCACCAGCGCCTGATCCCAGGCACGCCACGACGGCGCCCGGTCGCACCCGCGACCGGGCGCCGTCGTCATGTCCGGCCGGGCCGCCGTCACACCTCGCCGCGGCGTCTCGTCGTCACCGTGAGCAACCGATGACGAGACGGACCGAGGAGACGAGATGTCCGACGCAACGCAGGTCGTGGTGGTGGGCGGCGGGTACGCCGGGGTGATGGCGGCGAACCGGCTGACGGCGCGGGACGACGTGGCCGTGACGCTGGTGAACGCCCGCCCCGTGTTCGTGGAGCGGATCCGGCTGCACCAGCGGACCGCCGGGTCGCACGACGCGGTCGCGGACTACGGGGAGCTGCTGGCCGACGCCGTGCGGCTCCGGGTCGCGACCGCGGAGCGGATCGACGCCGACGGGCGGCGGCTCGTGCTCGCCGACGGCGACACCCTCGCCTACGACTACCTGGTGTACGCGGTGGGCAGCACGAGCGCCGCTCCCCAGGTGCCGGGGGCGGCGGAGCACGCGTACCCGCTGGCGAGCCTGGAGGAGGCGGACAGGCTGGCCCCGGCACTGGCCGCGGCCGGGCCCGGCGCGCGGGTGACGGTGGTGGGCGCGGGCCCGTCGGGCATCGAGGTGGCGTCCGAGCTGGCCGAGCAGGGCCGGGCGGTGACGCTGGTCTGCGGCGACCTGCTCGGGCCGTACCTGCACCCGAACGGCCGGCGGGCCGTCGCCGCCGCGCTCGCGCGGCTCGGTGTGGAGGTGGTCGCCGGACCCGGCGCCACCGTGACGGCGGTGACGGCGGACGCGGTGCAGCTCGCCGACGGCCGGGACCTGCCGAGCGACGTCACCATCTGGGCCGTGGGCTTCGCCGTCCCGGACCTGGCCGCCCGCAGCGGCCTGACCACCGACGCGGAGGGGCGCCTGCGCACCGACGAGACGCTCACCAGCCTGGACGACGACCGCATCGTCGCCGCGGGCGACGCGGGCACGCCGTCCGGCCTGCCGTACCGGATGAGCTGCCAGGCGGCCGGTCAGCTCGGCGGTGCCGCCGCGGACACCGTGCTCGCCCGGCTCGCGGGGACGGAACCCGCGCCGGCCGCTGTCGCCTTCCTGGGCCAGTGCCTCAGCCTCGGCCGCGGGGTGGGCCTGTTCCAGTTCGCGAACCGCGGCGACGTCCCGGTGCGGGCGTTCCTCGGCGGGCGGGTGGGCGCGCGCGCCGGGGCCTGGCTCAAGGAGCTCGTGTGCCGCAGCACCGTGCTCCAGCTGACGTGGGAGGCGCGGCGGCCCGGCGTCCTCCGATACCCCTCGTTCGTCGGCGACCCGCGCCGCGCCGCGGCGCTGCGAGACCGGCGGCAGGAGACGGTGGCGCCCGACGTCGTGCCGACGGCCTCGGTGTAGCCCCGTCCCGAGCACGACGACGGCCGAGCCCCGGTGGAGGACCACCGGGGCTCGGCCGTGCGTGG
This sequence comes from Isoptericola sp. NPDC056618, assembly GCF_042792715.1. Lineage (NCBI taxonomy): Bacteria > Bacillati > Actinomycetota > Actinomycetes > Micrococcales > Promicromonosporaceae > Isoptericola > Isoptericola sp. NPDC056618. Next base: position 19,392 of record NZ_JBHTVZ010000023.1, on the reverse strand, counting down.
CGCGGTCGCGCGGCGTCGTCAGCCGACACGCCGCCGGTACGCGGCGACGGCGAGGCCGTAGCCGACCACCAGGATGCCGACGAGCCAGGCGAGGGCGACCCAGATGTCGCTGCCGACGGGCTGCTCCGCGAACAGGGCGCGGATCGTGTCGACGACGGAGGTCACCGGCTGGTTCTCCGCGAACCAGGCGACCGGGCCGGGCATCGTGTCCGTGGGCACGAACGCCGAGCTGATGAACGGCAGGAAGATCAGCGGGTAGCTGAAGGCGCTGGCGCCGTCGACGGTCTTCGCGGAGAGCCCGGCGAGCACGGCGAGCCAGGTCAGGGCGAGCGTGAACATCGCCAGGATCCCGGCGACGGCCAGCCACGCCCCGAACGAGGCCCCCGTGCGGAAGCCCATGAGGAACGCGACGCCGACGACGATCGCGACCGAGACGAGGTTCGCCACGACCGACGTCAGGACGTGCGCCCACAGGACGCTCGAGCGGGCGATCGGCATGGACTGGAACCGGTCGACGATCCCGCCCTGCAGGTCGAGGAACAGCCGGTACGAGGTGTACGCGACGCCCGACGCGATCGTGATGAGCAGGATGCCGGGCAGCATGTAGTTGATGTACGACTCGTCCGTGCCGAGGTCGATGGCCCCGCCGAAGACGTAGACGAACAGCAGCATGATGGCGATCGGCGTGACCGCCGTCGTGATGATGGTGTCGGGGCTGCGCAGGATGTGGCGCAGGGAGCGGCCGGTGAGGACACCGGTGTCGCTGAGGGCGTGGGTGGTCATCGCGATTCCTTTCCGGTGGTGTCCTCGGTCGCGGAGGTGCCCACGAGGGCGAGGAAGACGTCCTCGAGGGACGGCTGCTTCTCGACGTACTCGACCTCGGCCGGCGGCAGGAGCCGCTTGAGCTCGTCGAGCGTGCCGTTCTGGATGATGGTGCCGCGGTGCAGGATCGCGATGCGGTCCGCGAGCTGCTCCGCCTCGTCGAGGTACTGCGTGGTGAGCAGCACCGTGGTGCCGTGGTCGGCGAGCGACTTGACCGTCTTCCACACGTCGATCCGCGCCTGCGGGTCGAGGCCGGTGGTGGGCTCGTCGAGGAAGACGATCGGCGGGTCGCCGATGAGGCTCATCGCGATGTCGAGCCGACGCCGCATTCCGCCGGAGTACGTCCCCGCGCGGCGGTCGCCGGCGTCGGTGAGCGAGAACCGGGCGAGCAGGTCGTCGGCGATCGTGCCGGCGTCCGGCAGGTGCCGCAGCCGGGCGACGAGCACGAGGTTCTCGCGGCCCGTGAGGACCTCGTCGACGGCCGCGAACTGGCCGGTGAGGCTGATGGACCGGCGCACGTCGCCGGGCTTGGCCGCGACGTCGTACCCGTGCACGGTGGCGGTGCCCGCGTCGGCCTTGAGCAGCGTCGACAGGATGCGCACGAGCGTGGTCTTGCCGGCGCCGTTCGAGCCGAGCAGGGCGAAGATGCTCCCCGGCGCGACGTCGAGGTCGACGCCGCGCAGCACGTGCAGCTCGCCGAACGACTTCTCGACGCCCTGCACCCGGATCGCGGGCTCGGTGGTCTGAGGCGTGGTCATGTCCGTTGCTCCGTTCTTCGGTCGGTTCACGGCCGGCGGACGACGACGTCGCCGAAGCCGGTGCTGGCGTGGATCTCCGCGGTGGCCTCGTCCTCGACCGGCCCCTCGGTGGGGGTCAGCTGGTTGCGGACGGAGCCGTTCTCGGACGAGACGTCGAGGTAGGCGGCGGTGCCCTCGGGCACCCCGACCTCGATGGATCCGAAGGAGGTCGTGAGGGTGACGGCGCCGGACTCGAGGTTGTTGACCCGGATGCCGGCGTGCGCCGACTTGGCCGTGAGGGTGCCGCGCACGCGGCTCACGGCGATGTCGCCGTGCGCCCCGTGCACCTCGAGGGTCCCGGTCACGGAGCCGACGGTCGTGGTGCCGTTCGTCGCACGGATCGTGCCGTCGCCGAGGACCTCGTCGACGAAGACGGACCCCGCGCTGACCTTGACGTCGAGGGAGCCGGTGACGCGGCCCGCGGTCGCGGAGCCGGCGGAGACCTTGAGGTCGAGCCGCTCGACGTCGTCGACGCGGGCGTTCCCGGCCGACAGCGTCATGTCGACGGCGGCGAGCGCGCCCTCGGCGTAGAGCGAGCCGACCTTGCCGCTCAGCGACGAGCCCTCGGGGAGCTCGACCGTGATGTCGGCGGTGCCGGACGCGAACGGGAGCACGTACTGCTTCCACGAGCCGGGGTACGTGATCGAGACGGCGTCGCCGTCGCGGTCGACGCGCACCGACTCCGCGGCGCGGGCGCTGCCGGACTTGGCGTTGGTCGGAAGGACGGTGACGACGACGTCGTCACGCTCCCCGGCGACCACGTGCACGTTGGCGAACGGCACGTCGACCAGGACGGGGACGGGCTGGGGGGCGGGGAAAGTGGGCATGACGGAGCTCCAACAGTGGTGTCGGTGTGGTGTCAGGGGGAGGACGGGGGCGGTGCGGTGCGCGGACGTGCGAAGGAATCAGCGCACCCAGCCGGTGACGCGGCCGGCGCCGCGCTGCTGCGGACGGGCCTGCGCGGCCGGGCGCCCGGTGGACTGCTCGAGCGCGGCGGCGACCGCGCGGACGAGCCACGTGTTCACGGAGACGCCGTCGCGGGCGGCGGCGGTCTCGGCCTGCGTCTTGAGGTGGTCGGGCAGGCGCAGGGTGGTGCGGGTGGTGGCGCCGCCCTCGAGGTCGACGCTCACCGAGAAGCCCGGGCCGGTCGCCTCCAGGGTCGGGGTGGACGGCGGGGCATGCGCCGGCTCGGTCGGCCCGGTCGGTGCGGTGACGACGAACTCGGGGGCACCGCCGCGGAGCCGGATGTCGACCGAGCCGGGGGCCAGCTCGGCGGAGATCTCTCCCGCCGCGTCGGACAGCGCCTCGAGCAGCACCAGCCGGGCGGCGGCGTCGAGCGGGGCGGTCAGGCGGGAGGCCAGCTCCCGCGCCTCGTCCCCGCCGGCGGCGGCTGCGGTGCCGAGCTGCTGCTGCAGCTCGTCGACGTATCTCGTGAGGTCCATGGCTCCACTATGACACCATGATGGTGTCACCACAAGACCTTTGACGTCACTTATGGCGTCAATCTGGCGCCAGATGGTGTCGCGCCATGACGCGGTCCGTGTCGCCGCAGGTCAGACGTGCTGCGCCCCTGGGCCGCCTCCGGCAGGGCGAGGGCGACCGGGCGCAGCTGGGCGACCGTCGTCGTCCGTCACCCGGCCACGACGGCTAGCGTGGCGTCGTGAGCAGACCCCCGCAGGGCCCCGACGACGCCGCGCGCGGCGTGCGCCTGTTCGACGACGTCCGCCCGGAGGAGACGGACCGCGCCTACCTGCCCGGCATGAGCAGCGCGTGGAAGATGCCCTGGTACGACGTGCAGAGCTGGTGGCGGCGCGCCGGACGGCTGCACCGCCGCACCGTCGAGGTGGCCGGCATCCTGCCGGGCCAGCGCGTGCTCGACGTCGGCTGCGGCACCGGCAACCTCGCCCTCACCGTGCTGCGAGCCGTACCGGACGCCGACGTCACCGGCCTCGACCCGGACGGCGCCGCCCTGCGTCGCGCGGCCCGGAAGGCCCGCCGGCGGCGGGTCGGGCGGCGCGGCTCGCTCACGCTGGTGCGCGGCTTCGCCGACCGGCTGCCGGCCGCCGACGCGGGCGTCGACCACGTCCTGTCCTCCCTCGCCCTGCACCACGTGCCCCTGGACGAGAAGCGCCGGTTCGCCGCCGAGCTCGCCCGCGTCCTGCGCCCCGGCGGCACGGTCACGATCGCGGACCTCGACGCGCCCGGGCACGGCGGCGGTCACGGTCACGACAGCGGGCATGACCACGGGCACGGCGGGCACCGGCACCACCGGGAGATCGGGGCGAACCAGCACCGCGACGACAACGCCGACGGCGGGATCCAGCGCCTGCTCACGGACGCGGGGCTCGTGGACGCACGGGAGGTCGCGCGTGCGACGTTCATGGACACCCCCGTGATGTGGGTGCAGGCGCGGCGCCCCTGACACGCGGCGCCCGCGGGCGTCAGGACTTCCCGGCCTCGGCCTCGGCGGCGACGAACTCGGGCGGCGGGGCGAACTGGGAGAGCACGAGTGCGGCGCCGAACGGGTCGCGGATCGTCGCCTCCCGGGTCCACTCGGTGTCCTCGGTCGCGTGCACGACGGCGCCGCCCCGCTCGGCGGCCTCGGCGGCGGCGTCCCGGTCGGCCACCGCGAACACGACCGACCACCGCGCCGGCCCGTCGGCGGGCAGCACCCCTGCGACGACGTCCGAGAACCCCGGCGGGACGAACTCCTGCCGCTCGTGGATGCCGGGGTCCACGGTGCGGGCCAGGTGGTCGCCGTACCCGGGCAACCGCGCCATGCCGGCACCGAGGTCGTCGCTGCGCTCCCAGCCGAGCAGCGGCCCGTAGAACCGCAGCGCGGCATCGACGTCGGGGGTGAGCAGGTTGCTGAAGTTCCAGGTGCCGGGCTCGTTGACGCGCTGCGCCCCGGCGCGGGTGCCGGCCCGCCAGAGCCGGCTGGGCGCGCCCTCCGGGTCGACGATGCGCGCCATCCACCCCGCGGGCTGCCCGGGCGGGCCGACCTGCTGCGGGGGCGAGCTCACCACGCCGCCCAGCTCGGCGACGCGGACCGCGGCGGCCTCGAGGTCGTCCACGGCGAGGTACGTGTGCCACGCCGGCTCGCCGTCGTACCCCGGGTCGGGCGTGGCGACCGCGGCGATCGCCGTCGCGTCGGTGCCGTCCCACGACGCCACGGCGTAGCGCCCGGGCGCACCCGGCGGCAGCTTCTCGGTGAACCGCCATCCGAACAGCGCGCCGTAGAACGCGAGCGCCGCGTCGACGTCGGCGACCTCCAGGTCGATCCAGCTCGGGACCCCGTGCGGGTACGTGTGCTGACTCATCTCCCCAGGCTGCACCGGCCCACCGACACCTCGCCCGACGACGCGGCCGCCACGCTCGTCACACCGCGGGCAGCTCGTCGCCCGCCGACGGGTAGGAGGCCTGCGCGCCGGGAGACCGCACGGCGTACGCGCCGACCCGGGCCGCCGTCCGCGCGGCGTCGACGAGGCCGTCTCCCCGCGCCAGCCCGTGGGCGAGCGCCCCGACGAACGCGTCGCCGGCTCCCGTGGTGTCGACGGCGCGCACCCGCGGCGCCGACACCTCCGTCACGTCGTCGTCCAGCCCCACCAGCGCCCCGCGAGGCCCGAGGGTCAGCACGACCGACCGCACCCCGCGCGCGAGCAGGCCCCGCACCAGCACCTCCTCGCTCTCCTCGGCGGGGACATCCAGCGCCCCGGCCACGAGCCGCGCCTCGTGCTCGTTGAGCACCAGCGGGTCGGCGCGCAGCAGCACGTCCTCGTCGACGTCGAGCACCGGCGCGAGGTTGACGACGAGCCGGCCGCGCGCGGACCGTGCGGCGGCCTCGATGGCCGCCCGGGGGATCTCGCCCTGCAGCACGACGGTCGCGGCACCCCCGACGAGATCGACGTGCGCGCCCACCACGGCCTCGTCGACGGCCGCGTTGGCGCCCGGGACGACGACGATGGAGTTCTCGCCGTCGTCGCTCACGGTGACGATCGCGATGCCGGTGCGGCGCCCGGGGACGACCACCAGGGCGGTGAGGTCGACCCCGGCGGACCGGAGCCCCGCGAGCGCGGCGTCGGCGAACTCGTCGTCGCCCACCGCGCCGACGAACGCGACGTCCGCGCCCAGCCGGGCGGCCGCGACGGCCTGGTTGGCCCCCTTGCCGCCGGACATGACGCGCATGCCGTGCCCGAGGACCGTCTCGCCGGGCGCCGGGTGCGCCGCCACACCGACGAGCAGGTCCGCGTTGGTGGACCCGACGACCACCACCCGGCCGGTCGAGGACGTCACCGCACCCATTCCCGTCACCTCCTGCGCCGTCGTGCGCCGTCATGTCCCGTACGTCCGGGAAACGATGACACACGCCGCGTCCGCCCTCACCCCGCGGCCGACGTTCACGCGCCGTTGAGGCGGGCGTCACCGGCCGGCGCTAGCGTCGGCCGGGTGACCACGCCCACGATGCGACGACGCACCCTCACGGCCGCCACGGCGCTCGCCGTGGCCCTCCCCACCCTCCTCCCCCTCGCCGCGAGCGCCCACGGGCACGACGGCGGGCACCACGGCGGGCACGGTCCCGACCGGTCGTTGCGCGTGGCGACGTACAACCTGTCGCTGAACCGCGCGGCGGAGGGCGAGCTGCAGGCCGACCTGTCCACCGGTGACGACCCGCAGGCCCGCACGGTCGCAGAGGTCATCCAGCGGGCGGACCCGGACGTCGTGCTGCTCAACGAGTTCGACTACGACGCCGCCCACGCGAGCGTGGACCTGTTCCGCGAGAACTACCTCGAGGTGCCGCAGGGCGGCGCCGACCCGGTGCGCTACCGCTACGCGTACACCGCGCCGTCGAACACGGGGATCCCCAGCGGCGTCGACCTCGACAACAGTGGCACGGTGGGCGGCGGCAACGACGCCTTCGGTTTCGGCGAGTTCCCGGGCCAGTACGGCATGGTCGTGCTGTCGAAGCACCCGATCGACACCCGGCACGTGCGCACCTTCCAGCACTTCCTGTGGAAGGACATGCCGGGTGCGCTGCTGCCCGACGACCCCGCCACGCCCGAGCCCGGGGACTGGTACTCCCCCGCGGAGCTCGACGTCGTGCGGCTGTCCAGCAAGTCGCACTGGGACGTGCCCGTCCGCGTGGGCCGCGAGACGGTGCACGTGCTCGCCGCGCACCCCACCCCGCCGACGTTCGACGGGCCGGAGGACCGCAACGGCCGCCGCAACCACGACGAGATCCGGTTCTGGGCCGACTACGTGACGCCCGGGAAGGCTTCGCGCTACGTCTACGACGACGAGGGCGGGCGCGGCGGGCTGAAGCCCGGCGAGCGGTTCGTGATCCTCGGCGACCAGAACGCCGACCCGCTCGACGGCGACTCGGTGGACGCGGCGATCGACCAGCTCCTGGACCACCCGCGGGTCACGGACCCGCGCCCGACGTCGGACGGCGCGGTCGAGGCGTCGGCCCTGCAGGGCGGCGCCAACGCGACGCACCGGGGCGACCCCGCCCTCGACACGGCCGACTTCGCCGACACCGCGCCGGGCAACCTGCGGGCCGACTACGTGCTGCCGTCGAGGGGCCTGCCCGTGCGCGACGCGGGCGTGTTCTGGCCGACGCAGGCCGACCCGCTGTCCCGGCTCACCGGCACCTACCCGTTCCCGTCCAGCGACCACCGCCTGGTGTGGGTGGACCTGCGGGTCGGCTGACCGCGGGCACGGCACCGCGGAGAGCGCGCCACGGGACCGGTGCCGAGGGCATCTCGAATCACCCGCGCTTCACCCCCGCCGCCGGCACCCCGCCGGTGCGAGCGCCCCCGGGCGGTCGCAGGCTCGACAGTGCTGTGCCATCTCACCGTCGAGCCCTGGAGATCCCATGAGACGCGCCCTCACCGCGGCCGCCGCAGCAGCGACGGCGCTGCTGCTCGCCGCGAGCCCCGCCGCCGCCCACGGCGGCAAGCCCGCACCGAAGCCCCCGAAGGTCACCGAGATCGCCTCCGGCCTGGTCACCCCGCTCAGCGCCGCGGTCGGCGCCAAGGGCACCTCGTACGTCACCCAGAACTTCGCCGGCCTGCTCACCGAGGTGGACAAGCGCGGCGACGCCACGGTCCTCTACGCGTCCGCGAACGGCGAGGAGGTGGGCGGCGTCTCCTACCGCGACCGCCTCCTCACGTTCACCGAGACCCTCATCGACGACGAGACGGGTCCCGTCGCGTCGAGCATCAGGACGCTGCGCCTCGACAAGAAGGGCAACCCGACCGGCCCGGCGCGCACGCTCGCGGACGTCCGCGCGTACGAGGACGCGAACAACCCGGACGGCGACGTCACCTACGGGTTCCGCGACGTCGACCAGGCCTGCCTGGACCAGGCACCGCCGGACGGCATCCCGGTCCGGTACGAGGGGATCCAGGACTCGCACCCCTACGCGACCACCCGCGGCCGGGGCACGACCTTCGTCGCCGACGCGGGCATGAACGCGATCCTCTCCGTGAGCGATCGCGGCCGCGTGCGCACCGTCGCGGTGCTGCCCGCGCAGCCGGCCGTCGTCACGGCGGACGCCGCGGCGATGTTCGGCCTGCCGGACTGCGTCGTCGGCGAGACGTACTGGTTCGAGCCCGTCCCCACGGACGTCGAGGTCGGCCCCTGGGGCCAGCTCTACGTCACCACGCTGCCCGGCGGACCGGAGGACGACAGCCTCGGCGCGCGCGCGGCGGTCTACCGCGTGAACCCCTGGTCGGGTTCCGTGCGGAAGGTCGCGGGCGACCTCCTCAGCGCCACGAACCTCGCCGTCTCGCCGTCCGGGGACGTCTACGTCGCGGAGCTGTTCGGCGGGAAGATCACGCAGGTGACCCGCGGCGGGCACAGGACCGTCGTCGAGACCGCGCTGCCTGCCGGCCTCGAGTGGGACCACGGTGACCTCCTGGCCACCACGAACGCGCTGCCCGGCGAGGACGCCCCGCCCGACGGCCACCTCGTGCGCGTCGACCTCTCCCGGTCGCACGGGCACGGGCACGGCCACCACGGCCGCTGACCGTTCCCTCGTCGGGCGCTCGTCCGGCGCGGTTCGCCTCGCGAACAGCGCCGGACGAGCGCCCACAACCATCGAGGGTCAGGGCGTCAGCACCCGGGCCTGCTGCTGGGCGAGGACGCTCAGCTCGGCGGCCTTGAAGGCGTGCTCCTGCGTCATCGCGTTCTCGGTGCGCTCCAGGCAGTCGAGGATGAGCTGCCCGAAGTAGGGGAACCCGACCTGACCGTTCGCGACCAGGTGGTGCTCGCCCTCGCCGTCGACGAGGAACACGTGGCCGCCGCCCTCGCCGGTGCCGACGTTGACGTACTTGCGCAGCTCGATGTACCCCTCGGTGCCGAGGATGATCGTGCGGCCGTCGCCCCACGTGCTCAGGCCGTCCGGCGTGAACCAGTCGACGCGCACGTACCCGGTGGCCCCGTTGTCCATGACGATGCCGGCCTCGCCGAAGTCGTCCAGCTCGGGGTGGTCCGGGTGGTGGTAGTTCGCGACGGCGGCGTGGCTGATCTCCGCGTCCTTCGCGCCCGCGTAGTGCAGCATCTGGTCGAAGTTGTGGCTCCCGATGTCGCACAGGATGCCGCCGTACTTCTCCTTCTCGAAGAACCAGTCCGGGCGTCCGGTGCCGAGACGGTGCGGGCCGAGGCCCATCACCTGGAGCACGCGGCCGATCGCCCCGCGGTCGATCAGCTGCTCGGCCAGCACGGCGGCCTCGACGTGGATCCGCTCGGAGTAGTAGACGGCGTACTTCTGGCCGGTGCGGGCCGTGGCCTCGCGCGCGGCGGCGAGCTGGTCGAGCGTCGTCAGGGGCGCCTTGTCGGTGAAGTAGTCCTTGCCCGCCTCGATGACCCGCAGGCCGAGCGGCGCCCGCTCGGACGTCACCGCGGCGCCCGCCACGAGGCGCACCTCGGCGTCGTCGAGGATCTCGGCCTCGCTGCGCGCCACCCGCACGTCGGGGAACTTGCTGCGCATCACCTCGACCTTGGCCGGGTCGGGGTCGTACACCCACTTCAGGGTGCCGCCGGCGCCCGCGAGGCCCTCGCACATGCCGAACACGTGGCCGTGGTCGAGGCTGGTCGCCGCGAAGACGAACTCCCCCGGCTCGACGACGGGCGCGGGCACGGGCTCCGGCGCGTAGGCGGCGCCGCTCGCGGTGCTCGCCGCGCTGATCGGAGTGCTGATCGGAGTGCCCGCGCTCATGCCTTCGCCCCCACCGTGATCGCGCCCGGCAGCTCGCCCACCGACGCCGTCTTCTCGAAGAACCGCGGCGCCCTCTCCAGGAGGGTGCCGGTGCGGTAGTAGGGGTCGTCGGGCGACAGCGGCAGGTCCACGGTGCGGCGCTCGATGCCCGCCTCGTAGATGGCCGTGACCAGCTCGATGGCGCGACGGCCGGCCTCGCCGTCGACGGCCGGACGACGGCGCTCGCGCACGGCGCCGAGCATGTCGGCGATCTGCCCGGCGTGGCCGGTGTGCTCCAGCGGCCGGTGCGCCGCCGCGACGGCCTCGATCTGCGCGACCCGCTCCGTGTCGTCCTCGTCGGCGGGGAAGCCATTCGGGTTGGCCAGGTTCGCCTCGACCTTCCACGGCTGCGAGACGCGCGCGTTCCGGCCCTGCACGACGATCGCCTGCTCCTCGCCGTGGCTCACCACGGAGGCGGTGACCTCGGCGAGCGCGCGGTCGTACTGCAGCACGCTCACCGACAGGTCCTCGACCTCGGCGTTCTCGTGCGCGGCGTTGGTGAGCACCGACGTGACGGCCTTCGGCGAGCCGAGCATCCACAGGGTCATGTCGAGGTGGTGGATGGCGTGGTTGAGCGTGCAGCCGCCGCCCTCGCGCTCCCAGGTGCCGCGCCACCACAGGTCGTAGTACTCGGTGCCGCGCCACCAGGCGGAGCTGACCTGGGCGTGCGTGACCGGGCCCGCGAGGCCGGAGTCGAGCACCTCCTTGAGGGTCGCGATGTCGTCGCGGAACCGGTTCTGCGCGACGACGGACAGCAGGCGCCCGTTGTCCTGCGCGGCGGCGATCATCGCGTCGCACTCCTCGAGCGACGGCGCCATCGGCTTCTCGACGAGCACGTCGACGCCGGCCTCCAGGGCCTGGATCGTCAGGGCGGCGTGGGTGGACGGCGGCGTCGCGACGCTGACGAGGTCGAGGCTCTGCTCGGCGGCGAGCATCTCGGCGGCGTCGGTGTAGACGCGGGCGCCGTCGAGCCCGAGCTCCGCGCGCAGGGCCTCGGCGCGGCCGGGGGCGGGGTCGCACAGCGCGACGATCGCGCACTCCTCCGCGAAGCGTTGGTAGCCGTCGATGTGCGCCCGGGCGATGCCGCCCGTGCCGACGATCCCGATGGTGAGCATGGTTCCTCCGATGGAACGAGCTGGCTGACGGTCCGGCATGATACGTATCATGCGACGGTGATCAGAGTGGCCGCCGCGCTGCGGCCCTGTCAAGGCGAGAGGTGAGGGAGGTCATACTGTGGCGGTGCCGAACCCACCGACCAGCCGCGACGTCGCGCGCCTCGCCGGGGTGTCCCAGGCGACGGTGTCCTACGCGCTCACCGGGCGCGGCACCATCTCGGCGGCCACCCGCGCACGGGTGCTCCAGGTGGCCGAGTCGGTCGGCTACCGGCCCAACCTCGCCGCGCGGTCCATGCGCACCCGGCGGTCCGGCCGGCTCGCCGTGGTGACCGGCGCGAGCCTGGACCACCAGGTCAGGCTGCTCACCGGCGCCGGGGAGGTGGCCGAGGCGGCGGGGTACGTGATGGAGACCCACACCGTCGACGGCACCCTCGAGGAACGCACCGGTCGCGTCCGGGACCTCGCCGAGGGCGGCCAGTACGAGGGCGTCCTCACCCTCGTCCCCGTGCTGCCCGAGGCGCTCGCGGACCCGTCCGGCTCCGCGAGCCCGGGAGGGGGCGCGCCCGTCGTCGCCGAGGCCACCTTCGACGAGCAGATGCGCAGCCTCGGCAATCTCGCCGACGCGAGCACCGTCGAGGTGCTGGTCGGGGCGCTCGTGGCCGCCGGGTACCGCCGGTTCGTGCACGTCGCGGGCCCCGACCACTACGCCTCGGCCCGCGCCCGCCGCGACGTGTACCTGGCGTCCGTCGCCCGGGCCGCCGCGGACCCGGCCACGGCCGACGTGGTGTCCCTCGGCGTCATCGGCGGCTCCTGGTCGGGCGACGACGCGCGTCGCGCCGTCGCCGAGATCCCCGCGGACGCGCCGCCCGTCGCCGTCATCGCCGGGAACGACTACCTGGCCGCGGGCGTGGTGCGCGGCGCCGCCGAGCGCGGTTGGTCGGTGCCCGAGGACCTCGTCGTCACCGGCTGGGACAACTTCGCGATGGGGGCGCTGATGATGCCGTCGCTCACCACCGTCGACGTCGACTTCCCCGAGGCCGGCCGCACCGCGATGCGCCGGCTGGTCGCGACCGTCCGGGGCGAGCCCCGTCCGGCGCCCGGCGCGCCGATCCACCGCATCGTGTGGCGCGAGTCCACCGGCGGCGACCCGACCAGCCCGGCCTCGACGTAGCGATTCCTCGCCGTCGCCCGACGGGACGAGGACCAACCGCGACGTCGGCAGCCGCCGCCCGCCTACCCTGGGCGCGTGACCCACCCCCGCACCCTCCCGCCGTTCGCCTCCGACAACTACGCGCCCGTGCACCCGGACGTCCTCGCCGCCGTCGCCGCGGCGAATGACGGGTACGCCGTCGCGTACGGGGACGACTCGTGGACGGCGCGCCTCGACGCCCGCGTGCGCGAGGTGTTCGGCGCCGGGGCTCTCGCGTTCCCGGTGCTGAACGGCACGGGCGCGAACGTCGTGTCGCTCACCGCGCTGTCGCCGCGCTGGGGCGGCGTCGTGGTGTCCGACGTCGCGCACGTGAACACCGACGAGAACGGCGCGCCCGAGCGGGTCGGCGGCCTCAAGCTGCTCGCCTGCCCGTCCGTGGACGGGCGGATCACGCCCGACGACGTCGCGCGCTGGGCCGGGCAGCGCGACGACGTGCACCGCGCCCACCCCGCCGTGCTGTCCCTCACGCAGTCCACCGAGCTCGGCACGGTCTACCCGCTCGACGACCTGCGGGCGCTGACCCACGTCGCGCACGACCTGGGCATGGCGGTGCACGTGGACGGGTCGCGGCTGGCCAACGCGGCGGCGAGCCTGGGCTGCTCGCTGCGGGCGCTCACCACCGACGCCGGAATCGACGTCGTCTCCCTCGGCGCCGCGAAGAACGGCGGCATGCTCGGCGAGGCCGTGCTCGTGCTCGGGCCCGACGACGCCCCGGACGCCGCGTCCGCCCGCGCCCGGGAGGCGGCCGCGGCGGCCGTGCCGTTCCTGCGCAAGGCGACGATGCAGCTCGCGTCCAAGACGCGGTTCGTCTCCGCGCAGCTCCTCGCGCTGCTCGGGGACCCGGACGACGCGGCGGGGGACGAGGAGCCGCTGTGGCACCGCAACGCCGCGCACGCGAACGCGATGGCCGCGCGGCTGCGCGCGGGGCTCGAGGCGCTGGCCGGATCCGACGACGAGGGCGTGCGCGTCACCCGCCCCACCGAGGCGAACGCCGTCTTCGCCACGCTCCCCCGCCCCGCCGCCGACCGGCTGCGCGCCGTCGCCCGCTTCTACGACTGGGCCGACGGCGAGACTCCCGACCGCGTCGAGGTGCGGCTCATGTGCGCCTGGGACACCGCGCCGGGGACGGTCGACGCGTTCGTCGCGGCGGCCGCCGACGCCCTCGCCTGATCAGCGCGACGCCGCGGCAGCGGTCAGGTCGGGGGCCGTGGCGTCGTAGTCCTCGAGGTTCCGCAGCCTCCGCACGGGGCTGAGGCCCACGATGACGGGCCCGAGCAGCAGCACGAACGCGGAGCCGAGCAGCACGGCCCGGCTGCCCACGTGCGCGGCGAGCACGCCGGCCGCGAGCGACCCGAGCGGGATCATGCTCCAGGAGACGAACCGCACGGTCGCCATCACCCGCGAGAGCAGCTCGGGCGGGCTGGCCACCTGCCGGTAGGTGCGCGTCACGACGCTCCCCGGCACCACGGAGGCCCCGAACACCATCGTGCCGACGGCGAAGCAGAGCCACCCGGCGGCGCCGGCGCCCAGCGGGACCAGCAGCGCGCCGGCGAACCCGAACAGCCCGTCGAGGAGCAGCACCCGCGCGGACCCGAAGCGCCGCACGAGCCACGGCGTGGCGGCCGCCGCGAGCAGCGACCCCACGCCGTCGGCGGCGAGCAGCACGCCCACCATCGCGGGCGGGGCGTCGAGGTCGCGCACCAGGTAGAGCGCGAACAGCCCGGCCTGCACGCCGCACACGAGGTTGACGACGCAGGCCCACCAGGTGGCGGGCGCGATCACCGGGTGCCGCACCACGAACCGCCAGCCCTCCGCGATCATCTGCCCCATCCCGGGCCGCGCCTCCCCGTCCCCGAGGGCGGGCTCGCGACGCTCGGGCAGCCGCCGCAGCAGCAGGGCCGACACGACGTACGACGCGGCGTCGACCAGCAGCGCGGGCACGGCGCCGACGGCCTGCACCAGGAGGCCCGCCACCGACGGCCCGCCGAGCTGTGTGGCGGCCTGCGTGCCCGAGACGAGGCTGTTGCGGCTGGTCAGCTCGTGCTTCGGCACCACGGTCGGCAGGAAGGTCGTGTTGGCGGTGAAGAAGAACACCTCGGCGACGTTCACCGCGAGCGCCGCCAGCACCAGGTGGACCAGCGAGAGCTCCCCGAGCCACCAGACCAGCGGGACGGCGAGGATCGCGGCGGCGCGCGCCAGGTCGGCCGCCACCTGCGTGGCGCGCAGCGGCAGCCGGTGCACGATCGCGCCGGCGGGCAGGCCGAGCACCACCCAGGCGAGGTACGACGACGCGGCCAGCAGGCCCGTCTCGACGGGACCGGCGTCGAGCACGGTCACCGCAGCGAGCGGCAGCGCGACGGTCGTGACGGCGGTGCCGACGCCGCTGGTGGTGCTCGCGGCCCAGTAGGTCCAGAACGGCCGTGCACTCGTGGCCACCGGGCCACCTCCTCGTCGACGAGACTCCGCGGTGCCCGCCGGGAACAGGCAGGGTCGCGTCGTCGTTGGTAAGTTCCAAATTGGAACTTACCCCATGGCGCGGGATGGACGCACACCCCGGCCCGGCGAGAGGATGTGCCCCATGCGCCGCGAGGACCTTGCCGACAGCTCGTGCGGCATCGCGCAGTCCCTCGGCGTCGTCGGCGACTGGCAGAGCCTGCTGATCGTGCGCGAGGCGGCCGCCGGCGTCACCCGGTTCGAGGGCTTCGACCGCGAGCTCGGGCTGTCCCGCCGCGCGCTCACCGAGCGGCTCGGCGGGCTCGTCGAGCACGGCGTGCTGGAGAAGGTGCCGTACTCCGAGCGCCCGCCACGCCACGACTACCGGCTCACCGCCCGGGGCGAGGGCCTGCTGCCCGTGCTGCTCGCGCTGCAGGAGTGGGGCACGCGGTTCGTCCTGGGCGACGGCGAGGTCAGCGGCGCGCTGGGCGACGGCGACCTCGCGCGGGCGCGCGCGCTCGAGGGCACGCACGTGCCCGACGTCGCGCTCGCGGCGCACGACGGCTCCACCGTGCGGCTCGTGGACCCTGACCGGTGGACCGCGCTGTTCTTCTTCCCCGGCGCGTACGCCCCCGGCACCCACGGCTACCCGCCGCGCTGGGGCGAGGTGCCCGGCACCGCCGGCTGCACGCTCGAGTGCGTCACCTACGGCCGCCTGCACGCCGACCTCGAGGCCGCCGGCGCGCGGGTGCTCGGTGTGAGCACGCAGCACCCCGAGCAGCAGGCCGCGTTCGCCGCCCACGCCGAGCTGCCCTACCTGCTCGCGTCGGACCAGGACGGGCTGGCCGCGTCCGCCCTGCGGCTGCCCGTGTTCCGCGCCGGCGGCTCCGACCGGCTCAAGCGCGTCACGCTCCTGGTGGACCCGTCCGGCGTCGTCCGGCACGTGCAGGCGCCGGTGACCGACCCCGCCCAGTCGGTCGACGACGTGCTCGCCCTCGTGCGCGAGCTCGCGGCCACGACGCCGTCGGGGACGGCGGCGGCGAGGGCCCGGCGTTAGGGTCGGAACCAACCGGAGCCGGCGGAAGGAACCCCCACCATGACCACCCCCACCAGCCCCACCAGCACGCCGGAGCACCGCTACCCGCACGTGGCCGAGGCGTCGATCCACGTGACCCAGCCGCCCGAGCGGGTGTGGGCCGAGCTCATGCACCCGGGCGCGCGCTGGATGCTCGGCGCGAACATCGAGACGGACTTCCGGCCGGGCAGCCCCATCACGTTCGAGGGCCACTTCTTCGGCCGCCAGTTCGCCGACAAGGGCGTGGTGATCGCCGTCGAGCGTCCGCGCCTGCTGCACTTCACCCATTTCTCGCCCCTGGCCGAGCTCGCGGACGTCGAGGACAACTACCACGAGATTCGCATTGCGCTCGAACCGGACGAGACGGGTACGGTCGTGTCCGTGAGGCAGGAGAACATCGACACGGCCCAGCACGCGACGAACTCGCAGGCGCACTGGCAGGACGCGCTCGCGACCCTCGCCCACCGCGACGGTGCACCTGCCCGACGCGCGTGACCCGCGGTCGGCCCGCACGGGCCGCCGCCGCCTCGCTCGCCACGACGCTCGCCGTCGTCCTGCTCGCCGCGTGCTCCGGCGCGGACAGCGAACCGTCGCCCGGCCCGGCATCCTCCGCTGCGGAGGGCTCGGGGTCGAGCTCACCCCGCCCGTCCCCGAGCCCGACGACCGCGTCCCCGAGCCCGGCGGCGTCCCCCACCCCCGGGCCCACCGGCACCCCGACGCCCGACGACGTGCTCGCGGGCTGGACCCTCGAGCAGAAGGTGGGCCAGCTGCTCATGGTCGGGGTGTCGGTGAGCGACCCGGCCGCCGTGAGCGCCGAGTCGGTCCGCGACAAGCACGTGGGCAACGTGTTCCTGCACGGCCGCAGCAAGGCCGGTGTGGAGGCGACCCGCGAGCTGGTCGACGAGTACACCGGCCTCGTGTCCCGCCGCTCGACGCATGGCACGCCGCTGCTGGTGGCCACCGACCAGGAGGGCGGCCTCGTCCAGGTGCTGCAGGGCCCAGGCTTCTCCGAGATCCCGAAGGCCACCGAGCAGGCCACGTGGAAGCCCGCCACGTTGCAGGACCGCGCCGAGGGCTGGGGCGACGAGCTCGCCGCCGCGGGCGTCAACCTCAACCTGGCGCCCGTGATGGACCTGGTCGACGAGGACGACGCCGCGGACAACCCGCCCATCGGCTACTTCGGCCGGAACTACGGCGACACGCCGAGGTCCGTGGTGCGCTCCGCGAACGCGTTCGGCGCGGGCCAGCGGGCCGCCGGCGTCGAGCCCGTGATCAAGCACTTCCCGGGCCTCGGCCGCGTCACGCAGAACACCGACACCGACTCGCGGGTGACGGACGACGTCACCACCCGCGACGACGCGTCCGTGCGCGTCTTCGCCCGGGGGATCGAGGCGGGCGCGCGCTACGTGATGATGTCGAGCGCCGTCTACGACCGCATCGACCCGGACGAGCCCGCCGTGTTCTCCCCCGTCGTCGTGGAGGACGTCCTGCGCGGCGACCTGGGGTTCGACGGCGTCGTGATGACCGACGACGTGTCGGCCGCCGCCCAGGTGCAGGACCGCTCGCCCGGCGAGCGGGCGGTGGACGCCGTCGACGCCGGCGTGGACCTGGTGCTCGCGTCCGCGGACCCGTCCGTCGCGCCCGCGATGGCGGACGCCCTGGTCGCGAAGGCCCGCAAGGACCCGGACTTCGCGGAGAAGGTCGACGCCTCCGCCCGCCGGGTGCTGGCCGCCAAGGCCGCCACCCTCCCGCCGAGGTAGTACCGGATCCCGCGAGGTAGTAGGCCATCCGGCGAGGTACTACCTCGCCGGATCAGGTTCTACCTCGGTGGGCTGCGCCGACGGCGAACCTCGTTGACCGGGGCAGCCGCACGGGTCTTGGCTGACGGCATGAGCACCTCGCCCTCGCTGGACCCGGAAGAGCTCCACCAGGTCGCGTCGTCGTTCGGCGTCGACGCCGCCGCCTACGACCGCGCGCGCCCGCGCTACCCCGACGCGCTGATCGCGGCGGTCGCGGACGCCGCGCGCGACGGCGCCGCGGGCCCGACGCCGCGGGTGCTCGACGTCGGCGTGGGCACGGGGATCGTGGCGCGCCAGCTGCGCGCGGCCGGCTGCGCCGTGCTCGGGGTGGACGTCGACGAGCGCATGGCGGAGGTCGCGCGGGGCGACGGCACCGACGGCATCGACGTCGAGGTCGCACGGTTCGAGGAGTGGGACCCGGCAGGCCGGACGTTCGACGCCGTGACCGCCGGGCAGACGTGGCACTGGGTGGACCCGGACGCCGGCGCGACCCGGGCCGCCGACGTCCTGCGCCCGGGCGGCGCGCTCACGGTGTTCTGGAACGCGGGCGACCCGCCGCCCGACCTGGCCGCCGCGTTCGCCGAGGTCTACCGCGACGTGCTCCCCGGCTCGCCGCTCGCCGCCACGAGCACCGCGTCGGCGGAGACCGCCTACCGGCAGATGATGGACACCGCGGCCGACGGCATGCGGCGGACGGGCCGGTTCGCGGAGCCGCACGAGCGCCGCGACACCTGGGAGCGCACGTACACCCGCGACGAGTGGCTCGCCCTGGTGCCCACCACAGGCGTCGCCACGCGGCTGCCGGCCGCCCGGCTCGACGCCCTGCTCGCGGGGCTCGGCGCCGCGATCGACGCCGCCGGCGGCAGCTTCGTGCAGCAGGGGTTCACGCTCGCGGTCGGCGCCGTGCGCGCCTGACCTCGCGCGGCGGGAGCCGCGCCGGGCGAGGATCGAGCATGGCCCGCACCGCCGGCGACGTCCTCGACGCCGCGATCCGCGCCCACGCGGAGACGATCCTGCGCGGGCACGACGACGTGCGGACGGCCGCGGCCCGGGCACCGGGCGCGCCGGACGACGCGCCCGTCGCGGTGCACGACGCCCGCGTGGCGGTCCGGCGGCTGCGCGCCACGCTCCGAGTCTTCCGGGACGGCACGGCCCCTGAGCCGGGCACGGTCGAGGCCCTCACCTGGTGGGTGCGCACCCTCGGCGCGGCGCGCGACGCGGAGGTGCGGCGGGCCGGCCTGGCGGAGCTCGCCGCCGGCCTCGAGCGACCCTCGCCCGAGGTGCACGCGGGCCTGGCGACGCTCGACGGCGCGCTGGCCGCGTCCGACGCCGTCGCCCGGGCGGAGGTGGCGACGGCGCTGGCGTCGGCCCGCTGCCGGGACCTCATCGCGGGGCTCGGCGCGCTCGCCACGGCGCCACCGCTGACCGACCGGGCCGGGGAGGTCGCGGCGACCACCCTGCGTCCCGCCGTCGTGCGCGAGCTGGAGCGGGTGCGGCGGCGCGGCGGGCCGGTCGCCGCCTGGCGGGGTCCGGGGACGGGCGACCGGCCGCCGCCCGACGTCGTGCACCGCCTGCGGAAGGCCGCCCGCAGGGCGCGCTACGCCGCCGAGGTGCTCGCGACGTCCGGCGACCGCGCCACCGACCGCTGGGCCGACGACGTGGTCGCACGCCACCGCGAGCTGCAGGACCTGCTGGGCACCGTGCACGACGCCGACGTGCTGCGCGCGACCCTGGCGGCGCTGCGAGAGCCGCGCACCGCCGCGGCGGTCGACGCGTGCGCGCGGCTCGGCGACGAGCGCGCGGCGCGGGCCCTCGCCGCCGCGGCCGCCGCTCTCCGCTGAGCCGGAAACGCCTTCGAGCACGCGATCCGTCGCGCCATCAGGT
>NZ_JBHTVZ010000022.1:0-78206 GCF_042792715.1 Isoptericola sp. NPDC056618 | reverse complement strand
CGTCATCGGACCCGATGACGCGAGAGATCGCTTGCTGGAAGGGTCGGTGGGTCGTCGTGGGCGCCACAACGTTCTCGCCGCGTCGTGCGTCTGAGCAGGTGAACGGCAGACGACAGGTCACGACACGGTGACGATCACGACACGACCGGAGCGCTGCGGTCGCGTTCGGGGCACCCGCGGGGCACGGTAGTACCCCGCGGCGCGCCTGGTGCGCCGACGGCGCGGAAGGGGCTCCATGCGTACGGTTCCCAGCCTGAGGCGACGCCTGACGGCGTCGCTCGTCGGCGTCCCGGTGGTGCTCACCCTGGCTCTCGCCGGGTGCGCTCCCCTGTCCGGCGAGACCGAGCCCGAGCCGGGCGCGGCCCCCACGACGTCCGCTCCCCCGTCCGAGGACGGCGCCGGGTCGACGTCCGACGCGCAGGGCCGTGCCGACCAGGACGCGCAGGAGCAGGCCGGCCGGGAGGCCGCCGAGAAGAAGGCCGCGGACGAGGCCGCCGCGAAGGAGAAGGCCGACCAGGAGGCCGCCGAGAAGCGGGCCGCGGAGAAGGCGAAGAAGGCCGCGGAGAAGAAGGAGGCCGAGAAGAAGGCCGCCGAGGAGCGGGACAAGATGCTCGAGTACGGCGACTCCGGTGAGCGGGTCGTCGCGCTGCAGGAGCGGCTGCAGGAGCTCGGGTACTTCATCCAGGAGGCCGACGGCAGCTTCGGACCGGCCACGCAGCAGGCCGTCTGGGCGCTGCAGAAGGCCGCCGGGCAGTACCGCGACGGCGTCGTCGGCCCGAAGACGCAGGCCGCGCTGGACGACGGCGTCCGGCCGCAGGCCCACTCGTCGTCCGGCAAGGCGGTCGAGATCGACCTCGACCGACAGCTGCTCATGACCGTCGAGGGCGGCAAGGTCACCCGGATCATCAACGCGTCGTCGGGCAACGGGGAGACGTACGAGGCCAAGGGCCGCAGCTACCACGCGACGACGCCGCGCGGCTCCTATGCCGTGTACATGGAGCGCAACGGCATGCACGAGTCGACGCTCGAGCTGGGGTCGATGTACCGGCCGAAGTACTTCTCCGGCGGGTACGCGGTGCACGGCTCGGGATCCATCCCCCCGTACCCCGCGTCGCACGGCTGCGTGCGCGTGTCCAACGCGGCGATGAACTGGCTCTGGGACTCGTGGGGCTTGCCGAAGGGCACGCCCGTCATCCTCTACTGACCACGACCCCGCGTTGTAGGCGCCACGACGGTCTACAGGGCGGTGCCGACCAGGACCGGCTCGGGCTCGAGCTCGATGCCGAAGGCGTCACGGACGCCGTCGCGCACGGTGCGGGCGAGAGCCACGACGTCGGCCGCCGTCGCGCCGCCGCGGTTGGTCAGCGCGAGGGTGTGGCGCGTCGACAGGCGCGCCGGGCTGTGCTCGCCCGCGAGCCCGAAGCCCTTGGTGAACCCGGCGTGCTCGATGAGCCAGGCGGCGCTCGTCTTCACGAGCGTCGGGTCGACGACGCCGAGGCTCGGGCTCACGGTGGACTGCGGCGTCGCGGAGCGGACGGCGAAGCGCGGCGCGTCCGCGGGCAGGTCGTCCGCCGCGTCGGCGGGCAGCACCGGGTTGGTGAAGAACGACCCCGCCGACCAACGGTCGTGGTCGCCGAGCGGCGCCCCGCCGACGCCGTCGAGCAGCATGCCCTTCCCGCCGCGCAGCTCCAGCACGGCCTCGCGCAGGTCGGCCGACGGGGCCCGCTGCCCCACCTCGACCCCGAGGCGCCGGGCCAGCTCGCCGTAGCCGACGGGCGCGGACAGGCTGCCGAGCCGCATCTGCAGGTTCACCTCGAGCACCACGTACCGCGGCGTGGGGTACCAGGGCGCGCCCGGGTCGTCCGGGTCGCCCGACCGCATCGTCCGCTTGAGCAGCGACGTGCGGTACCCGAACCCCAGCTCGCTGAGCGTGAAGGTCCTGCGGGCGTTCGTGGCGCGGTCCCAGGTCACCACCGACGCGACGACGCCGGACACCTCCTGGCCGTACGCGCCGATGTTCTGCACGGGCGCGGCGCCGATCGTGCCGGGGATGCCGGACAGCGCCTCGACCCCCACCCATTCGTTCGCCACGGCCTCGGCCACGAAGGAGTCCCAGTCCTGGCCGGCGGGCAGGCGCAGGCTCGCGCCCCCGCACGCACCGTCCGTGCCGCACGAGTCCTCGAGGTCCGCGTCGAGGCCCTGGCGCACGTCGCGCACGACGACGCCGGCGAACCCCTCGTCCGCGACCAGCAGGTTGGAGCCGCCGCCGATCACCAGCAGCGGCGTGTCGGCGTCGTCCGCGGCGCGCACCGCGTCGATCAGCTCGGCCTCGGACTCCGCCTCGACGTACTCGTCGACCGGCCCGCCGACGCGCAGCGTCGTGAGCTCGGAGAGCGCCGGGGCGGCCGTGTCGCGCCCGTCGCGCTCACGGGCGGGCTCGTCGGCGGACGGCGTGTTCAGGGTCGACAGGCTCACTCGCCCAGCGTACGCGCCGGGTCGGGAGCGGCCGGCAGGGGCCTCGCGGCCCCCGCGACCAGCAGACCCACCGCGACCGGCACGGCCAGCACCAGCAGGGCGTCGCGGTAGCCGACGTGCTCGGCGAGGAAGCCGATGAGCGCCGGGCCGACGAAGAACGCCGAGTACCCGACGGTCGAGACGACGGAGACGCGCAGGGCGGCCTTGCGCGGGTCGTCCGAGGCGGCGGACATGCCGAGCGGGAAGCCGAGCGAGGCGCCGGCGCCCCAGACCGCGACGCCGACCAGCGCGACCCACAGCGTCGGCACGAGCGCGAAGACCACGACGCCCACGAGGGCGGCCGCGCCGCACACGCGCAGCATGGTCACGCGGCCGTAGCGGTCGATGAGCGACGTGCCCGCCAGCCGGGCGAGCGTCATCGCGCACAGGAAGACGGCCAGGCCGATCGCGCCGACGGAGTCGTCGGTGCCGAACCCGTCGACGACGGCGAGGCTCACCCAGTCGTTGGCGGCGCCCTCGGTGAGCGCGGCGGCGAGCACGACCAGCCCGACGAGGAGGGTGCGGGACTCGCGCCAGGTGGCGAGGGTGTCGCGCAGGGTGTGTCCGGTGCCCGTGTCGACGGCGGTGGCCGGGTCGGCCTGTGCGTCCGTCGCGCCGCCGGCCGTGCCGGCAGCGGCGTCCGCCGTCGGCTCGAAGAAGCGCACGCAGGCCACGACCACGATCAGGTCGATCACCATCACGGTGATGACGTGCCCCGGCAGCGAGGCGCCGGCGTGCGCCGCGAGGGCGCCGATGCCCGCGCCCGCGACCGTGCCGAGCGAGAAGCCGGCGTGGAAGCGCGGCATGACCGACCTCCCCAGCCGCTGCTCGACGACGGCGCCCTCGAGGTTCATCGCGGCGTCCCAGATGCCCACGCCCATGCCGCCGAGGAAGAGGCCGACCCGCACCAGCATCGGGTGGTCGCCGTCGACGGCGAGGGTGGCGACGGCGAAGCCCGCGGCCGCCAGGGCGGCGAACGACACGCAGGTGCGACCGGCGCCGATGCGCGAGGCGATCATGCCGGACAGCGGCAGCGCGACGAGCGACCCGATCGCGCCGGTGAGCAGCAGCACGCCCATCTCGGCCTCGGAGAAGCCGAGGCCGTCGCGCACCGCGGGGATCCGGGAGGCCCACGTGGCCATGCCGATCCCGGCGACGACGAAGACCGCGAAGACGGCCCAGGCGGCGCGCACGGCGTGCGCGGGCGGCCGGGTGGGGAGGTCGGTGCTCACGGTCCGACGCTTCCCGAATCCGCCACGCGGGTCAAATCGATTCGAGCATGTGCTGGTCAGCGCGGGTAGGCTTCGCCCCGGACCTCGCCGGAAGGAGCCCCATGGGCCGCAGCAACGCCCGACCGACCCTCGCGCGGGTGGCCGAGCTCGCAGGCGTCTCGGTCTCCACCGCGTCCCTGGCGTTCTCGGGCGCGGGACCGATCACCGCCGAGACGCGCGACAAGGTGCTCGCCGCCGCCGCCGAGCTGGGCTACTCCGGCCCCAACCCGCTCGGCCGGCAGCTGCGCTCGGGCCGCTCCGGCATCGTGGGAGTCGTCCTCGGCGACCAGCCCGGGCGCGCGTTCCGCGACCCGGTGGCGGTCAAGGTGCTCGACGGCCTCGTGGACGTGCTCGGCGCCGAGGGCCTGGGCGTGCTGCTCATCCCCGGCGTGCGCGCCGTCCCGGGGCCGCGCGTCGACGGCGAGGAGACGGCGCCCGTGCCCGCCGTCGACCCCCTGCTGGAGTCCGCCGCCATGGACGTCGCCGTGCTCGTGTGGGGCGTGCTCACCGACGACGCGACGCTCGCGGCCCTGCGTCGCCGCGACGTCCCCGTGGTGGTCGGCGAGGGCGGCCGCGTCGGGGGCGCACCGCTCGTGGCCCTGGACGACCGGGCGGGCACGGCCCTGGCCGTGCGCCACCTCCAGGAGCTGGGGCACACCCGCATCGCGGAGATCACGCTCCCCCTCGACGCCGCGGAGCGGTCCGGTCCGATCGACGCGGCCCGCCTCGCCCAGGCCGACCGCACGTCGACGCGGCACCGCCTCGCGGGCGTGCGGGACGCGGTCGAGCCGGTCATCTCGTGGGAGACGCCCGCGTCCCTCGTGGAGCACGGTCGCGACGCCGCCACGGAGATCCTCGGGGCCTGGGTGCCGGAGACGGAGCGGCCGACGGCGATCGTCGCCCACTCGGACCTGCTCGCGGCGGGCGCCGTCATCGCGGCCCGCGAGCTCGGGCTGCGCGTACCCGACGACGTCTCGGTCGCCGGCTTCGACGGGATCGACCTGCCGTGGCTCTCCCCCGACGTGCTCACCAGCGTGCACCAGCCGCTGCAGGCCAAGGGCGCCGCGCTCGGCCGCGCCGTCCTGGGCGTGCTGGGCGGCGAGGAGCCCACCTGCACCACGCTGCCCGTCGAGCTCGTGCCCGGCACCACGACCGGGCCCGTGCCCGACGTCGTCCGCCCCGCCGACGCGCAGGCCTGACGCCGCCTCAGCCGTCGGTGCCGAGCGCCGCCGCGACGATCGCCTCCGCGCGCTCGCGCGGGCAGAACGCCAGCACGGCCTCCTTCGGCCCCTGCGGGGACTCGAAGCGCACGGTGCCGGCGGCCTCGAAGCCGAACGCCGCCATGCGGGCGACCGCGGACCGGTTGCGGGCGTCCGGCTCGCCGACCAGCCGCCGCGTGCCCGGGCGGGCGAACGCGAAGGCGAGCACGGCGGGGCCGACCACGGCCCAGGGCGCGACGTCGTAGCGGGCGGCCGGGCCGTCGCCGCCCTTGAAGAAGTGCATCCCCAGGTCGCCGGGGAGCGCGTCGTAGGCCGTCGAGACCGGGTCGTCCTCCGGGTGGTACAGCTGCACCAGGACGACCGGCTCGCCGTCCCAGCGCACCAGGTAGGCGTGGTGCGTGGGCAGGGAGTCGACGAACGCGTACGTGTCGCTGAGGTCCTCGCGGCTCAGCCCGGCGAGCCCCCAGAACCCGGCGTGCGGGCGGTTGACCCACTCGTGCAGCACGTCGAGGTTGGCGACCGGGTCCAGCACGTGCGCCGTGACCGTGCCCGCGCCCGGGACGTCGGCGCGCCACACCTCCGCACCGCGCGCTCCGGACAGCAGTCGGTCGGACGTCGCGGGCTCGGACAGGGAAGCGGACAGGGGCTCGGTCGTCATCGGTCCTCCGGGGGTCGTCGGGTCGGCAGGGGCTCGGGGCGCAGCCGCGCCCAGTCGGTCTCGATCGGGACGGTGCGGGCGTCGGCCCACGCGGGGTGCTGGTCGGCGAAGTGCGCCGAGCGCGGGTCGCCGGAAGCGCCGAACGGCACGCCCCAGCGGCTGCGTCGGCGGTCGCCCAGGTCCCAGACCCAGCGGGCGACCGACCCGTGCAGGACGGCGTGCGTCACGCCGGGCACGCCCGCCGTGCAGCGGACGGCGTCGCCCGCCCCGCCCAGCGGCCGCGCCTGCTCCTCCGGCACCGCGGGCACCGCCGCGCCCGGGACCAGGCCCAGCGCGTGCAGCGGGGCCAGGCGGTGCAGGTCGCCCCACGTCTCGCGTGCGTCGTCGGGTGGGTCGGGGAGCGCGTCGGCGCGCCCGTCGACGTCCGCGAGCGCCTCCTCGGCCAGGCGCAGCCCGTCGACCACCCCCGAGGCGAGGATCGTCGCGAGCGCGTCACCCACGCGCGCGACGACGTCCAGCCACGGCGCGAAGACCTCCGGCAGGCCGGGCGGGGCGTGCAGCGGGGCGAGGGCCGGGTCGGCCGCCACGCGGCGCACCAGCGCGTTCCGCCAGCGAGCGAACAGGGCGGCGTCCGGGGAGTCGGCGTCCATCCGCGCGCCCGCCGCGGCCCAGGCGCGCAGCCGTCCCGCGGCGCCCGGGGTCCCGACAGGCTCGACCGACGGAAGCCAGGCCACGAGCTCGGCGGCACCGCCGTCGCGCGTGTCGGCGAGCACGCGGTCCTGGTCCTCGGCCGTCTCCCCGCCGGGCGGCGGGTCGGCGAGCAGGGCCCGCACGCGCGCGGCGCGGTGCGGGGCGTAGGCGTGGCCCAGGTCGTGCTCCGGCTCGGCCGGACGGTGGTTGGCGTCGACGGCGACGTCGGCCACGACGGCGGGCGCGGGCAGCCGGCGCCACCCCGGCTCGTCGCGGTGGGTCGCCGGGACGACGCGGCCCGACGGCGGCACGTCCGGCACCAGACCGGCGGTGAGGCGCAGCACCTCGCCGGACGAGTCGGCGGTCAGGACCCGGTCCACGGGGTCGACCCACCCGGTGAACGCGGCGGCGACGTCGCGCGCCGTCCGCGCGCGCTGGAGCGCACGCCAGGCGGCCACCCCGGCGTCCGCTGTCGTGCGCACGGGCCAGCGCAGGCTGTGCCGGTCGGTGACGAGCGGGCCGCGGGCCGTCTCCGCCCACCGCACGACGACGGGTGCCCCGCCGCGCACGGGCACGGTCTCGGAGCCCTGCGCGACCACCCGTGCGCCGGCCGCGGCGGCGTCGACCCCTTCCGCGACCAGCGCGACGTGGTGCGCCATCGCGTTGGTGACGCCCCACGCGACCGCGCCCACCGGCGTCTCGGCGTGCCCGAAGTGCAGCACGCCCGGGACGCCGGGGAACGCCAGCCCGACGACGTCGTGCCCCGGGCGCGCGAGCCGGACCTGCTGGTAGACCCCGGGGAGCTCGAGCAGCCGGTGCGGGTCGCCGGCGAGCAGCGGAGCTCCGGACGCCGTCCGCGACCCGGGCAGCGCCCACGCGTTGGAGCCCGACGACGGGCCGCCGGCCCCGCCGTCGCGCGCACCCCACCACCCGACGACCGCGTCGCCGAGGGTCGGGCCGAGCGTGCGCGCCACGTGCTCGCGCCACAGGAGGTGCGGGAAGCCGCTGAACAGCACGTGGTGCACCAGGAAGGTGCCGATCGGGGTCCAAGGCCGCCAGGGCTCGTCGTCGGGGAGCGGGGCGCCGCCGAAGGCCCGCGCGAGCTCCGCCCGCTCGGGGGCGACCCCGCCGCCGGCGTCGAGCCCGTCCCGCACGCCGTCGGCGTACGCGGCGAGCCACTCCCGCTCGGGCTGCGCGAGCGCCTCCCACACCCGGCGGGTGGTGTCCGCGAGGCGCACGCGGACGGCGAACCGGTCCCACTCGAGCCCGGCCGGGCCGACCCGCGCGGCGAGCCGGCCCTCGCCGTACCAGCGGTCGACCTCGAGCTGCCAGCCCCGGTCGAGCGCGGTGACGTAGCCCTGCCCGTACGCCAGGTCCGCCTCCGAGCCCGCCCGCACGTGCGGCACCCCGAGGTCGTCGCGGAACAGCTCGAAGGGTCGGGTCACGGGGCGTCCGGGCGGGCGACGGGGTTGGCCATCGTCCCTGCGTACAGCAGCGAGGCGGACTGGTCGGTGAGGTCGACCATCTGCAGCGTGTTGCGCAGCTGCAGCCGGTTGAGGCACGAGTGCGCGAACCGCGGCACCCGCAGGTCGACGCCCCGCCCGCCGCGCGGGGCGAGGCCCGGGTGCTCGGTGGCGTGCCGGTCCACGACGTCGGCCACCACGGCCCAGAACCGGTCCTCGGCGAGCACGCCGTCCACCGCGAGGATGCCCGCGAGGTGGCGCAGCACGCCGTCGAACACGTCGGTGAAGATCGCGAGCGCCTTCTCGTCGTCGTCCACGACCGACTGCACCCGCTCGACGCCGGAGGGGAGGGCACGCTCGCCGAGCACCGCGATCTCCTCGCCGATGTCCTTCATGAACACCCGCCGCACCACGCCGTCGCGCAGCACGAGCACGAGGTTCTCGCCGTGCGGCATGAACGCCAGGTCGTGCGCGCGCAGGCAGTGCACCAGCGGGTACAGGTAGGCGTCGAGGTAGGCGCGCAGCCACGCCTCGGGCGCGATCCCCGACTCCCGCACGAGGGCGGTGGCGAGCGACCGCCCGGAGGCGTCGCGGTGCAGCAGGCTCGCCATGGTGGCCAGCCGCTCCCCCGGCGCGGTGCGGGGCACGGGCGACTCGCGCCAGAGCGCCGCGAGCATCTTGCGGTGCGCGCTGGGGCGGGCGGTGCGGTGGTAGACGTCGCCCGTGTACCCGATGGACGCGCGCTCGCGCAGGACGCCGAACCCGGCGTCGCGCAGCGTGGGGTCGCCCTCGACGACGCCCGCCACCCAGTCGTTGATCTCCGGGGTGCCGCGCATGTACGCCGGGGAGAGGCCGCGCAGGAAGCCCATGTTCTGGATCGCGAGCGCCACCTTGACGTAGTGCCGCTCCGGCCGCGTCCGGTTGAACATCGTCCGGATCGACTGCTGCGGCTGGTACTCGTCGGCGCCCGGGCCGAGGGGCACGAGGTCGCCGCGCGCGACGTCGGCGGCGAACGTGATCGGCACGCGGTGCTGCCACTGCCACGGGTGCACCGGCAGGTACAGGTACTCGGCGGGGTCCAGCCCCCGCGCGGCCAGCCGGTCGGCGAACGCGGCGCGCTCCGCGCCGGACAGCTCGTCGCCGTAGAGCGCCTGCTCGGTGAGCCCGGCACCGACCGCGAGGTGGGAGTGCTCGCGACGCGCCGCCAGCCACATCAGGCGCAGCCGCTCGCCGCGCTCCGGCGCGTAGGCGCGGTAGTCGTCGAGGGAGAACCCGATGCGGCCGTTGTTCGCGAGGAAGCCGGGGTGCCCCTCGGTCATCGCCGCCTCGGCGGCCTGGAACGCGTCGGCGCGACGCCGGTCGTCGTCGCCGTCGTCGACCTGCTCGGGGGCGAGGGCGGACAGCAGCTCCGGGACCTGCGGCGACGTGCCCTCCAGCTCGCGCTCCTGCTTGGCGCACGCGGCGGCGAGCGTCGAGGAGAGCTCCTCGAGGTAGGTCGCCACGAGGTCGTCCGGGATCTGCAGCAGCGGCTGCAGCTCGGCCACCAGCTCCAGCACGTCCACGGGTCGCTCGACGCCGGCCGTCCCCGTCGTGACCGTGCGCGTGATCGACGCCGGGTCCACCACCCAGTGCTCCAGCGCGAACGTGCGCGCCGCGAACCGGTACGTCACGCCGTCGAGCGCCAGCACGTACCGGCCTCGTCCTCCCGCCCCCACGTCGTGGCTGTGATCGTGGCCCGGTGCGGTGGGCGAAACAGGGCCACGATCACACCCACAACGTTCTCCGTCGGGCTCGGGGCGGAAGAGGCGCTCGTGCGCGAGCTCCGCGAGCGCCTTGGCGGCGAGGTGACGGTGGGCGTGCTCGGCCAGGTCGGGGCGCAGGTGCGGGGCGAGGCGCGCGCCGGCGGCGTCGGCGAGCCCGGCGAGGGCGCCGAGCGGCGAGGCCGCGAAGTCCTCGCGCGTGCAGACGCTCAGCGCCGCGTGCTTGGTGTGCCCGCCCTCGTCGAGCTCCACCTGGCGCAGCACGCGGAACCCGGCCGCCGCGTTCTTCGCGGCGATCGCGCGGTTGCGCACGTCCGGCTCGACGACGACGCGCGCGGCGTCGAGCCCCTCGTGCGCCAGGCAGTGGCGCACGACGGCGCCCATCACCGCGTCGGTGAACCCCGGCGCGCGGTCGGCCGGGTCCTCGGGCGGAGGCGCCACGAGCAGGTGCATGCCGACGTCGCCGGGCGCGGCGTCGTGCACGCCGACGAGCAGCACACGGGCCGGGTCGTAGGTCTCGGCATAGAACGCGGGCACGCCGTCGACGCGACCCAGCCAGCCGTCCTGGTCCGGGTGGTCGGCGACGTCGGCGAGGTAGTCGCGGACGTCCGCGGCGCCCAGGTGCCCCATCTGCCAGAACGCCGACGCCGGGTGGGACAGCCACCCGTGCACGGTCGCGGCGTCGCGCGCCGGGTCGACCGGCTCGAGGGTGACGGCGTCCGGAGAGGTCCGGTTCGCGGCGACGGGCCGGAGGCCGGACTCGGCGACCGCGGTCATCGGGCCACCTCCTGCACCGCGGCGGCCGCCGCCGCGCTCGGCGCTGGTTCGCCGCCCGGCAGCCCGAACGTCTGGAACGCGATGCGCCGCTCGATCGCGTACGGCTCACGGCCGGTGACCTGCGCCAGGATGACCGAGTTCCGCCACGCGGCGAAGCCCAGGTCGGGGGCGGTGACGCCGTGGGTGTGCGCCTCCGTGCCGCCCACGTGCAGGCGCCCGCCCGCGCCCGCGGTGTAGTCGCGGGCCACGTCCACGCGGCCGAGCTCGTCGAGGTCGACCAGACCGGGCGCCACGAAGCCCGGCACGCCCGACCCGTACCCGGTGGCGGCGACGACGGCCCGCGTGCGGTGCTCCGCCGTCGTGCCGAGCTGGCCGTGCCGCAGGGTGAGCACGTACTCCCCCGCACCGTCGGCGCCGTCGGGCTCGTAGCGCGCCGCGACCACCTCCGTGTCCGACAGCAGGGTGGTCGGCACCTCCCGCCCGAGGGCGGACTTGCGGTAGAGCGTGTCGTAGATGTCGTCCACGAGGTCGCCGCTGATCCCCTTGTACAGCGCGCGCTGTTCGCGGCCGAGGATCTCGCGCAGCTCGGTGGGCAGCGCCCGGTAGTGGTCGGTGTACTCCGGCGACGTCATCTCGAGCGTGAGCTTCGTGTACTCCATCGGGAAGAAGCGCGTCGAGCGAGTCACCCAGTCCACGCGGTGCGCGCCGGGCGCGGCGTCCTCGAGCAGGTCGCGGTACACCTCGGCCGCCGACTGCCCCGACCCGACGACGGTCACCGCACCGGTCGCCGCGAGCGCGTCGCGGTGCGGCAGGTAGTCGGCGCTGTGCACGACCGGGCCGGCGCCCGGGTGCCGGCCCGCCTCGGCGGCCAGGGCGGCGAGCGGCCCGGGGAGCTGCGGCGTCGTCCCGACGCCCAGGACGACGTGGCGCGCCCGGTACGTCTCGGTCGCCCCGTCGGCGAGGCGGGCGGTCACCACCAGGTGCCCGGACTCCTCGTCCCGCTCCACCGCCGTGACGTCCCTGCCCCAGCGCAGGGTGGTGAGACGGTCGGCCACCCAGCGGCAGTACTCGTCGTACTCGGCGCGCAGCGGGTAGAAGGACTCGCGGATGTAGAAGGGGTAGAGCCGGCCCGTGTCCTTGAGGAACGCGAGGAACGAGTACGGCGACGTCGGGTCGGCCATCGTCACCAGGTCGGCGAGGAACGGCACCTGGATGGTGGCGCCCTCGAGCATCATGCCCGGGTGCCAGGAGAACCCGTCGCGCCGGTCGAGAAACACCGCGTCGACGTCGTCGATCGGGTCGGCGAGCGCGGCGAGGCCCAGGTTGAACGGCCCGATCCCGACGCCCAGGACGTCGTGGGTGCGCTCGGGGGCGGAGTCGGTGGTGCGGGTCATCGGGCGACCTCCTCGAGGGCGGGGTCGGTGGGCACGGCGGTCGCGCGCTGCAGGCGCGGGTGCGCACCGCGGCACGGCGGCGCGTCCAGGTCGAGCAGCTCCTCGCCGGCGAGCAGCCCGTGCGCCGTCGCGCGGACCAGGTCGAGCACGCCGCGGACGTCGTCGAGCGTCGCGTCCGGGTTGAGGAGCGTGAGCTTGAGGCACGGACGCCCGTCGACCACCGTCTTGGCGACGAGCGCACGGCCGGAGTCGAACAGCACTCGCCGCACGCGCGGCACGAGGGCGTCCGCCTGGGCGTCGTCGACGCCGTCGGGCTGGTAGCGGAACAGCACGGTGGACAGGTCGGTCTGGGCGAGGAGCCGCAGCTCGGGGTCGCCGGCGAGGTCGGTGTGCACGGCGGCGGCGAGGTCGCAGACGGCGTCGACCATCGCGCCGATCCCGTCGGCGCCGACGGCGCGCAGGGTGGCCCACAGCTTGAGCGCGTCGAACCGGCGCGTGGTCTGCAGCGACCGGTCGACGAGGTTGAGGTCGGGGTTCGGCTCCCCCGCCTCCTCGGCGGGGTTGAGGTAGTCCGCGTGCCACGCGGCGCGCGCGAGGTCCGCGGCCTCGCGGACGAGGAGGGCGCTGGACGAGACCGGCTGGAAGAACGTCTTGTGGAAGTCGACCGTGACGCTGCGCGCCCGCTCGACGCCGTCCAGCAGGTGGCGGCGGCGCGGCGAGACCAGGAGTCCGCCGCCGTACGCGGCGTCGACGTGCAGCCAGGCGCCGACGGCGTCGCACAGGTCCGCGACCGGGGCGACCGGGTCGACGCAGCCGCGGTCGGTCGTCCCCGCGGTGACGACGACGGCCATGACGACGTCGCCCGCCCGCTCGACGTCGACCAGGGCCCGGGCCAGCGCGGCGGGGTCGAGGCGCCCGTCGGCGTCGGTGTCGACACCGATCACGGCGTCGTCGTCGAGTCCGAGGAGCAGCGCGGAGCGGGCCACGCTGAAGTGCCCGGCGGTCGTGGCGAGCACCCGCAGCCGGCCGAGGCGCTCGCGCCGCGCCGCGCCGCCGAGCCGGGCGCCGTCGGCCCCGGTGAGCGCGGCCTCGCGCGCCAGGTGCAGCGCCTGCAGGTTGGACTGCGTGCCGCCCGAGGTGAAGACCCCGTCGCTCCCGGCCGGGAAGCCGATGCGGCCGGCGGTCCACTCGACGAGGCGCTGCTCCATGAGGGTCGCGACCGTCGACTGGTCGTACGTGTCGACGGACGTGTTGATCGCGGCGAGCATCGCCTCCGCCCCGACGGCCGGGAGCGCCACCGGGCAGTTGAGGTGCGCCGTGTACGCGGGGTGGTGGAACCAGACGGCGTGCGAGGCGTACAGGTCGGCGCTCTCGCGCAGCGCGTCGGGCGTGCCGACCGGCGGGCCGTCGAGGTCGACGGCGTCGACGAGGGCCTGCAGCTCGCGCCGGCTCGCGCCGCAGAAGGGCTGCTCGGCGGCGGCGACGCGGGCGGCCACGTCGTCCACGACGGCGTGCAGCGCGCCGGCGTAGTCGGCCGCGGTCGCGGCTCCCAGCAGGGCGGAGGACTTCGTCACGGGTCTCCTCGATCGGTCGAAGTGAGGTCAGCCTGGCCTAACTTAGGGTCACCTCCCTCCGATGCCAACCGCTGGGACGCAGATCACATCCCGCTGCCTGCTTCGGCCCGCAGAGCGCCTGCCCCCGGGCACGTTGCCCTGGCGGGCCCGACCGGATAATGTCCTGCGGCTCCCACCCGTCGCCCTGGAGGTCAGCCGTGCCCGCCGTGTCCCCTGCCGAGCTCGACCGGGAGCGGGCACACCTGCAGCGGGCGCGCGAGGAGCTCGCCCGGATGCGCGAGCGCACGGCGGGGCTGACCGCCCACGCCGGCGACCGGATCAGCGCCGAGGTGCTCGAGGCCACGCTGGCCCGCCGCCTGGCCCAGCTCGCCGACGACCCTCACGTGCCGCTCTTCTTCGGCCGGCTCGACCACGACGAGCCGGCCGGTGGCGAGGTCTTCCACGTCGGGCGGCGGCACGTGTCCGACACCGCCGGGGACCCGCTGGTCGTGGACTGGCGCGCCCCGGTGAGCGCCGCGTTCTACCGCGCCACCCGGGACGACCCGATGGGGGTGACCACCCGGCGCCGGTACGGCTTCGCACGCGGCGTGCTCACCGGGTTCGAGGACGAGGTGCTGTCCGGCGCGGGCGAGACCGCGGCCGGGCACTCGGAGATCCTCGAGCAGGAGATCGAGCGCCCGCGCACCGGGCCGATGCGAGACATCGTCGCGACGATCCAGCCCGAGCAGGACGTCATCGTCCGCAGCGACCTCGATCGCACGGTCGTCGTGCAGGGCGCACCCGGCACGGGGAAGACGGCTGTGGGCCTGCACCGCGCGGCCTACCTGCTGTACGCGCACCGGGAGCAGGTCACGCGGCGCGGCATGACCGTCGTCGGACCGAACTCGAGCTTCCTGCGCTACATCCGGGACGTGCTGCCCGCCCTCGGCGAGGTCGACGCCACGCAGACGACGGTCGAGGAGATCGTCGCGGCGCACGGTCGCCTGCGGGGGACCGAGACGGCCGAGGTCGCCCGCCTCAAGGGCGACGCCCGCATGGCGCAGGTGCTGCGCCGAGCCGTGTGGTCGCACCTGGGCGAGCCCGCGGAGGCGCTCGTCCTGCCGCGTGGCTCCCGCCGCTGGCGCGTGCCCGCGCACGAGGCCCGCGACGCCGTCGCGCACGTGGTGGGCCGTGACCTGCGCTACGACGCCGGGCGCGAGCAGCTCCGGTACGCGCTGGCGCACCGGATCCTGCAGCAGATCGAGGCGGCCGGCGACGCGCTCGACGACCGGGCCTGGGACGTCCTCGCGCGCACCAAGCCCGTGAAGGACTACGCCGCGACGCTCTGGCCGGTCCTCACGCCCGCCCGGCTGCTGCACCGCCTGCTGGCCGACCCGGACTTCCTCGCCGCGACGTCCGACGGACTCCTCACCCCGGCCGAGCAGCAGCAGCTCGCCTGGGCCGCACCGCCCCGGAGCGCGGGGGCGGCGCGGTGGACGCTCGCCGACCTCGTGCTGCTCGACGAGCTCGCCGACCTGCTGGAGCGGGCGCCGTCGGTGGCGCACGTCGTCGTCGACGAGGCGCAGGACCTGTCCCCCATGATGCTGCGCGCCCTCGGGCGCCGGGCCCGCACCGGCTCGCTCACGGTGCTCGGCGACCTCGCCCAGGCGACCACGCCGTGGGCCGTGCGCTCCTGGACGGACGCGCTCGACCACCTCGGCAAGCCCGACGCGCACGTCGAGCAGCTCACCGCGGGGTTCCGCGTGCCCGGCGACGTCATCGAGTACGCGGCGCGCCTCCTGCCGGCGATCGCGCCCACGCTCGCGCCGCCCGTGGCCGTGCGGCGGGCCCGTGGCGAGCTGCTGCTCACCACGGCGCCGACCGAGGAGCTGGTGCGGGCCGCGCTCGCGCGGGAGGGCTCGGTGGGCCTGATCGTGCCGGACGCCGGCGTGGCCGCCGCGCGCCGACGGCTCCGGGCGGCGGGGCTGGAGCTCGCCGTCGTCGGCGAGGAGGACGTCACGGCGAAGCTCGCCGACGGCGCCGAGGGCGCCGACCAGGCCACCGAGTTCGACGCGCGGCTCGACCTGGTCCCCGCGTCCCTGGCCAAGGGCCTGGAGTACGACCACGTCGTCCTCGACGACCCGGCGGGGATCGTGGCCGGCGAGGCCGACCGCACGTCCGGGCTGCGGCGCCTGTACGTGTGCCTGACCCGGGCGGTGACGTCGCTCGCGGTGCGGCACGACGACGACGTGCCCACCGAGCTGGCCGCCTGACCGCCCCCTGCACCTCCGCCGCCCTCGGGCCCCGGGCCGCGGCCTCCCGCAAGGTCGTGACACACGCCACAGTTTCTGGGAAAGTCTTTGCCAACGGGCGGAGGGGACCGTCCCACGCCCCCGTCCCTGGGGAGGGACCCGTGACAGGCATGGTGCGGAGGACCTGGATGAGAGCGACGACGGCGGCCCTGGCAGCGGGGGCGGTGATCGCACCGACGGCGGGAGCCGCCGGAGCCGCGCCGCCGGACGACACCGCGACGTCGGGCAACAAGATCACGACCACCCACTGGCAGGGCATCGACGACCTGCGGCAGGGCGAGTGGGAGAACCTGCGCCCCGGGGCGCGCGGCACCCTGGGGATCCGCACCGCCGGCGGGCCCACCACCGCGTACACCGACCCGTTCGGCGACGGCACCGCGGTCGAGTACGAGACGGGGACGTGGACGTCGCCGGTCGTCGAGACCGGGTACGCCGTCGACGAGTCCCTCACGTCGTGGAACGCCACCACCCCGACCGGCACGTGGGTGGAGGTCGAGTTCCGCGGTCGCAAGGCCGACGGCGCGTGGACCAAGTGGTTCGTCATGGGCCGCTGGGCGTCCGGCGACGACGTCGAGCCCGCCGACGGCGGCGTGGGCGACATCCACCGCACCTCCGTGGACGGCCAGAACGACGACGACGCGTACCTGTTCACCGACACGTACGTCGCCAAGTCCGGGCACGAGCCCGAGGCGTTCCAGACCCGGGTCACGCTCTACCGCCCGGCCGGGTCGACGGCGACCCCGCGGCTGTCGGGCGTGACGACGATGACCAACGAGTACCTGCCCGACAGCGCCTACGCCGGCACCAGCGACTTCACGCTCGGGCGTGCGGTGGAGCTCGACGTCCCCGGCTACTCGCAGCTCGTCCACATCGGCGAGTACCCCGAGTTCGGCGGCGGCGGCCAGGTCTGGTGCTCCCCGACGTCCACCACGATGATCCAGTACTCCTACGGCGCGAAGCACCGGGTGCCGGCGTCGGAGCTCGCGGACATCGTGGCGCCGAACGGCGACCCGCAGGTCGCCTACGCCGCCATCAACACGTGGGACTACACGTACGAGGGCTCGGGCAACTGGCCGTTCAACACGGCCTACGCGCACCGGTTCGGGCTGGAGTCCTTCGTCACGCGGCTGCGGTCGCTGGCCGAGGCGGAGAAGTTCGTCGCGGCGGGCATCCCGCTGGTCGTGTCGATCAACTTCGCGAAGGAGGAGATGCCCGAGGCCGGCTACGGCACCGACGGCCACCTCGTCACCATCGTCGGCTTCACCGCCGACGGCGACCCGGTCATCAACGACCCCAACAAGGCGACCGACGCCGACGTGCGCAGCGTCTACACCCGCGAGAACTTCGAGCGCGTGTGGCAGACGTCGACCGACGGCATCGCGTACGTCATCCACCCGCACGAGGTGAAGCTGCCCGAGAACGTCCCGGGGGCCACGCCCAACTGGTGAGGTAGCACCCCGTCTCGTCGAGGTAGTACGGAGCTCGCCGAGGTGGTGGTCGGCCCACTACCTCGGCGAGCTCTGTGCTACGTCGGCGTCAGTGCGGGCGCACCGGGCCGACGGCGTCGGACGTGAACGTCGCGGACGTGAAGCCGGGCGCGGACACGGTCACCTCGACCGAGATGTCCGCGCCGCGGTCCCGGCCCGTGAGGTGGTACCGCGTCCCGTCCGCTCCGCGCACGGGCTCGCCGTCGCGCAGCCACCGCACGTCGACCTCGGTGCCGTCCCCGGGCAGGTACTCCCCCGGGTCCACGGTGAGCACCTTGCCGATCTGCGCCCTGCCCTCGATGCTCGGCCCCTCGACGTCGGTGACCATCGGGTCGTGCAGCGTCACGTCCGCGGCGCGGGTGAACACCTGCCGGTGCGCGTACCAGAGCTGGTAGTAGGCGTCCTCGCCGCGCACGTCCGTCCGGTCGTCGGGGATCGAGCCATCGAACGACTTGGCGTTGTAGTAGTCGGTCGACACCGTGTCGTCCGAGACCACGTACGCCTGGTCGGCGCCGATCGTGTACTCGATCGGCGTGACCGCCTGCGGCGTGATGCCCGGGTAGGGCGCGTAGGCCGCGCCCTCCGGGTACGCGCGGCCGTAGATCGCGGCCGCTGCGTCGCCGCTCGCGGTCACCGTCTGCCCGGTGCTCGGCACCACGACGGGCCGGTCGGCCGGGTTGTGGATCCAGGCCAGCGAGCCGGCCCACCACACGCCGAGCCACTCACCCTGCACCTGCGCGACGACGAGCTTGTGGCCAGAGTTCACGCGCGCGCTGATGTCGCTGGCGTACGTCGTGCCGTCCGCGCCGTTCGGCTTCCAGCCCGGGTCGCGGGCGTACGGGGCGTCGAGCGAGGGCTGCTGGTACGCGACCGCGAAGTTCGTGCCCGCGCCCGCGACGCAGTCCCCGGAGCCCGGGGACGCCTGCTCGCACCCCGTGACCGGGTTCGCGTTGTCGTCGTAGCCGGCGACCACCTCGACGACGTCGCCCGGCGCGACGTCCGCCGTCGTGTCCAGACCGCCGCCGATCGGCGCGCCGAGCAGCTCGAAGTAGTGCTCCCAGTCCCAGTACGGTCCCGGGTCCCAGTGCACGCTCTTGGTGTACCCGGGCAGGATGCCGGGGATCTGGTCGTGCCCGATGACGTGGGCACGGTCGAGCGGGACGTCGTACTCGTCGGCCAGGTAGCGCACGAGCTCGGCCGACGACTGGTACATCGCCTCGGTGAACCAGCCCGACGTGCCGGCCCAGCCCTCGTGCTCCAGGCCGATCGAGTGCATGTTCATGTACCAGTTGCCCGCGTGCCAGCCGACGTCGGAGGGCTCGAGGTGGTTCGCCACGTGCCCGTCCGACGAGCGCAGCGTGTAGTTCCACGCCAGGTAGGTGGGGTCGGTGACCAGGCGCACGCTCGGCTCGTACGCCGTCTCCGTGTCGTGGATGACGATGTAGTCGATCGACGGGCCGCCCTCGCCCGTGCGGTCGGCCTGGTCGTGGTTGCCGTAGTTCCCGGTGTCGTCCGGCAGGTCGGCGCTGCCCTTCGCGTAGGGCGCGGGCAGCCACTCGCAGCCCAGGTCGGGCGGGCAGTCGGCGGCCGGGTCGCTCGCCGCGGCCGTGGACGCCTCGGGCAGGACGGCGTCGGGCCGGGCGGCGAGGGTCACGTGCCCGCCGTCGTCGGTCGTCCGGCTCTCGCCCTTGCGCAGGGTCGAGTAGACCCGGTCGGCGAACGACGGCGAGCCGCCCAGCCGTGCGACCGCCGTGCCCCAGGACGCGAGACCGTCGCCCGTCCCCTGCCCCGCGTCGCCCTGGTAGGAGGCCAGCAGCGCGGCGGCGCCGCAGGTGTTCGCGGCGGCGTCGGACCGGAGCTCGGCGGCGGACAGCCCGGTGAGGGCGGCGGCGCGGTCGAGCTCGCTCACGGCAGCGCGGGGCGTGGCGTCCTTGCCTGCCCCGTCGGGCGCCTCGGGCGCGTGGTCGAGCAGGTTGAACAGGCCGTAGCCGCCGTCGGCGCTGGCGGTGCCGGCGTGCTGGTCCCAGCGGGACTCCATGTAGGAGACGGCCTTGAGCAGGTCGGCGGGGACGCCGGTGGCGTCGCTCGCGGCGGCGAACGCGGACTCCCGGTCCGGCGCGGCGACGACGGCGTCGCAGGTCACGTCGGACGTGGGGGCGGTGGACGGCCCGGCCCCCGCGGCGACCGCGGGGATCGTGACCAGGGGCAGGAGGAGGCCGGCGGCCGCCAGCCCGGTGGTGCGTCGTCGTACGGATCTCACGGGGAGTGCTCCTCTCGAGGACGGAGTGCGCTCACGGGCGCACCTCGTCATCGAACCGTGAAATCCCGTTTCATGGGAAGTGATAGACGTAAAAAATCTCGTCGCGCCTCGGCGCGACGAGATCGGCGGCCGCGCTCGAGCGCGGGAGGGAAGGTCAGGAGAGGCGGACGGTCGCCTGCGAGCGGCCCAGCACCTTGGTGCCCTCGTGCGTCACCGTGAGGTCGACGCGCACCGTGCCGGCGTCGGCGTCGATCGCGCCCACGGCGGCGGAGACCTCGACGACGGCGGTGCCGTCGTGCGGGACCGGGACCGGCTTCGTGAAGCGCGTCTGGTAGGCGACGACGGCGCCCGGGTCCCCCGCCCAGTCGGCGACGACGCCGACGACGGAGCCCATCGTCAGCATCCCGTGGGCGATGACGTCGGGCAGCCCGACGCCGGTGGCGAAGGACTCGTCCCAGTGGATCCGGTTGAAGTCGCCGCTGGCCCCGGCGTAGCGCACGAGGCGGGCTCGGTCGAGCTCGACCGTCCCGGTGGCGACGACGTCGCCGACGGTGAGGTCCGCGAGGGCGGGGCGGGTCATCAGGAGTCCTCCCCGCGGATCACGAGGCTCGAGGAGACGGTC
Organism: Isoptericola sp. NPDC056618; assembly: GCF_042792715.1. NCBI lineage: Bacteria > Bacillati > Actinomycetota > Actinomycetes > Micrococcales > Promicromonosporaceae > Isoptericola > Isoptericola sp. NPDC056618. The sequence continues at coordinate 58,225 of NZ_JBHTVZ010000022.1, read as the reverse complement.
GCGACGGGCTCGCGGGTGCCGTCGCCGGCCGCGCCGTCCACGGCCGCGAAGATCTCGCAGCGCGTCGTCACCATCGCGATGCCGGCCCGCTCGGTCACGGAGTCCACGTGGAGCACCGTGACCAGCTCGTCGCCCGCGACGATCGGTCGGTGGTGCGTGAACTTCTCGTCCGCGTGGACGACTCGCGAGAAGTCGATCCCGGCGTCCGGGTCCTGGACGTACTGTGCCTCGGCCCGCTGTGCGACGACGACGGCGAACGTGGGGGGCGCGACGAGGTCCGGATAGCCGAGACCCCGCGCCGCCACGAGGTCGTGGTGCGCGGGGTGGGCGGCACCGACGGCGGAGGCGAACTCACGGAGCTTCTCGCGCCCCACGGAGTAGGGGGCGGTGGCCGGGTACTCGCGGCCAGCGAAGTCGGGGTTCGCCACGTCGGTGCGGTGATCCGTCGAGGGCTGGGTCAGCGGGTCTCGCGGTGCGACGTGTGCTTGCCGCAGCGCGGGCAGAACTTCGCCAGCTCGAGACGGTCGGGGTCGTTGCGGCGGTTCTTCTTCGTGATGTAGTTCCGCTCCTTGCAGTCCACGCAGGCGAGCGTGATCTTCGGGCGGACGTCCGCGCTCTTGGCAGCCATGGTGTGTCACCTCTCGCGCCCCCGGAAGGCGCCACGTGAATCAAGGAACAGGCCGGTCCGACGCCGGCCGTCGAACCGTGATGATGTCGGTAGCGAGGGCGGGGCTCGAACCCGCGACCTCACGATTATGAGTCGTGCGCTCTGACCAGCTGAGCTACCCCGCCGCGCGTGACGGAACGCAGGACCATGCGTCCTCAGACGAAGACGACGGTCCCGCGTCACATCACAGAGCCCCGAAAGGGAATCGAACCCTTGACCTTCTCCTTACCATGGAGACGCTCTGCCGACTGAGCTATCGGGGCAGCGGAGAAGACTCTACACGGCTCTCGGCACCTGATGAAATCCGCGGGACACCCGCTCGATCACATCGTGCACCGGGGCCGTGCGGGCCCCTCCAGACGTCGGACGAGGCGCCTCCCGAGGGGGGCGCCTCGTCCGTCGCGGTGGCAGGTGAGGGATTCGAACCCCCGAAGGCTGAGCCGTCTGATTTACAGTCAGATCCCTTTGGCCGCTCGGGCAACCTGCCGTGCGGGCTCGCGGACGAGCTCGCGGGTAGAACCATAACGCCCCGGAGGGTCCCGGCGGAAATCGTCTCGCCGTGGCCCGCGTCACGACCGCCCGCACGGTCCCCCGGGCCCTACATTGAGGCGGTGACGTCCCCCTCCTCCCCCGACCGCTGGGGGCTGCCGCTCGGCCTCTCGGCGTTCGTCCTCTGGGGCGCCATGCCCCTGTTCTTCCCGCTGCTCGAGCCCGCCGGCCCCGTCGAGATCATCGCCCACCGCGTCGTGTGGAGCCTCGTGTTCTGCGTGGTGCTCCTGCTCGTCACGCGCACGTTCGGGTCGTTCGTCGCCGTCCTGCGCAACGGGCGCGTCATGGGCGCGCTCGCCGTCGCGTCCGTGCTGATCATCGCGAACTGGACCACGTACGTGTACGCGGTACTCTCCGGCCACGTGCTGGACGCCGCCCTCGGGTACTTCATCAACCCGCTGCTGACCGTGCTCCTCGGCGTGCTCGTGCTGCGCGAGCGCCTGCGGGCGGCCCAGTGGGTGGCGCTCGGGTTCGGCGCCGCGGCCGTCGTGGTGATCTCCACCGGGGTCGGCGGCCTGCCGTGGATCGCGCTCGTCCTCGCGGGCGCCTTCGGGCTCTACTCCCTGGTGAAGAACCGGGTGGGGCGCGACGTCGGCGCGCTGCCCGGGCTTGCCGCGGAGACGGCCGTGGCGACCCCGTTCGCCCTGGCGTACCTCGTGGTGCTCGGCGCCACGGGCGTCGGCACGTTCACGACGGAGGGCGTGGGGCATGCGCTCCTGCTCGCCGCGTGCGGCGTCATCACCGGGCTGCCCCTGCTGCTCTTCTCGGCCGCCGCGCGCCGGCTCCCGCTGTCCGTGGTCGGGATGCTGCAGTACCTGACCCCGGTGCTGCAGTTCCTGCTGGGCCTGCTGGTCTTCGACGAGCACATGCCGCCCACCCGCTGGGCCGGGTTCGTGCTCGTGTGGGTGGCGCTGGTCATCCTCACGGCCGACGGCACCCGGCAGGCCCGCGCCGCGCGCCTCGCCACCCGGGACGCCGCAGGGGCGGTGCGACCCTGAGGTCGCACCGCCCCTGCGCGCGGTCGGGAGCCGGTCAGCCGGCCTTGCCCTCCCAGTCGCCGTTGAGGTTGAGCGACTGGTCGAACCCGGTGACGAAGTCCTCCGTCATGATGTCCTGGGTGCCGGACAGCTGGACGAGCGACGGGATGCCGTTGCCGTCCACGAGACCCCACACCACCGAGGTGTACGTCTCGCCGCCGGACGAGTAGGTGTACGAGGTGTTCGCGCGCTCCGGCTCGTCGCGGAGCGTCGTCACGGGCGCGTAGTTCTCGTCCGTCACGCCCTTGCCCTCGACCTGGCTGATGTACCAGTCGACCGACTCCTGGGCGGTCATCTCGGAACCGCCGGGCATGAAGCCGACCCGACCGGCGACGCCGCCCGCGTCGTTCGCCTTCTGGTGCACGTAGGACCAGCCGTCCGCGTCACCGACCTGCTGCCAGTCGGCCGGGACGCGCGCCGCGATGTGCTCGGCGTGGATCGTCGTGAGCTCGGCGGCCGCCGTCTCCTCGGGAGCGGGCTCGGACGGCTCCGCCGACTCCTCGGCAGGCTGTGACGCCTCGGCGTCGCCCCCCACGGGCTCGAGGTCGCCGGCCGAGAACGAGCACGCGGCCAGGGCCGGCGCGACGATCAGGGCCGCGAGCGCGAGGCGCGCGCGACGTCGGGTGCGGATCTGCTTCATAGGTGTCCTTCGATGGGTGGGGCTACTTCTCGAACATGCGCGAGCCGGCCCAGTCGACCCGGGGACGCCAGCCGTGGTGGCGCAGCACGGTGAAGACCGGCTTCTTGGCGTCGGCGGGGCGGATGATCGTCGCGCCCTCCCAGGAGGACCGTGCCCCGCTGGCGTCCGCGACGACGATCTGGCCGTCGGCGCCCTCGCGGAACGAGGCCGACGTCTGGAACGCCGTCTTTCCCCGCTTCCAGTTCCAGTCGCCGCGGGCGTAGACGCCGCCGGGGCCGAAGCCCGCGCTGGTCGACGCCGTCCCGGAGTACTCGGTGAACTTGTAGTGCGCCTTCGCCGGGTCGAGCGTCAGCTCCATGCGCCACGCGTACGCTACCCGCCCGCGGACGAAGAGCGTCTTCCAGCGGAGCTCCTCGGACTTCCAGCGGACCTCGACCTGGACGTCGTCCCCCGACCGCGTCGCGTCGATGCGGTAGGGCAGGCCGTCGCTGTTCATCCCGACCAGGTCGGCCACGACCCGGTCGACGGGCGACGCCGCGCCCGGCGCCACGACCGGGGCGGCCGGCACCTGGGCCTTCTCCCGACCGGCCTCCACGGCGCGCGTGCCGCGCACCGCGGTCCAGACCCCTCGGGCGATGACGAGCAGCGCCGCCACCACGATCAGCGCGATGCCGAGCACCGTGCTGCCGGAGGCGAGCGCGAGGGCGCCGAACGCCAGGAGGGCGATGCCGACGACGAGCACGACGACGCGGCTGACCACCGCGAAGCGCTGGACTCCCTGGTCCCCGGCCGTCATCGGGTGACCAGCTCGACGCTGTCCTGGATGGCCCGGACGGTCTGCCAGACCTCCGTGGCCTGCGAGCCCGCGCACGTCCCCGTGACCTCGACGACGTCCCGGACGCCGTCGTGCTCGATGACGGCGATCCGCAGGGCCTGCGCGACCGTGCCGGTCTCCTCCGTCGACCACGCGCCCTCGATCCGGGCCGCGGGCGCTCCGGCGAGCGTCGTGCGGATACGGCCGACCTCCTCGTACCCGGGGGTCGCCTCCAGCCGCTCGACAGCCTGCTGGATGACCTCCTCGATCGTCTGGTCACCGCTGAGCCGCTGCATCACCACCACGACGTTGGGGCGGAACTCCCCGTCCGGTCGCTGCTGCACGATGGCGAGCTGTGCGGCCGGCACCGGGTGCGGCACCCAGCCCTCCGGGCAGTCCATCGAGATCTCCGGGAAACCCGGGAACGTCTCGCTCGGGTAGGTGACTGTGCTCATGTCCTCATCCAATCAGTCGCAGCCATTCCGGGTCACCACCATCCACCGGTGATCCCGTCGACGAAGTCACCACCGAGGTCACCGATCGCGTCGACCGTCTCGGACGGCGACCAGTCGAACGAGACGTCGAAGCCGGCACCGACGCCGAGCGCCGCACCCAGCTCCAGGTCGACGCCCACGCTGTCCCAGCCGACGTTGACGTCCGCGTTGGCGGTCACACCGACGCCCGCGTAGACCTCCGCGCCGGCGCCCACCTGCGCGCCCGCGATGTTCACGGAGCCGTCCACGCCCGCCTCGGCGCCCGCGAAGGCGTCGACGCCGACGCTGGCGCCCAGGCCGTGCGGGCCCACGGACACCCCGCCGGTGGCCTCGGCACGCGCGCCGACGAGCGCGTCGGCCGAGCCCTCGGCGGTCAGGTGCCCCCCGACGCCGACCTGGCCGCTCGCGTTCGCGCTCACGCCGGCGCTGGCCCCGACCGAACCCTCCGCGACGAGGCCGTTCTCCGAGACGCTCACCTCACCGGACGCGTCGTACCCGGCGCCGGCGGCGACACCCGCCTCGCCCGAGCCGTGGAAGCCGTCCTCGGAGCCGAACTCGCCCTCGGCGCCCGCCTCGTACCCGACGAAGCCGCCCGTCTCCCCCTCGAGGAGCGTCTCGCCGACGTTCCCCTTCTCCGAGCTGGTCAGGTCGCTGTTGCCGTTGCCGTTGCCGGTGCCGTCGCCGGTGCCGGTGCCGTCGGTGCCGTTCTCGCCCGTCCGGATCTGGACCTCGGACTCGTACGAGGGACCACGGTGCTGCCCGCCCTCGTACCCGTCGGTCCAGTTGTAGTTCGGGTCGGTGGTATCGGTCGGCGTCCGCGTCGGGTCGGCCCCGGGCGAGGACAGCGGGTTCTCCCCGCCCTCCTCTTCCTCGTCGCCGACCCCGCCGCCACCGCCACCACCACCGCCACCGCCGGCGTTCCCGGTGCCGCTGCCCGTGGCCCCGCCGAAGCCCGTGTAGTCGTTCGACGTCGTGTCCTGCTCGTCCGCGTTCTCGCGCGCCCTCGTCGCGACGTCGCTCAGCAGGTTCGCCGTGTCGCGCAGGAGCACGACGTGCGTGTCGCCCCACTCCGAGCGGAAGCCCTCTGCGTCGGGCCCGTCCCAGCCCTCCGGACCGGGCATCGCACCCTCGACGGCGGTGATGACGCCCTCCAGCGTGGTGCCGCCCTCTGCGATCTTGTCCGCGAGCAGACGCAGCGCCTCGATATCGGCGCCGTACATCCCTTCGCCCACAGCTCCTCCTCAACACCCCACCGGACGTCCGTCCGGGATCCGCACCACTCGACCGACCCAGCGTTCGAGGGGTACGGCACCGCTGCCGTGGTGCCGCACCCCTCGTTCGTCCCCGCGACGGGGACCCCACCCGAACTCAGTACGAGTTCGAGGTGTCCTCCTGCTGCGACGCGTTGTTGTCCGCCGTCGTGGCGTACCCGTCCAGCGCCGACGCGATCTCGTTCAGCTTCGCCGAGTGCGTCCCGTCCCACTCCTCCTGGAACTGCACCGCGTCCGGACCGTTCCACTCCGTCTGACCCATCTGCGACGTGATCGTGGTCACCGTCGTGCGCACCTGCTCCGCCTGCTCCCGCAGAACGTTCGCCAGGCTCCGGACTGCCTCGACGTCAAGACCGAAGACGTTGCCACCCTCTGCGACCATGTCATGCTCCTTCACTCATGGCTGCCCCCTACGGACAACCTCTTCACGTTTCGACGCCGCTGACTCAACCAGAGCCCGGGGCATCCGGGAATGGGGAGCGCTACCCATGCGGCTCGATACGTCCGTCCAGGAAGCGGTCAGGGAGCGACGACGCTCCCCCGCCGGCGTCCGCGGTCAGGTGCCCTCGCGCAGCCAGCCATGACGAGCCCGACGACGCCCGGGAGACCCATGACCACGGCGCCGCCGACGACGTCCGCCCACGCGAGCCGCACCCGGGGCGTCGCTCCAGCACGCCCGCCGACGGACCACGAGGGGTGCGGCGCCACGTCCGTGGTGCCGCACCCCTCGCACGTCCCCGCGACGGGGACGCACCCGAACTCAGTACGAGTTCGAGGTGTCCTCCTGCTGCGACGCGTTGTTGTCCGCCGTCGTGGCGTACCCGTCCAGCGCCGACGCGATCTCGTTCAGCTTCGCCGAGTGCGTCCCGTCCCACTCCTCCTGGAACTGCACCGCGTCCGGACCGTTCCACTCCGTCTGACCCATCTGCGACGTGATCGTGGTCACCGTCGTGCGCACCTGCTCCGCCTGCTCCCGCAGAACGTTCGCCAGGCTCCGGACTGCCTCGACGTCAAGACCGAAGACGTTGCCACCCTCTGCGACCATGTGATGCTCCTTCACTCATGGCTGCCCCCTACGGACAACCTCTTCACGTTTCGACGCCGCTCACTCAACCAGAGCCCGCGACGTCGGGACATGGGGAGACCTCCCCATCGCCCTGCTCCCGTCAGCCCGGCAGGGCCACGTGGATCTTGACGGCGCGACCCGCCGTGATGAGGAACCCGCGGCCGGGCGGGAAGTCCTTGCGCCGCATGCGCCCGAGCGGCGTGTTCATCAGGGTGTCGCCGTCCGTGTCGCCGGGCGTCAGCAGGATGCCGTTGCGCCCCGACTTGAACGGGCCGGCCAGCGTGAACGCCTTCGACCAGGTGGACGACTCCGACTCGCCGAGGACGAAGTGCTCCTTGCGCACCGCGAGCTTCACGAACGCCTCGAGCGGCTTCTCCGCGGGGGTGCCCGTGAGCTCGGTGTAGTTCTCGATCATCACCGCGAGCCCGCCGGGCGCGACCCGCTCCGAGTCGAGCACCTCCGTGAGCTCCTTGACGAGCTCGACGACGTCCTCCGGGTTGGCCGCCTGCTGGTCCCACAGGTCCAGGGCGCCCAGGCTCGTGCGCCGCGACGACAGGTACACCAGGCGGGTGCCGCCCCGGCGCCGCAGCGCCGTCGCGAGCGTGACGAACGCCGTCGTGCGCCCCGACCCGGGCGGACCGGCCAGCATGAACGGCGAGCGCATCGGCAGGCCGACCGGCGCGATGTCGAGGTCGCGCAGACCGATCGTCGCGAGCTCGCCCGTGCGCACCGGCAGCGTGTCCAGCGCGAAGTTGTCGGGCAGCCGTGCCACGCCCGGGGCCTGCACCGTGCCCATGCGCCGCATGGTCTGCTCGAGCTTCGCCAGCTCGCGCGACTGCACGGCGCCGTTCGGGTCTCCGCCGAGCACCGCGATCTGCGCCTCCTGGCCGTGCATGATCGCGCGGCCCGGCGCCGAGGCGGGCGTCAGCACGTCCTTCGGGACGTTGAGCATCATGTAGTCGTCCTCGCGCGCCATGCGGTGCACGATCCGCTTCTGCACGGTCGAGGCGAGCGCCGGCGGGACCGCCACGGCCCGGTCTCCCGACATCACCAGGTGGATGCCCACGGGGCGGCCGTCGGTCGCCAGCTGGGAGAACGCGCCGTAGACCGAGAACCCCCGCCCCGCGAAGATCTCGTAGCTGTCCCGGAACGACTGGATGCCGTCGACCAGCACGATGATGCGGGGCTCGTCCGGGCGGTTCGCGATGCGTCGGTACTCGTCGATCGTGCTCGCCCGCACCTCCGCGTACCGCGCGGAGCGCTCGTCCAGCAGCTCGGTGAGCCGCCGCATGAGGCGGGACACCCGCTCCTCGTCGTCGCCCGAGATCACCGCGCCGACGTGCGGCAGGCTCTCCAGCATCGACAGGCCGCCCGAGCCGCAGTCGATGCCGTACACCTGGACCGGGCCGCCGCGGGCCGTGAGCCCGGCGGTCACCGCAATGGTGCGCAGCGTGGTGCTCTTGCCGGTGCCGCCCGTGCCGTACACGGCGAGGTTGCCGTCGACGTCCGGCTCGTAGTGCACGGTCGGCTGGGCCTGCCCGTGCGGGTCGTCCCGCACGCCGAGCAGCAGCCGCGAGTCCGTGCGCGGGTTGGGCAGCAGGGCCAGGTCGTAGGTGGCGGCCAGCTCCTCGAGCCACGGCTTGCGGGGCGCGGGCACGCCCGCGCTCGTCGCCGCGTGGCGGATCGTCGCCACCATGCGCGCGATGTCGTTCGGCCCCGGGTCCCCGTCGTCGTCCGACCGGGCGACCGTCGGCATCTCCCAGCGCCGTCCCGTGCCGAAGTCCATCTCCTCGACGTCGATCTGGGACGGCTCCGGCTCGTCCTTCGTCCAGCCGCCGGCGTAGCCGGTCTGGAAGGTCGTGAGCCGGCCGGGGCCGGTCTTGGCCGCGCCGCGACCGGGGATCGACGGCGGGAAGTGCGCCGCCATCTTGTCGCCCAGCACGTCCTTGGAGTCCGACTCGTCGGCCATCCGCAGGGCGATGCGCAGGTTGGTGTTGGCGCGCAGGTTGTCCTTGATGACGCCCGCGGGGCGCTGCGTCGCGAGGATGAGGTGGAGGCCGAGGGACCGGCCGCGCTGGGCGACGTCGACGACGCCGTCCACGAACTCGGGGACCTCGCCCACCAGCGCCGCGAACTCGTCCACCACGATGATGAGGCTCGGCGGCGCCTCCGGGTCGCCCGTGCGCTCCAGGGACGCGAGGTCCTTGGCCTTCTTCCGGTTCAGCAGGTGCTCGCGGTAGTGCAGCTCCGCCCGCAGCGACGACAGCGCCCGCCGCACGAGATGCGGCGACAGGTCGGTGACCAGGCCCACCGTGTGCGGCAGGTGGACGCAGTCGGCGAACGCCGCGCCGCCCTTGTAGTCCACGAACAGGAACGTGACGCGGTCGGGGCTGTGCGCCGCGGCCATGCCCAGCACCCACGACTGCAGGAACTCGGACTTGCCGGCGCCGGTGGTGCCGCCGACCAGGGCGTGCGGGCCCTGGGTGCGCAGGTCCAGGTAGAACTGCTCGACGCCGTTGTGCCCGATGAGCGCGCGCAGGTTGGTCGGCGTCTTGCGGCGCACCGGCGGCGAGCCGTCGCGCGGCGTGAGAGAGAGGTTCTCGCGCCACCGCTCGACGACGCCGGCCGCGTCGGAGCCGAGGTCCGTGCCCGCGAGCGCCAGGTAGGACACCGAGCGGGGCAGATCGGACTCGTCGTCCACGGGCGCGCCGACGTCGACCACCGGGGACAGGATGCGGGCCACCTCGGCCGCCGTGGCCAGGTCCGCCGCCTCGCAGCGCACGGGGAACGCGAGGCGGCCGTAGTGCACCTCGCCCGTCATGCCGGAGCCGGCGCCCTCCTGGGCGTCGAGGAGCACGAACGTCCGGCACGCGGCGGGGAGCTGCTCCACCGTGGGGGCCACCCACACGACGTGCACGTTCGCCTTGGGGCCGCGCTCCGCGAGCCGCACGAGCCGCGACCGCTCGAGCGGCGTGTCGTCCTCGACGAGCACCACCACGGCCGGGAGCACCGGCTTGGGCGCGGCCTCGCCGCGGTCCTTCTCGGGGTCCCGCTCCGTCTCCAGCGGCGGCGGCCCGTCCAGGCTGATCCCGCGGGCCTCGATGAGCTCCTCGAGGCGGGTCAGCAGGGCGAGGCCGCGGCCCGGGTCGGCGGCCAGGTGGTCCGAGGTCCCCAGCGGGCTGTGCGGCGAGCCGGTGTGCGGCACCCACTGGAGCCATTCCCAGTCCTCGCGCGAGCGGTGGGACGTCAGGGCCGTGAGCACGACCTCCGACGGCGAGTGCAGCGCCACCATCTGCAGCAGCGCGGCGCGCGCCACGGACTCGACCATGCCGGCAGGCCCCGCCAGGCCGACGTTGCCGCCGTAGCGCAGCGCGGCGACGGCGGGCACGTCGTCGATCACCGCGCAGCGCGACTGCAGCTCGAGCACCTTCTCCCAGTGCTCCGGGATCGCCTCGTTCTCCCGCGGCTCGGTGAACTCGGTGCGCGACGGCGCCGCCCCGATGCCGAGGCGCAGGGTGAGGAAGCCACGGTGCTCGGGCCGGTGGGTCCACATCAGCCCGCCGAGGCGGCGCACCGCGTCGAGCGACTCCGCGAGGGACGGGACCTCGGCCAGGCGCACCGCCCGCTCGACGGCGTGCGTCCGGGCGATCCGCTCCTGCGTGGCGGTGACGGCCTCCTCGAACAGCTCCGACGCCCGCTCGAAGTCCTTCTTCCGCGCGATCCGCCGGTCGTAGTAGACGCCCAGCATGATCAGCGGGCTCATGAACATGAACACGAGCATCCGCGGGTTGTTGAAGAACGCGAACATCACCAGGCCCATGAGGGCGGGCGCCATCATGGGGATCCACGGGAGCCGGCCCGGAGGCACCGGCTTCGGGGGCTTGGGCGCCGTGATCTTGCGCTCGCCGAACCGCGCGACGACGCGGGGCGAGCGGTTGAACTCCACCACGGGGCTGGTGGGCGGGAGGCTCGTCGAACGGTGCAGGGACACCACCGACACGACGCTCTGGCCCACGGTCACGGTGTCGGACGACGTGAGGACGGAGCGGGTCATCCGCTTGCCGCCCATCTCGAGCCCGTTCGCGGAGTCGAGGTCGTGGATCTCGAGCTGCTCCCCCACGATGATCCGCGCGTGCCGCTTGGAGACCTGGGCGTCCTGCAGCCGGATGTCCATGCCCCGGTCGCGGCCGAGGTAGGAGGTGCCCACGGGCAGGTGGAACTCGCGCCCGGAGTCCGGGCCCTCGAGGACGCGCAGGACGGCGACGGCCGCCCCGCGGTCCTGCCCGGCGTGCACGAACTGGTCGGAGAGCCGCACGATCGACACCCCGGAGCCGGACCGCAGACCCGCCTGCACCAGGTCGCTGGTCGGCGTGAGCACCCTCCCGGCCGTCACGGTGTGCTGGGCCGTGCCGTCGCCGACGACCTGGAGCGTCAGGTTCTCCGGGGCGGCCGCGCCGCGGCGACCGGGGTCGCCGGAGTACAGCGCCTCGGCGACGTCACGGACGCTGGCGGTGGCGTCCGCCGTGACCGCCACGTCGACGGACGAGTCGTCCGACCGGTGCAGGGTGAGCTTGATGCGCACGTCAGGCGTCGTCCTTCTGGTCGAGGAGGTGGAGGTCGTCGGCGGTGACCAGGCGGGAGGTCACGGCGTGCTCGACGAGGCGCGCCCGGCGGTTGGTCGCCGCGCCCCCGGGGCCGCCGCGCAGCCCCTTGACCCCGATCCGGTCGAGCTTGTCGCAGACGTTGTCGAGCTTGCGGTTGAAGCGCGTGGTGGCCCAGCCGAGCCGCCGCGCCGCGTCGACGCTGGACGGGATCTCGCTGAGGCCCGTGCCCTCGCGCCGGAGCATGGGCTCCGCGAGCGCGACGATGAGCTGGCGCTGGCTCACGGTGAACTGCACCGCGCCGATCGTCGTGTCGCCGCTGCCCGGGTCCTCCGGGTGCACCTCGTAGTACGGCGCGTCGCTGAGGGAGACGGTGAGCTCGTACGTCGTGGGGCCGGCGGTGAAGACGATCGCCGTGTGCGGCAGCACGATCGGCAGGCGGTGACCGGGCGGCAGCCAGGACTGCACGCCGCCCCGGACGTCGCTCACGGTGGCGGCGATGTTCGACCCCGCGTTGGTGAGCCACCAGATGTCGTCGTCGCAGGTGACGCGGAGGAAGCGGCGGTGCAGGTACAGGTTGTCGTCGATCGCCAGGTCGCCCTCGCGACCGATGTCGAACGGCACCTCGGGCGAGGGCCGGAACCACTCGCCGCAGAACTCGATCGCCAGCTCGCCCATCAGCCCGTCGCCCCCTCGCTCGCGTCGGCACCGGCCGTGACGCAGGTCTGCTCCGTCTGCGACAGGCTGCTGCCGTCCCGGATCACCACGACCTGCACGCACACGTCCTTGCTGCGGTCCGCCGGGACGCTGGCCGACGTCTTCTCCGTCGTCGTGTACTGCGACTCCGAGGTGAGCGAGAGCTGCTTCCAGCCGAACTCGTCGCCGTCCTCCGCCTCGCGCGGGGGCTCCCAGGTCACGACGACCTCGTCGCCCTCGACCACGGCCTGCAGGTCCTGCACCGGCGGCACGTAGCCGCCGAGCGGGTCGGCGGGCGCCGCGGTCTGCGTTGTCCCCGGGTCGGCCACGGCGGGCTCGGTCCCGGCGTCGCGGTTCAGCCACCAGATCAGACCGCCGACACCGAGGACGAGGACCGACCCGACGGCGACGAGCAGCCACGCCCAGCGCGACGCGGCGGGCGCCTCGGCGGCACTGTCGTCGTCGGTCGCGGTCGCCGCCGGACGCTCCGTGCGGAAGACCGTCTCGTCCACCGACGCGTCGGGCAGCTGGCCCGCCGCGTCCACCGTCGGCACCCGCCCCAGGGAGGGCGACGCGGTGGCCGGTGCCGACCACGCGGACTCCGTGGCCAGGGACGTGCCCTGGGGAGCGGCCGGCGCGGCCGTCGGGTACGGCGGCGCCTGGACCGGCGCGAAGGGCACGGACGCCACGGCGGGCCCCGGCGGCGTGCTGCGCTGCTCCGGGTCGATCGCCCGGACCCGGTTCATCCGGGTGCCCTCGGCCTCGTCCTCGTCCTCGAGCACCGACCCGGCCTCGTCGAGGAGGTCGATCGGAGTCATGTCGCGCGCCAGCTCGACCTGCACCTGCTGCACCGCGCGCGCGAACGCGAGCGCCGTCGGGTACCGCGACCCCGGCCGCTTCGCCATCGCGATGCGCAGCACCCGTTCCAGCGACTCGGGGACGTCGCCGCGCCCGATCTCCGCCAGGGGGGTGGTCGCGATGCGGCCCATGAGGTCGGCCGACGAGTTGGACCCGCCCGGCACCTCGAACGGCGTCCGACCCGCGAGCAGGGTGTAGCAGGTGGCGCCCAGGGCCCACACGTCCGTCGCGATGCCGCTGACCGGCGGGTCGCCGAACGACTCGGGCGGCGACCACGGGATGGACATGCCCTCCGCGACGGACGCCGAGTCGACGGTGGAGGAGATGCCGAAGTCGGTGAGCGCCGGGTGCCCGAACTGGGTGACCAGGATGTTCGCCGGCTTGATGTCACGGTGCAGGATGCCGAGGCGGTGCGCCGTCTCGACCGCGCCCGCGATCTGGATCGTCGTGCGCATCGCCTCCGGCACCGACATGCGCTCCGCGCGGTAGCGCGCGCCGAGGTTCGGGCGCGAGCAGTACTCGAGCGCGAGGTAGGGCCGCCCGTCGGGGGCGACCCCCGCCTCGTACATCGTGACGATCGACGGGTGGTTCCCCAGGGTCGCCATCAGGTCGGCCTCGGCGTCGAACGCCGCGCGCTGGGTGTCGTTCGACCACTCCTTGAGCAGCACCTTGACCGCCACCTGGCGGCGCGGCCGGTGCTGCTCGTAGAGGAAGACGTCGGAGAAGCCGCCGGTGCCGATGACCTTGCGATAGGTGTAGCCCGGGATCTCCGGCGGGGCGGAGGGTGCCCGCTTGCTGCTCATCGAGGAGTCACCAGATCCCTTCGAACGCGAGCGTGATGCCGTCCCCGAGCTCCAGCACGTCGCCGTCGACGACGATCTCCTTCTGGTTCGGGTGGAGGCGCCGGGGCTTCTGCCCCGGGCGCAGCAGGACGGTGCCGTTGGTGGTGGCGAGGTCCTCCACGAGCACGTGCCACTCCTCGAGCGTCACCTGGACGTGCGACCGGGAGATGTCCTTCTGCGGGCTCGGGACCGTGACCATCCGGGGCATGCGGTCCGCCGACGTCGTGCTGGACCGGGGGCGGCGCCCGACCACGACGTCGCGGTCGAGCTCCACCACCTGGTCCTCCCCCGCCGGCGCGCCGTCCTCCGACCCGATCCGGACCCGGCCCAGCGGCGGCCGCGGCGCGAGCGCCGGGTCGCCGTCCAGCGCGACGCCGCAGGTGCGGCACTGTTGCCGGGTCGGCGGGTTGGGGTGGCCCTGCGGGCACTCCAGCGCCAGGACCTCCCGGGCCCCGGGGGCCGCGGGTGCGCCGAACTGCGGCAGCGCGGTGCCCGCGGCCTCGCGCAGCGCGGCCAGGTCCGAGGTCATGATCGTGTTGCCGTCGTGGTCGTCGACGGGCCCGGCGGGTGCCGGGGGCGGCCCGGCCAGGGGCTCCGCCGGCACGGAGGCGGCACGGGACGCGGCCGCCGGGGTGCCGGGGACGCCGGGGCCGAACGGGACCGACGCGATCAGCCCGCCGTCCGACGACGCCGGGGGCGCGGGCGGGCCCGCCGGAGCAGGCGCCTCCGGAGCGGGCGCCTCCGGTGCCGGAGGCTCCGGGACCGCCGCGGGCCCGGGCGACGCCTCCGCGTCGTCCTCGCCCTCCTCGTCGCCCGCGAGCCGCACCGCCGCGTCCTCGACGCTGCGGAACACGGTGTCGCCGAACAGGTGGTCGTAGTCGTCCCCGTCGCCGCCGAGCACGGTGTCCGCGTGCGGCTCGCCCTGCTCCTGGTCCGTCGGCGCGGGCGTCTCGTCGCCGGCGTCCGGCGCCCCGTCGACGGGCCCGTCCTGGCCGGCGGCGTCCGACGCGTCACCGGCCCCGCCGACGTCGGGCGCCGAGACCGTCGCGATCGGCAGCGGGAGGCCGTCGGCGCCCCCGATCAACGTCTCCTGCGAAGGGACCGCGACGACCGCCGGCGGCGCCGGGGCGCGCAGCTTCGACTGGCCCGGCAGTGGCCAGGCGTCCGGGTCGCCGCCCCCGAGCGCGGCGAGCGGCTCGACCGGGGCCGGAACGACCGGTGCCGGCTCGACCGTTGCCGGCTCGACCGGTGCAGGAACGGCCGACGTCGAGGCCGGCGTCACGCCGGCGACGTCGCTGCCGTCCAGCGTCCGACGCAGGAGCGCCGCGCGGACCACCCCGCCCTGCAGCGGCCAGACCGGGCCGTCCACGGCAGGGCCGGGGTCCAGCGCCAGCTCGACCGCGGCCACGTCCTCCACCACGCGCTCGGCCCACATGAGCACGCCGACGCCGGACACCTCCACGTCGCCGCCCGCCGCGCGCACCCGCACCGCGGCGGACGTCCCGCGCACGGCGACACGTGCCTCGCGCGCGCGGGCGTCGAGCGTCACCACCGCGAAGGGCGGCACCGCGGTGAGGCTCCCCGCGACGTCCGTCAGCGCCCCGACCACGGACACGACCCCGCCCTGCTCGGGCGCCTCGAGCGCCTCCCAGAGCCGCGTGACCACTTCCGGCTCCACGGGCTGCGGCAGCAGCAGCACGGTGTCCCCCCGTACCACCGCCTGCGCCGTGCCCTCGACGTATCCCACCGTCATCATGCGTCGACCTCCTGCCCCCCGGTCATCGAGGCCCGGCCCCACGCGCCCTCGGGCGTGGGGATCGTGTCCTCGTCGTCCAGCACCTGCCCGCCCCGCGGGCTGGTCGCGGTCTCGTCGTCGTCCACCGCGTGGGTGACGTCGACCACCACGACCGTGATGTTGTCGCGGCCTCCCGCCGCGACAGCCTCGTCCACGAGCCGGCTCGCCGCCCGCTGCGGGTCCGGGTGCTCCAGGAGCACCCGGGCGATCCGCTCGTCGGTGAGCTCGACGGTCAGGCCGTCGGAGCACACCAGCACCCGGTCGCCGGCGGCGACCGGGACGTACCGGAAGTCGGGCGTGGGCGTGGAGTCCGCGCCCAGCGCCCGCGTCACGACGTTGCGGCGCGGGTGCAGTCGCGCCTCCTGCACCGTGAGCATCCCCGCGTCCACCAGCTCCTGCACCTCGGAATGGTCCACGCTGACCTGGTCCAGCACGCCGCTCGACATCAGATAGGTGCGCGAGTCGCCCACGTTCACGAACAGCCAGTAGGGGACGTCGTCCTGCTCGGAGACCAGCGCGCCGGTGAGCGTCGTGCCCGCACCGCGCCCCGAGGGGCCGGTGTCGATCGCCCGCACCCGCGACTGCGCCAGGGCGACGAGCTCCGCCACCCGGTCGGCGTCCACCCGCGGCTCGTCCTGCAGCGGGCTCAGCGTGTCGAGCGCGACGGCGCTGGCGACCTCGCCGGCGTCGTGACCGCCCATCCCGTCCGCCACCAGGAACACGCCCGCGCCGGCCAGGTACCCGTCCTCGTTGACCTTGCGCCGGCGCCCCACGTGCGACGAGCTGCCCCAGGACAGGACGAGCGCGTCGTCGTCGGTCATGCGGGGTTCCCCGGGTGGACGACGATGCGACGGTCGCCCACGTGGATCGTGGCCCCCATGGGCACCCGGACGCGCGCGCCGGGCTCGGCCACGCGCGGCGGCAGGCCGGCGACGGAGATGACGGTCCCGTTCGTGGACCCCCGGTCGTTGATCCACAGGCCGGCGGAGTCCACGTCCAGGTCGGCGTGGTTCTTCGACACCGAACGGGTCGGGTCGTCGATGCGCACGAGCGTGACGGTCTCGCCCGCCGACGCCTCCGGGTTGCGGCCGACCCGAGCCGGCCCGTCGACGGTGTGCCGGTCGCCCGACTCGAGCTCGAGCACGACGCCCACGACGGGCGCCGGGCGCAGCTCCTGACGCTGCGCCCGCGACTGCATGCGCGTCTCGAAGCTCGTGTGCTCCGACACCTCGGGCGCGGCGGGCTGCTGAGGCTGCGGGACCGGCTGCTGGAACTGCTGCTGGAGCTGCTGCGGGTCGGGCATCGCCTGCTGCGGCCCCGACGACGCCGGCGGCTGGGCGGGCGACCCCGGAACCCCGGTGATGAGCCCGCCCGCACCCGACGCCGGACCGGCCAGCGGCTGGTGAGCCGGCGCCGCGTACGGGTCCGGCACGCCGGCCGGCGGGCCGGCGGGGGCCTGGTACGGCGGCTGGTTCGCCGGCAGGTACGGCGGCTGGTTCACCGGCTGCTGCGCCTGCTGCGGCGGCGCCGGCTGCTGCGTCGGCGTCGGCGGCGCTGCCACCGCCCCCAGCGGGACGGCGGACGGCGCCGACGGCGGGGCGGCGGGGCCCGCCACTGGGCCCCCGGAGGCCGGGGCGAAGCTGGCGGTGCGCGGGGCCGCGGCACGCTGCATGGCGCGCGCGTCCACGACGACGGCCTTCCCGGCCTTGTCGTGCCAGCCCTGGCGGCGGCCGCCGCCGTCCCACAGCGGGCTGAGCTGCACGAGGATCGTGCCGAAGAACGGCACGAGGCCGCAGGCGGCGACGACCAGGTAGCGCAGGAGCGCGCGGCCCACCCCGATCGGCATGCCGCCGTCGACGCCCTGTGTGCGGATGCCCATGACCAGGTTGCCGAGCGTCTTGCCGGTCAGGCCCTCCCAGATCAGCATGGCGAGCCAGTACAGGCCCGCCGCCGCGGAGGCGAGGCCCGCCACGGTGAGGATCTGGGTGGCGAGCGCCGCGAACCGCGGGTCGGACGAGCTGATGACGCCCGACGGCAGGTCGATCGTCGAGAACCCGATGCCGTACACGATCCCGAAGAGCACCCCCGCCACGACGCCGTCGAGCAGGAACGCGACGATGCGGCGACCCACGTGCGCGTACACGGGCGCGGCCTCCGGCTCGGCCGTCGAGGACCCCAGGTACGCGGGCACCTGGGTGGCCGTCATCATCTCGGGCTCCGTGGTGCCGGTGTGCACCAGGGACGCGGGACCCCCCGGGCCGGCGACGCCGGCCGCGGCGTCGAACGCGCCCCGCGGCGGGCCCGCGGGCGCCCCGACCGGCCTGCCCGTGCGCGGGAACTCGCGCCCGCACACGGCGCAGAACGGCGCGCCCGCCCGCTGCGTGGACCCGCAGCCGGCGCACTGCACGTCACTCATCTCTTCTCCTTGCTCCTGGAGCCGTCCCTGGAGACGATCCTCGAACCGACCCCGGAGACCTTGGCGCCGACGTCCCGCGCGAACCGACCGAGCGCCCGCCCCGGCCGCCACGTCGCGCGAGCACGCAGCGACCGCAGGGACAGGGCCCCGAAGAGCCGGCGGCGCCGATCGACACCGGACCGCACCCCCGCGACGAGCTCGTCCACCTCGCGCCAGAAGTCGTCCGCCTCCGTGGCACTGGGCTCGCCCTCCCCGAAGACGCCTGCGTCCGCGCGGTGGGCGAGAGCGAGCGTACCGGGCGCCCGGTACTGCTCGGCGATCAGGTACGCGCTCTCCCGGCGGGTGGCCGACGGGGGGACGGTGCTGCCCAGGTCGGTGGCGACGTCCACGACCTCGTGCCAGCCGCCGCTGATCCGGGCGGCGGCGTCGTCGGCCGTGCGTCGTCGGGCCCGACGACGCGCCTTGTACGCGAGGATCGCGACGATCGGGCCGCCGATCAGCAGCAGCGGGATCCCGACGATCAGCACGACCAGGCCCACGAGGCGCCAGTCGAAGGCCTCGTTCTCGGCCTCCTCCTCGTCGTCCTCGACCGTGCCGGCCTCGACCCGCTCGGGCTCCTCCGGCGGCTCCGGCTCCTGGAGCACCGGCGGCTTGGGCACCTGCTCCGACTTGGGCTCCGGCTGGATCTGCGGCTTCTGCTCCGGCACGGCCTCGATCGCGGCCCACCCGTACTCCGCGGTCGGCACCTCGACCCAGGCGTGCACGTCGCTGCCCAGCACGGTCCAGGGCTCGCCGGCCGTGTAGTTGCTGTCCTTGCCGGGGTAGAAGCCCATGACGACGCGCGCCGGGATGCCGGCCTGCCGCGCCATGAGGGCGAGCGCGACGGCGAACTGCTCGTCGTCGCCCACCATCTTCTCCTGCTGCACCAGCGTGTCGATCCGCTCCGCGGAGTGGCCGGGGCGCGACGGGTACTGGCCCTCGAGCCCGCTGGACAGGACGCCGGACGCCGCGAGGGCGTCGCGGATGAGGAACAGCTTCGTGGCCGGGTCCGTCTCCTCCCCCGCGAACTGCACCGCCTTCGCGGGCAGCCCCGGCGGCAGGGACGACGGATCCGTCTCGGGCAGCTCGGCGCCCACGATCGTCGCCTTCTTGAGCGCGTCCTCGGACGGCTCCTCCGTGGCGATCGTGTCCAGGCTGTAGGTGTCGCCGGGGCGCACGCCCGCGGTCGTGAGCACCGTGCCGGTGGTCGAGTTGTAGTAGGAGCCCTCGTCCTGGGCGCGCGCGTTCGCGGACGTCCAGGTGAGGCCCGTGAGCGCGCCGAACTGCGGCACCCACACCCCGTCGTACCCCGTCACGGTCACGTCGACGCGCTGCGGCGTGCCCTCCTGGGCGGTCGCGATGGTCGTGCCGACGCGGCTGTACACGCCGGTGTCGCCGCCGGTCCCGGAGGCGTCGTAGACCACCCCGTCGTAGCGGTCGAGCGCGGCCAGGCGCACGCGACCGTCCTCGGGCAGGTCGCTCACCGTGAACAGCTCGTCCTCCCGCTGCTCCTTCACGATGTGGCGGAAGCCGACGAGCGGGCTCGCGTACTGGTGCAGGTCGAGCGGCGGCACGATCGTCTCGCGCAGCACCGACCGCGGCTGGGCCGGCATGATCGCCGGCGCCGCGAAGGCCGCGGTCACGGCCGCGACGCCGAGGATGGCGGCGCCCGTGCGCACCCGGTACCAGCGCAGGCGGCGGGTGGCCTCCTCGCTCTGCTCGGTGCTGATCGAGTGGGTCCCGACCCGCGCCTCCATCGCCCGGACGCCGCCCCACAGCAGGCCGACGAGGGCGATCGTGATGCCCTGGGCCACCGGCAGCGCCGCGTCGAGCGTGCCGAGCAGGATGACGCCGACGAACCCGGCCAGCACCGGGACCATCGCCCAGACCGCGTGCCGGGCGCGCCAGGCGATCGTGCCGGCGGTGAGCGCCACGAGCAGCATCAGCAGATAGGGCACGACCGCGAGCTCGGGGAACGAGCTCATCGGCGGCACCGTGGTGATGAACTGCTTCCAGCCCTCGACCGCGCCGATCAGGAGGTCCTGGAGGGTCTGCAGGCTCGGCAGCACCCCGCCGATCGCGTCCTGCGGCAGCGCGAGGACCGCGCCGAACAGCAGGTACGCGACCACCGCGACGGCCAGCACCAGCACGGCCGGGAACCGGCGCCAGGCGCCGAGCCAGGCGACCGCCAGGCCGACGACGGCGCCCCCGGCGGCGGGCAGCACGTAGCCCGCCGACCCCCACACCGGCCCGAAGCCGACGGCGACGGCCGCGAGCAGCACCACCAGCGCGGCCAGGTCGACCAGGGCGAGCGGCGACGTCGCGCGCGGGCGCGACGCCTCCTTGCGGCGGGTCGTCCCGCGGCCGAGCCCGGTGCCGGTGCGCAGCGAGTCGTCGCCCGCGCCCTCCCCGGACCAGGCCCGGCGCCCGCCGCGTGTGGTCTCGTCGTTCATGTCTCGCTCATCTTCTTCAGCGCGATCGGCAGGTCGCCCAGCCGTCCGAGGGTCAGGACGCCGACCTCCGCGATGGTGTGCCGCGACAGGTTCGCCCCCGGCACGCACTGGATCGCCATGACGTTCACGCCCGCGGGCAGGCGGGCGGACGCGGACCGCAGCTCCGTCGGGGTCACCCGGCTGCCGAGCACGAACGCGATCACGGACGCGTCGGCGGCGGAGCTCCCCGCGGCGCGGGCGAGGTCGACGAGCGCGCGGCGCGACGGCTCGAGCTCCACGCGGGACAGGTCGTCGAGCAGCCGGGTGTGGTGGTCGCCGCGCAGGCTGCCGGACTGCACGAGCACGGTGACCCCGCGGTCCTCCTTGATGGCCTGCAGGCCGAGGGAGGCGCACACCGACACCGCGAGCTCGAACTCGTCCTCGCTCGCGTAGTCCTCGGCCCGCGTGGAGAGCAGCACCGCGAGGTGCGAGCGCCGCGTCTCCTCGAACTGGCGCACCATGAGCGTGCCCGTGCGGGCCGTGGTCTTCCAGTGGATGTGCCGCAGGTCGTCGCCCGCGACGTACTCGCGCAGGGCGTGGAACGACACGTCGGAGTCGGTGATGTCGGTCGTGACACGACCCTCGAGGTCGCGCAGGTAGCCCGTCGACGACCCGGCCAGGTTCTTCACCTGCGGGTGCACGAACAGCTCCTGCTCGTCCGTCCACGTCACCTCGCGGCGCAGCAGCCCGATCGGGTCGGCGCGCACCGACTTCACCGGGCCGACCGTGATGACGCCCCGACGTCGGGTCGGGATGCGGAAGATCTCCTCGTGCGTGCCGCCGCCGCGCAGCCGCGGCACCGGGAACGCGGCGGTCCCGCGGCCCACGGGCAGCTCCATCACGGACGGCAGGATCGGCCGCGCCGCGCCGTTGCGCACGTCGAGGCGCCCCACGGCCGGGTCCCCGACGGTCACGCGCGACTGCGTGAGCGTGAGCGAGACCTCGTACCGCAGGCGCCCCAGGACGAAGCCGATGGCCGCCACGAGGGTCACCGTGAGCACGACCGCACCCACGAGCACCTCGAGCCAGCCCAGGGCGAGCCCGGCCACCCACGCGCCCACGCACACGATCAGCACGGCCACGCCGAAGGTCGAGAACGCCTGCGTCACCGGGGCGCACGCCCGCACGAGGGCCGCCCAGCGCGCGCCGACGGCCGAGGACGCGCGCACCCACCCGCGTCCGAGCCGGTTCCCGGCGGTGTCCCGTGCGGCCGCGGGGGCCGGGGACGCCGGGGTCGATGTCGAGGTCATACCGCGGCGCGCTCCTGCGGCGCGGCGACGTCGGCGAGGATGCGCGCGAGGACGACCTCCGCGCGGGCGCCGGTGAACTCGGCCTCCGGGTCCAGCACGAAGCGGTGGGCCCAGACGGGCTGCGCGAGCTGCTTGACGTCGTCCGGCAGCACGTAGTTGCGGCCGTGCGCGGCCGCCCACACCTTGCAGCACCGCACCAGGGCGAGCGCGCCACGGACGGACACGCCGATCCGGGCCTCGGGCGCGTTGCGGGTCTCCTCCGCGAGGCGGCTCACGTACTCGAGCACCGCGGAGTCGGTGTGCACCGACGAGCCGAGCGTCGCCATCTCCGTGACGGCCTGCGTCGTGATGATCGGCTGCAGCGCCTGGCTGCGGTCGCGCACCGACGCGCCGGACAGGATCTCCACCGTGGACGCGTGGTCCGGGTAGCCCACCGACGTCTTCATGAGGAAGCGGTCGAGCTGCGCCTCGGGCAGGCGGTACGTGCCGGCCTGCTCGATCGGGTTCTGCGTGGCGATCACCATGAACGGGCGGCCCACGTCGTGCGTGGTGCCGTCCACGGTGACCCGGCCCTCCTCCATGACCTCCAGCAGCGCCGACTGCGTCTTCGGCGAGGCACGGTTGATCTCGTCGGCCAGCACGATGGACGCGAAGATCGGGCCCGGGCGGAAGTCGAACTCGTGCGTGCGCTGGTCGTAGATCGTCACGCCGGTGACGTCGGACGGCAGCAGGTCCGGCGTGAACTGGATGCGGTTGTGGGAGCCCTGCACGGACGCCGCGATGGCGCGCGCCATCGCCGTCTTGCCGGTGCCGGGGGCGTCCTCCAGCAGGAGGTGGCCCTCCGCCAGCATGCAGGTCAGCGCGAGGCGCACCACGGGCGCCTTGCCCAGGACCGCCTGCCCCACGTTGCCGACGAGGCGCTCGAACGTCTGGGCAAACCAGGTCGCCTGCTCGGGGGTCATCGTCATCTCGGTGTTCCTTCGTGCTCGTTGTCTCGGGGAGTCGTGGTCCGGCTGGACGGGGTCACCAGGTGGTCGCGGCGTATCGCTCGCCGTCGATCACCACGGCGACCTGGGTGCCGTCGTAGCCGTAGTAGCAGTCGAGCTGGATCGTGGTGTCAGCCCCCAGCTTCCTGTCGAAGCCGGGGCCGCCGGGCGTGGTCCACACCTTGGAGCCGGACATGATGATGTTGTGCCAGCCCGCGTTCGAGTCGGGGTTGTTGCCCGACCAGCACTCGATGCGGTGGGTTCCCGCGTCGAAGTCCTTGGCCGTGACCTTGAAGTAGTTGCAGTTGCCGGACGAGCAGCCGTCCTGGACCCCGGTCCGGCTGCCCTTGGACACCGTGGCGCGAGGCTGCGGGGGCGCGTCCGTCCGCCCGGTGACCGATTCCCAGGCGCCCCACCCGGCCTCGTTGTGGGCGCGGGCCTGCAGCGTGTAGCTCTTGCTGTAGCCCGTCGGCACCCCGACGGACGCCGGCCACGAGGTCTTGGTGCCGCTGTCGGACGCGCTGCCGGTGAGCTTGTACTCGATCTTGTCGACGGCGCGCCCGCCGTTGCTGCTCGGCGCGTTGATCGAGAACGACCCGTCGTCCACGCGCCCCGAGCCGTTCTTGGTCCCGCTCCAGCTCACCCGCGGGGTGCCCGGCGTGGTGAAGGGGGTCACGGAGCCCGACTTCCCCGACCAGGCGGAGCAGGTGTACTCGTTGCAGGCCTGCACCTCGAACGTGTACGCGGTGCCGTTGGACAGCCCGTCGTACGTGTACGAGGTCACGTTGCCGACGTTCCGCGCGCCGGAGCCGTTGGCCCGCACCTGGTAGTACGGCTTCGGCCCGCGGAACTCGGCCGCGGCGCTCCAGCTCACGTCCGCCCGCCCGCTCGTGTTCGACCCGAGCGCGGCCTGCACGTTCCCCGGGACCGTCGGCGTGCCGTAGGGCACGACCGCGTTGGACGCCGGGCTGGCCTCGGAGATCGCCGCCTTGTTCTGCGCCCGTACCTTGAACGTGTAGGTCGCGGATGTCTTGAGGCCCTCGACGACCTGCGACCGGGAACCG
The DNA here is from genome assembly GCF_042792715.1 of Isoptericola sp. NPDC056618. Taxonomy (NCBI): domain Bacteria; kingdom Bacillati; phylum Actinomycetota; class Actinomycetes; order Micrococcales; family Promicromonosporaceae; genus Isoptericola; species Isoptericola sp. NPDC056618. The sequence continues at coordinate 34,648 of NZ_JBHTVZ010000022.1, read as the reverse complement.
CCGCTCACCTCGACGGTGCGGCTCTTCGTCCCCCCCTCGTAGATGTCGAGGTAGTACTTCTCGATCGGGGCACCGTTGGTGTCGGGCTGCTCCCAGCTCACCGTGGTCTGCCCGCCCACCGCGGTGTCCACCCGGCTCGCCGTCGGGGGCGCCGGTGCCGCCGGCGGGCCGGCGGGGGTCTCCGGGGAGGAGGCCTCGCCCCAGTCGGACGGGTCCGGGGCCTTGTTCAGCGCCTGCACCCGCACCGTGTACGCGGTGCCGTTGGTCAGCCCCTCCCACACCGTCGAGGTCCCCTCGACGCACGGCTTCTGGATCCTGCCGTCGGCCGGCGCGGGGCTGATCTCCAGGTTGACGCACGTGATCGCGGACCGGTCGCTGTAGTCCTTGTTGGTCCACGTGACCGTGAGCTGCTCGTCGCCGAACTCCAGCGTCGGGGCCGCCGGCGCGTCCGGCTTCTCGTCCGGCCGGGCGCTCTTCGACGCCGCCGACTCGTCCGAGTCGCCCACCTCGTTCGTCGCCGTGACCGTGAACGTGTACTCCAGGTCGTTGGTCAGCCCGTCGAAGGTGCAGGTCGTGGTGGTGCACTCCTGGGTCTTGCCGTCGGAGGCGTGCAGCGTGTAGCCGGTGATGTCCGCGCCGTTGTTGTTCGGCTGCTCCCAGCTCAGCACGACCGTGCCGGAGCGCACCTCCTCGACCTTGGGCGCGCGCGGCGGCTCCGGCCGGCCGAGGACGGTCAGGGTCACGGTGCCGTCGACCTGGCGGTCGGGGTCCTTCGTGGCGTCCTGGACCGTGTAGCGCGCGGTGAGCACGCCGTGGAAGTTCTCGTCCGGCGTGATGATCATGTTCCGGTCGTCGTACGACACCTTGCCCGAGCCGGTCTCGCCGTACGCGCCCACGACGGTCAGGTCCTCGCCCGGGAACGGGTTGGTGTCGTTCTCGAGCACCGGGATCGTCACCGGCTCCCCCTGGTGCGCGTCGGGCACCTTGTCCGGCGTCGTCTGCACGAGCGGGCGGGTGGAGCCCACCACCGCGACCTCGAGGTTGCCGCTGACGGGCGGGTTCTTGCCGTCGGACACGGTGAACGCGACGTCCTGCTTCGTGCCCTTCGGCACCGACGGCTCGACCTGCGCGGTCACGGTGCCGCCCGACACGGACGTCGTGACGCCCTTCGGGCTCTCGACGTCGAAGGTCAGCGTGTCCTTGTCCGGATCCTTGACGTACCGCGACAGGTCGACGGTGCTGTCCTCGCCCGCCGCGACCTCGAGGGTCGGCGAGCCGACCACCTTCGGCGGCTGGTTCGTCGAGGGCACCACGTCGATCGGCAGCGTGAGCACCGCCTTGTTGCCCTCCTCGTCGTCGGGCCCGTCGCCGTCCGTCACCTCGAAGCTCACCGACGCCGACCCGGCGAAGTCCTCGCTCGACGTGAACTCGATCGTGTCGGCGTCCTGCACGACCGCGGCCCCCTCGGTGGCCTCGACCGTCGACTCCTCCGTGATCCGGGGCTCCCGGCCGTCCCGCACCACGACGAGCTTGCCCAGCTCGACGGTCAGCGGCTCACCGCTGACCGCCTGCAGCGGGGTCGAGCCCGGCTTCACGTAGGGCCGCGACTGGTCGCCCGGCACCCGCACGAAGGCCTTGGCCTGCAGCCCGTCCACGTCCGTGACGGTGTAGGTGATCACCTGCGCCCGCGGCGTCAGTGCCACCTGCACCTGGCCGTCCTCCCGGACGGTCACCCCGCTCGCGCCCTGGTCGACGGAGACCTCGAGGTCGGACGCCACGCCGTCGGGGTCGACGTCGTTGCCGAGCACGTCCACCGTGACCGTCGACGCGTCCCGGACCTGCTCCGCCGTCACCACGTCGTCCTTCGCGACCGGCCGGAGCAGCGGTGCGTCGGCGTCCACCGTCACCGTGACCGACCCGGTGGAGCGCGCCTTGAAGGCGTCCTGGACCGTGTAGTAGAAGGCCGTCGCGCCCTCGTCGGCGGGGGCCTCGAGGACGATGTCGTCCTCGACCGCCTTCGGCGTCAGCCCGTCCGGCAGCCCGTCGAAGCCGTCCTTGACGAGGCCGATCTCGTCGCCGTCGGGGTCGTTGTCGTTCTCCAGCGCCCGCACGGCCACGGTCCGGCCCGGCCGCACCGTGGTCTCGTCGTCCACGGCCTGCGGGGGCTGGTTCGTCTCCGGCGGCGCGGCGATGCCCACGCGCACGGTGCCCTGGCTCACCGCCCCGCGGGTGTCGGTCACCTGGTACGTGAAGGAGTCGAAGCCCGCTGCACCCTCGGCCGCCGTGTAGTCCACGAAGCCGTCCACGATCGTCGCCGTGCCCTGCTCCGGGGCGCCGGCGATCGAGCTCAGCGTGACCTGGTCGCCGTCGGGGTCGGTGCCGTCGAGCGCGAGCGGGATGCGCACCGTCTTGCCGCTGAGCACCCGCGTCTCGGTGTCGGGCACCTGCGGGGCGGTGTTCTCCGCGTCGTCCTTGATCGTGACGGTGACCTGCGCCGAGTCCTTCTGCCCGTTGCTGTCGCGGACCTCGTAGACGAGGTGGGCCGTGCCCGCCTCGGAGCCCGCCTTGAACCGCACGGTGTCCTCGGAGACGAACGCCTCGCCGAGCTCCGCCTCGGGCTCCTCCTGCAGCTCGTCGTTCAGCTCGACGTCCAGCCCGTCGGGGTGGGTGTCGTTGTCCAGCACCGGGACGGTGACGACGTCGCCCGTGTGGACGATCGCCTCGTCGGCGCCCGCGTCCGGCGGCCGCAGGGTGTCCGGGGCCGGGATGGGCACCACGCGCACCTGGCCGGTCGAGGACCCGCTGCCGTTCGCGATGGTGTAGTCGAAGGTCACCGGCTCGTCGAGCCGCTGCTTCTCCATGATCTTGAGGACGTCGTGGTTGAGCACCGCCACGTCGACGGGCGAGTCGTCCGGCACGGTGACCGACTGCACGACGAGCACGCCGCCCGCCGGGTCGGTGTCGTTGGCCAGCACGTCCAGCAGCGCGGACCCGTCCGACGGCAGCAGCACCTGGTCGGAGACCACCACCGGCGGGGCCTCGTCCTCCGGCGGCGCGACGACGTCCACCCGGACCAGCCCCATCGTCGAGTTGGGCCCGTCGCTCACCTGGTAGGTCACGTCGAACGACCCGGGCTCGTCGCCCTGGACCGTGAACATCCCCGCGTTGAGGTTGTTCGCGATCGACAGCCCCTTCTTCTCGGCCACGTGCACGAGCCGGAGGGGGTCGCCGTTCGGGTCGGTGTCGTTCTCGAGCGGCCGCACGGTGACCGGCTGGCCGGCGAGCACCGTGACGTGGTCCTGCACCGCCACCGGCGGCTCGTTCGTCGCCACGACCTCGACGATCAGCGTGCCCTCCACCGGCTTGCCGCGGGAGTCGGAGACCGTGACGTCGACGATCTTGCGGCCGGTGGCCGCCCCGCCGTCGCGGAACTCGATCGTCCCGTCCGGGCGGGAGCGCACCTCGTCCTTCGGGTCGCCCGTGCTGGCGTGGGAGAGGAAGAGGTCGTCGCCGTCGGGGTCGCGGAAGTACGGCAGCACCTTGATGCTGCCGGTGCCGTCCTGGCCGACCCGCAGCACCGGCTCGCCCGTCTGGGTGGGAGCGTCGTTCTCGGAGTCCGGCACCACCGTGAGCGTGACCTTCGCGGTGTCGGACCCGTCCCGGCCGTCGTCGACCTCGTACGTGAGCGTGGTGCTCCCCGTCGCGTCCGCGGGCACGTCGGCCTGCAGCGCAGCGCCGTCGAGCACCCGGTCCACCTCGGCGTCACCGGTCGGCTCGCCGTCGACCCGGACGGTCATGACGTCGCCGTCGGGGTCGACGTCGTTGCCGAGCACGTTGAGCACCGTGGTGCGGCCGGGCCGGACGCCGAACGAGTCGTCCTTCGCCTGCGGGGGCCGGTTCTTCTTGTCGCGGTCGGCGACGAACTGGTCGACCTGCTCCGGCGTCGTCTCCTCGGACTCGGTCTTCTCGCCCTCGTCGTTCTCCGGGATCGTCAGGTCCCAGTCGTCGACCTTCTGGAACTCGTCCGCCGCCATCCACAGCGTGCCGCGGGCCACGTCGTTGAGCACGATGACGTCGCGGTTCACGCGGTAGACGAGGTTGCTGTCGGCGGAGAGCCCCTCCAGGACGACGTCCTGGTCGTCGTCGGTCCCGGGGCAGTCCCGCACCACCTGCCCGGACACGGACCACGCGCCGTAGGCGCACTCGCCCAGCTGGACGGGCCGCGCGGGGGTGCCGTTCGCGGTCCGCCTCGTCGGCGTCCCGCCGTCGAGCGGCTGGGAGACCAGCCCGCGCGAGGTCGCGAGCAGCACGATGTCCGAGTCGGGCGACGGCTGCTGCAGCTGGGCCTCGGCGCCGCCGTCGACCTCCACGGCGTCGCCCCCCGGCAGCACGACCTTGCCCGTCGAGCGGTCGAGCACCACGGGCTCCTCGCCCACGGTGGTCACCTGCACGTCGGACCCCGGCTGCACCGAGAGCCGTTCCTCCTCGGGGTCCTCGGCCGTGCCGCGCGCGCTGGTCGGGATCGTCCACAGCTTCTGGTCGGCGGGCGACGCCACGACGACCGTGCCGCCCGTGCTCACCTCGAGCCGAGCGCCCTGGCCCACCTTCTCGAGCGCGGGCTCGGACTTCTCGGGGTCGAAGGACCCCGAGCCGTCGAACGGGAGCACCCACACGGTGCCCGACTCGTCGTCGTAGATCGCGGTGGTGGCGCCGCCCGACGCGACCTGTGCGCCCCCGGGCAGCTTCATCGTGCTGGTCAGGGCGAGCTGCGCCGGGTCGATGGGGCTGGCCGAGGAGTCCCCCGTGCTCGACAGGAGCACCCGCTGCGCGTCCTGCTGGACGTCGAAGCCCGTCGCGTTGGCGTACAGCGTGCCGTCGAGCGCCTGGGCCTGGTAGTTGAACCGGCCGACCTCGCCGTCGGCGGCGTTCGTCACCCACACGCCGGAGTCGTTGAGGTCGACGTCCACCGTCGCCTCGCCGTCGTACCAGAGCGCGAAACCGGCGAGCCCCGCGCCGAACAGCGCGACGACCCCGGCAGAGGCGATGGACCGACGGTGCTCCACGGCGCGTGAGACGACGCTCATGCGGTTCGGTTCCTCTCCGACTTCGGGCAGGTGCGGACAGCGGCTGGTGCGACAGCCCGCGCGCTACCGTCGCGCCGCGGGCGGAGGACCGGTCTGACCCATCTGGGGAAGTTGCCTGGGAACCGGCTTGATGCATACCTCGGCGAACCCTACCGAAGACGCCCGACATGACACCGGTCGTCTCGATGGGTAGGCCTCCCCATGCATCGCCGCACTACGGTAGTGGGCGAACCCAGCCGTCTGATACGTCGCGTCCAGATCGCACGCCGATCTGAGCAAGACCAGAGCACCAAGGAGCAGTCGTGGCCGACTCGTCGTTCGACATCGTCAGCAAGGTGGACCGCCAGGAGGTGGACAACGCCCTCAACCAGGCCGCCAAGGAGATCGCCCAGCGGTACGACTTCAAGGGGGTGGGCGCGTCCATCGCGTGGAGCGGTCAGGACACCATCGTCTTCGAGGCGAACTCCGCGGAGCGCGTGCTCGCCGCCCTCGACGTGTTCCAGACCAAGCTCGTCAAGCGCGGCGTCTCGCTCAAGGCCCTCGACACGGGCGAGAACGAGCCTCAGTCGTCCGGCAAGGTCTACCGGCTCGCCGGCTCCCTCAAGGAGGGCCTCGCGGGCGAGAACGCCAAGAAGGTCACCAAGCTCATCCGCGAGGAGGGCCCCAAGGGCGTCAAGACGCAGATCACGGGCGACGAGGTGCGCGCGACGAGCAAGTCCCGCGACGACCTGCAGGCCGTGATCGCGCTCCTCAAGGGCGCGGACCTGGACTTCGCGGTCCAGTTCGTCAACTACCGGTGACGGCACGGGCGGGCGGCGCACGCCGCGGGCTGCCGCGCGTCGTCGCGACGGACCTCGACGGCACGCTGCTGCGCTCGGACGGCACCGTCTCCGCCCGCACGCGCGCTGCGCTGCGGGCCGTGGAGGACGTCGGCGTCGAGGTCGTCTTCGTCACCGCCCGCCCGCCCCGCTGGCTGGCCGACCTGGCCGACCTGGTCGGCGGCCACGGCCGGGTCATCGCCCTGGGCGGCGCCGCGGTCTGGGACCTGGGGTCCGGCCGGGCGCTGGACGCCTGCGGCTTCGGCGACGGCGTCGTGCAGGAGCTCGTCGCCGGGCTGCGGGAGGCCGTGCCCGGGGTGGGCCTCGCCGTCGAGACCGTCCACGGTCCGGCCTTCGACCCCTGGTTCCCCGACGGCGAGCCCGGCCTCGACCGCGGCCTGCGGGCCGTGCCCGTCGAGGACGCGCTGCGCGGCGCGGACGACGCCGTCGCCAAGCTCCTCGCCGTCCGGCCGGGCACGCCGACGCAGGGCTTCGGCGTCGTGCAGCGCGGCGACGTCCGCGACGACGCCCAGGAGGCCTTCTTCGACCGCGTGCGCGGCGTCGTCGACGGTCGCGCCGAGCTGCACTACTCCGGCGCCGCCGGGCTGGCCGAGCTGCTGCCGCCCGGCGTGACGAAGGACGTCGCGCTCGCCCGTTGGTGCCGCCGGCTCGGCGTCGACGCCCGCGACGTGTGGGCCTTCGGCGACATGCCCAACGACCTTCCGATGCTGCGCTGGGCAGGCCGCGGGCACGCCGTCGCCAACGCGCACCCCGACGTGCTCACCTGCGCGGACGCCGTCGTGCCGGGCAACGACGACGACGGCGTCGCCGCCGCGCTGGAGGCCGCGCTCGACGTGTCCCCGCCCGTGGACGGCTACTCCCCGGAGCCGCTCTCCCCCTGAGCCTGCGCGCGCTGCCGGTCGGCGACGAGCTGGGCGCGCAGCTCCTGCACCTCCGCGACGAGCAGGGCCACCTGCGCCTGGCTGACCAGGCCGACGGGCGCCTCCCCCGCCGGTCCGCGCGCCGTGCCCAGGCGGTCGTCCGGCGACGACGTGTCGGTGACCCGCTCCACCAGCCACGACGAGAGCGTCGCCGTCACGACGCCCAGCAGCGCGATGCCGCCGAGCATCAGGCAGACCGCGATGACGCGGCCCGCCGGGGTCACCGGCGTGAGGTCGCCGTAGCCCACGGTCGTGATGGTCACCATCGCCCACCAGAACCCGTCGCCGAGGTTCACGATGCTGGCTCCCGGCGCGCCGCGCTCGGCCTGCGTCACCGTCAGCGCGCCCACGATCACCAGGAGGGCGGTGCCCGCCGCGGCGAACCGCACCACCCGGCCGCGCAGCCGCACGGCGTTGACCCGGTTGAGGCGCACCACCACGGACACCAGCAGCAGCGGGCGCAGGACGGGCAGCACGACCACGGCGAGCTCGAGCGGGTGCCGGCGGACGTAGCGCCACGGGCGGGGCGCGAGCCGGGCGCGCACGACGTAGTCCACCACGAAGAGCGCCCAGGTCACCGCGAGCACGAAGGAGCAGGCGGCCCGCACGTCCGGCGAGGCCTCCGGGCGCGCGATCGGGATGGCGTACGCGACGAGGAACACCAGGGAGATCGCGGTCAGCGGCCACTCGGTCGCCGCCTGCCAGCGCCGCAGGCGCGCGTGACCGGCGTCCGGGTGCGGCGACGGCGGGCGCTCACGCTGCCCGGGCTCGGCCGCGTCGTCCCGGCCGCCCGGAGGGGCTGAGGTCATCGCAGGTCAGCCTGGCAGACCGGCGTCGGCCACGCTCCCCGAGCGCGGCCCCACGGGCCGTCAGTAGCGGGTGATTCCGCCCGGGCCGAAGCCCGTGCCGCCGGCCATCTTCTCCAGGCGGGCGATGCGGTCCGCCATCGGCGGGTGCGTGGAGAACATCTTCGCCATGCCCGCGCCGCGGAACGGGTTGGCCAGCATGAGGTGGGAGACGTTCTGCAGCTCGCGGGTCTGCGGCAGGGGCGCCTTCGCCGTGCCGGACTCCAGCTTGCGCAGCGCCGACGCCAGGGCCATCGGGTCGCCCGTGAGCTTGGCGCCGTCCTCGTCCGCGTCGTACTCCCGCGTCCGGGAGATCGCCATCTGGATCATCATCGCCGCGAACGGCGCGAGGATCGCCATCGCCAGGGCCGCGAGCGGGTTGCCGCCCTCGCGCCGGTCGCCGCCGCCGAAGATCAGCAGGAACTGGGCCAGCGAGGTGATGACGCCGGCCATCGCGGACGCCACCGACGACGTGAGGATGTCGCGGTTGTACACGTGCATCAGCTCGTGCCCGAGCACGCCGCGCAGCTCCCGCTCGTCGAGCAGCCGCAGGATGCCCTCGGTGCAGCACACCGCCGCGTTCTTGGGGTTGCGCCCCGTCGCGAACGCGTTCGGGGCCTGCGTGGGCGAGATGAACAGGCGCGGCATGGGCTGGCGGGCCTCCGTCGAGAGCTCCCGCACGATGCGGTACATCTCCGGCGCCTCGAGCTCCGTCACCGGGTAGGCGTGCATCGCCCGGATCGCGATCTTGTCGGAGTTCCAGTAGCCGACGAACGTCGTGACGAGGCCGATCCCCACGAAGACGACGAGCATGCCCGCGCTGCCGCGGAAGAACAGGGCCCACAGGCCGAGGACCACGGCCCACATGACGCCGAAGAGCGCCGCCGTCTTGAGACCGTTGAAGTGCTGGTGGCCCATGTGTCCTGCCGTCTCCTTCCGTGCGCCCTGCCCGCGCCGGCGCGCCGGCAGGATCCCACGGGGTGAACGCGCCGAGGGGCCGGGCGGTTCCCGCCACCCCGCCGAGGTAGCACAGGACCCCGCGAGGTAGCTCGCGGGGCCCGGTACCACCTCGGCGTCAGGAGGACGCGCGACGCTTCGCGATGTCGAGCATCTCGTCGCGCGGCACGACCTTGATGCGCTCGCGGCCGTGCGGCTCGCCCAGCGACTTCTCGTGCTCGTCGAGCAGGACGAAGTCGTCCCACTCGACGACGTCCACGCCGCGGTCGGCGAGGAAGTCCAGCACGGCCTGCGGGTCCGCCTGGGTGGCGGTGCGTCCGCCGGTGACGTCGCCCGTCGCGACGTCGCCGCCGTCGCCCACGCCCGTGACGTCCTCCACGAGGTGGCGGATCGTCTCGGACGCGTCGGACTTGGTGTGGCCGATGAGGCCGACCGGCCCGCGCTTGATCCAGCCGGTGGCGTACACGCCGGGCAGGTGGTCGCCGTCGAGGTCGACGACGCGGCCCTCGCGGTTGGAGATGACGCCCTTGAGCTCGTCGAAGGGGATCTCCGGCAGCGGCGAGCCGAAGTAGCCGACCGCGCGGTAGACGGCCTGGACCGGCCAGTCGTGGTGCTCGCCCGTGCCCTTGACCGTGCCGTCGCCCTGCAGCGCGGTGCGCTCGGTGCGCAGCCCGACGACCTTGCCGTCCTCGCCGAGGATCTCGGCGGGGGCGTGCAGGAAGTGCAGGTGCAGGCGGCGGGAGGCCTTCTGCGTCGACGGGTCGACGAGGGTCCAGTCCGTGAGCGTCTTGACGACCTGCTTGGTCTGGTTGGACGACTCGACGGCGGCCATCGAGCCCTCGTCGAAGTCGTAGTCCTCGGGGTAGACGACGATGTCGACGTCCGGCACGTGGCCGAGCTCGCGCAGCTCCAGCGGCGAGAACTTCACCTGCGCCGGGCCGCGGCGGGCGAAGACGTGCACGTCCGTCACCGGCGACGACTTGAGGATGTCGTAGACGTTGGCCGGGATCTCGGTGGGCAGCAGGTCGTCCGCGTGCTTGGCAAGGATGCGCGCGACGTCGAGGGCGACGTTGCCGGCACCGAGCACGGCGACCTCCTTGGCCTCGAGCGGCCAGGTGCGCGGCACGTCGGGGTGGCCGTCGTACCAGGACACGAAGTCCGCGGCGCCGTACGAGCCGTCGAGGTCGATGCCCGGCACCGGCAGCTCGTGGTCCTTGATCGCGCCCGTGGAGAAGATCACGGCATCGTAGAACTGGCGCAGGTCGTCCAGCTTGAGGTCGACGCCGTAGTCCACGTTGCCCAGCAGGCGGACGTCGCCGCGGCTCAGCACGCGGTGCAGGGCGGTGATGATCTGCTTGATGCGCGGGTGGTCCGGGGCGACGCCGTACCGCACGAGGCCGAACGGGGCGGGCAGGCGTTCGAAGAGGTCGATGCTCACGTCGAGGTCGGTCTTCGACAGGATGTCCGCGGCGTAGATGCCGGCGGGGCCTGCGCCGACGATCGCGACGCGCAGAGGTCGGATGCTGCTCACTGCGGGATACGCCTTCCGGATCGGGTATGCGTGGCGTTCGATTCTAGGAGGATTCTCCTGCGATCGGGTGAGGCTTACCTCACCTGTCAGGGTCCAGCCTTACCCAGGGTGCCACAACCGTCCCGCCATGTGAACGGGTTGTCTTGCAGATCGGTCACAGTTGCCTCGGGCTTTCGTCAACGGGCCAGCCGTTCGACCACCGCGCCGTACAGCGCCGGAGCGCGGGCGGCCGCCGGCACCACACCGCGGCGGAGGGGCGACGTCGCCGCCGCCACGAGCCCGGTCGTGAGCCATCGCACGTCCCGGGTGGCCCGGGACCACGCCCGCTCGTACCCGGCCGGGTCGTCGAGGTGCGCGACGGCGGCGCGCGCCTGCGCGAACCCGACCCGCAGCCCCTCGCCCGTCAGCGCGTCCACGTACCCGGACGCGTCCCCGACCAGCCGCACCCGCCCGGCGGTCCGCGCCCGGCTGCGCACGAGCATCGGCCCGGCGCCCCGCACCGGACCCTCCGGCTCGGCGCCCGCCAGCCGGTCGGCGAGCTCCGGCAGGGTCGCGAGCGCGGCGTCGAGGTCCGCGCCCGCCGGGCCGAGCACGGCCACGCCCACGAGGTCCGGCGCCACGGGCGTGACGTAGGCCTCGACCCGCGGGGCCCAGTGCACCTCCACGAGGTCCGTCCACGGCGGCACCCGGAAGTGCCGGCGGAGCCCGAACCGCCGCCGGCGGTCGCGGCCGACGCGCCGGCGCACGACGCCGCGGAGGACACCCTCGCGGGGGCCGACGTCGCGCAGGTCGAGCCCCACCTCCCGCCGCACGCGCGAGTGCAGCCCGTCGCAGGCGAGCAGCCAGCGGCCGCGGACCCCCGCGGCCTCGACCCCGCCGGCGCCCTGCGCCACCGTCCCGGCCCGCCGGGGCAGCACGGCGGCGCCGGCGTCGAGCGCGGCCGCGTGCAGCGCGGCGTGCAGCGCGGTCCGGCGCACACCCCGGCCGGGCCCGCCCGCGAACCGGTGGTCGGCGACCACCCCGTCCTGGCGGTAGGAGATGCCGCGCAGCGGCCAGCCCTGCGGGTCGACCCCGAGACGGCGCACGGCGGCGAGCGTGCCGGGCATCAGCCCCTCGCCGCACGCCTTGTCGACCGGCGCCGTCCGGGGCTCCAGCACCACGACGCCCAGCCCGGCCCGCCGCGCCTCGATCGCCGCGGCGAGGCCGACGGGGCCGCCGCCGACCACGAGCACGTCCGTCTCGACGTCGACGCCGTCGACGCCGTCGACAGCAGGGTCGGGCGGGCGGCCGGGCATCAGCCGACCTCGGCAGCCCGCAGCGCGCGCTCCTCGGCGGGGATGCGGAACCCGAGCAGCAACCAGGCGTTCAGGACGGTGAACGCCAGCGCCGTCACCCACGCCGTGTGCACCAGCGGCAGCGCGACGCCCTCGACCACCACGGCCACGTAGTTGGGGTGCGCCAGCCAGCGGTAGGGGCCGCGGCGCACCAGCGGCAGCCCGGGCACCACGATCACGCGGGTGTTCCACCGCTCCCCCAGCGTCGCGATGCACCACCAGCGCAGGCCCTGGCTCGCGAGGACGAGCGCGAGCATGGGCCACCCCAGCCACGGCAGGAAGGGCCGGTCGGCGACGAGGACCTCCACCACGCACGCCACGAGCAGGCCCGTGTGCAGCGCGACCATCGCCGGGAAGTGCCCGCGGCCGGACTCGACACCCCCGCGCGCGAACGACCAGCGCGCGTGGCGCGCCGAGACGACGAGCTCGGCCAGCCGCTCCAGGCCGGTCGCGAGCACGAGGGCGGCGTAGAGCGCCGCGCTCATGCCGCCCCCGCCGCGGGTGCCCGCAGCAGCACCAGCTCGACCGCGACGCCGGGCCCGAACGCCATGAGCACCGCCCACCCGCCCGGCGGCGGCGCGCCGTCGTCGAGGGTCGCCGCGAGCACGTGGAGCACGGACGACGACGACAGGTTGCCCTCGGCCGCCAGGGTCGCGCGGGTGCGGGCCACCGCCTCCTCGGGCAGGCCGAGGGCGTCGCGCACGGCGTCGACGATCTTCGGCCCGCCCGCGTGCACCACCCAGGTGCCGACGTCGCCCGGCTCCAGGCCGTGCGCGGCCAGCAGGTCCTTGACGTCCCCCGCGAGGTGCGCCCGCAGCAGCTGCGGGAGCTCCGCCGACAGCACGATGCCGAACCCGGTGTCCCGGACCTCCCACCCCAGGTGCCGCTCGGTGCCGGGGTAGAGCCGGCCGCGGGCGTCCACGACCCGCGGCCCGGAGCGGGGGCCGCGCGGCTCGACGTCCTCGCCCGCGACGACCACGGCGCTCGCCCCGTCCCCGAAGAGGCCGGACGAGAGCAGGTTCGCGGTCGAGCCGTCGTCCCGCTGCAGCGTGAGCGAGCACAGCTCGACGGAGACCAGCAGCGCCACCTGGTCCGGGTGCCCCGCGAGGTACTCGTGCAGGTGCGCCAGCCCGGCCGCGCCGCCCGCGCAGCCGAGCCCGAAGGACGGCACCCGGCGGACGTCGGGCCGCAGGCCCAGGCGGCCCACCAGCCCGGCGTCGACCGACGGCGCCCCCACGCCCGTCACCGACGTGAAGAACAGCAGGTCGACGTCGCCCGGGTCCACGCCCGCGGCCGCGAGCGCCTCCCGGCACGCCCGCTCGGCCAGCGCCGACCCCTCGCGGGCGAACACGGCGTTGGCGTCCGCGAACCCGAACGGCCGCTCGTACTCGGCGAGCGGGAGCGCGAGGTGCCGGGTGCGCACCCCGGCGGCGGCGTGCAGGCGGCGGGCCAGCTCGCGGCGCGGCCCTGCGTCTGCCAGCAGCGGGGCGACCATCTCGGCGATCCGCTCCTGCGGGTGCGCCGGACCGGGCAGGACGGGGGCGACGGCGAGGACGCGCGACATGCTTCGCATCGTGGCACCGCCGCCGTTCCCCCGCGCGGGGGCCGGTCGTTCCCGCCGCGACGGGGCCTGGCGAGGCGCTTGCGAAGGGGCCCGGCGGGATCGGGCCCCGCGGCGTAGGTTGCCCCCGTGGGCGGCGACACGACGGGGACGGCGCGGGTCACGGCCGCGGCGCGGGCGCGCGGGCTGCTGCTCTCCACGCACCCGGCCCCCGCGGCGGTGGTCACGGGGCTGGCCCTGGTGTTCGCCGTCGGCGTCGGCCTCACCGCGGGCCGTGCCCTGCTCGTCACGGCGGCCGTGGCCGCCGGCCAGCTGTCGGTGGGGTGGAGCAACGACTGGCTCGACGCCGCGCGCGACCGTCGCGTCGGGCGCGCGGACAAGCCGACGGTGACGGGCGCCGTGGCGCCCCGCACCCTCCGGACGGCCGCGTTCGTCGCCCTGGCCGGGTGCGTCGTCCTGTCCTTCGCGACGGGGCTCGTGCCGGGGCTGCTGCACGTCGCCGCGGTCGGCAGCGCCTGGTCGTACAACGCGCGGCTCAAGTCGACGCCGCTGTCGTGGCTGCCCTACGCCGTGAGCTTCGGGCTGCTGCCCGCGTTCGTCGTGGCCGCCGCGGGCGACGGCCGGGTCGTCGCCGGCTGGACGGTCGGCGCGGCCGCGCTGCTCGGCGTCGGCGCCCACCTCGCCAACGTGCTGCCCGACCTCGAGGACGACGCCGCCACCGGGGTGCGGGGCCTGCCCCACCGCCTGGGCCGCCGGGGCACGAGCGTGCTGGCACCCGTGGTCCTCGCGGCGGGCAGCGTGGTGATCCTCCTCGGCCCGCCGGGCCCGCCCTCCGCGGCGTCGGCGACGCTCGCCGGCGGCGCGGTCGTGCTCGCCGCCCTCGCCGGGACCGTGGGGGTGGTGCGGCCGCACAGCCGCGCGCCGTTCCTGCTGAGCCTGGCCGTGGCGGTGGTGTGCGTCGCGCAGCTCGTCCTCGCGGCCGACGCCGTGGCGCTCCCGGGCTGAGCCGGCCGCCACGGGCTGTGGACGGCGCCCCCCGCGCCCCGACGCCGGCGCATAGCATCCGCGGGTGCCCCCGATCCTCCACCGTGCCCGTGCCGAGGTCGCGCCCCATCGCCGCGCGGTGACGTGGGGAGCCGTCCTCGGGGCGGCCTGGGCGGTGTGGGCGAGCGGGCCCGGCTGGGCGACCCCGGCGCTCGTCGTGGCCGCCGTGGCCGGGGCCGCGCTCTGGGTGGTCGACGCCCGCACGCACCGGCTGCCGGACGCGCTCACCTACCCGGCGACGGCGGTCGTCGCCGGGCTGCTCGCCCTCGCGGCGCTCGCCGGCGGGACGTGGGACGCGGCGCTGCGGGCGCTCCTCGGCGGCCTCCTGCTCGGCGGGGCGTACCTGCTGCTGCACCTCGTCCACCGCGCGGGGATGGGGCGCGGCGACGCCAAGCTCGCCGTGCTCCTCGGCCTCGTCACCTCCTGGTACGGCTGGCCGGCGCTCGTCGCCGCGGCGGTGCTCCCGATCCTGCTCGGCGGGTGCGTGGCGCTCGTCCTCATGGTCACCCGGCGGGCGTCGCGCGGGACGGCGCTGGCCTTCGGCCCGTACCTGCTCGCCGGCGCGGCGCTCGCGGTGTCGTTCGCGCGGCTGGCCGCCGCCTAGCCCGTCGGCACCCGGTCGCTCGGCCCGATCGCCGAGCTGGTCACGCCGTCCGGTCGGCCAGCGCCTGGGCGAGGTCGGCGAGCGCCTCCTTCACCGAGCCGTCGGGCAGCGGCGCCAGCTCCGCGGCGGCCTCGCGCGCCCACCGGCCGGCGAGCGAGCGGGTCTCGGCGAGCACGTCGTGCGCCCGCAGCTCCGCGACGACGGCGGCGAGCGCGTCGTCGCCGTCGAGGTCGCCGTCGAGCCGGGCGACGAGCGCCGCGTCCGCCGCGGAGCCCTCGCCCCGCGCGACCCGTTGGCGCAGCAGCAGCACCGGCATCGTCGGCACGTGCTCGCGCAGGTCGGTGCCGGGCGTCTTGCCGGACTCGTCGCCGGACGACGCGATGTCGAGCACGTCGTCGGCGAGCTGGAACGCGACGCCCACCTTCTCGCCGTACGCCGCCACGGCCTCGACGACGGCGGGCTCGCAGCCGCCGAACATCGCGCCGAGGCGCGCCGACGTCGCCAGCAGCGACGCCGTCTTGTCGCTGAGCACCTGCAGGTAGTGCTCCACCGGGTCGTCGTCGGCCCCCGGCCCCATCGTCTCGTGCAGCTGGCCGAGGCACATGCGCTCGAACGTGCGCGACTGCAGCACCACCGCCTCCGGGCCGAGGCCCGCGACGAGCGCGGACGCCCGGGCGAACAGGAGGTCGCCCACCAGGATCGCGACCGAGTTGCCCCACACCGTGTGCGCCGCGGGCGCCCCGCGGCGCAGCGGCGCGGAGTCCATGACGTCGTCGTGGTACAACGACGCGACCTGCGTGAGCTCCACGACGACGGCCGCGTCCACGAGCTCCGGGCGCGACCCGTCGCCCAGCTCGCCCGCGAGCAGCGTGAGCAGCGGGCGGAACCGCTTGCCTCCGGCCGCGACGAGGTGCCGCGACGCGTCGTCGGCCAGCGCGTCCGCCGAGGCCACGGCGTCGTCGAGCGCCGCGTCCACCCGCGTCATGCGCTCGGCGAGCCGGTCGGCGAGCGCCGGGTCGGACAGCGGGATCGCCGGCGGCGCCGGGGGCGGCGTGGGCCCGGGCCGGGGGGCCGAGGTGGAAGGAGCGCGAGTCACTGTCCGAACCTATCCGGCCGGGGCGCCGAACACCGCACCGAGACGGCACTCGGCCGCGTCAGGTCGGACACCCCGGCACGAGCGTCGGGCCGTCAGGGACGGAACTGCGCCGCCTGGCCGACCAGGTCCAGCGCGCCCGCCGGGAGGATGCCGAGGAGCAGCACGCCCACCGCGCACACCGCGATCGCGAACGCCGCGGGGCCGCGCGAGCCGACCACCGTCACGACCGTCCGCGAGACGAGCGTGCGGGTCGCGGCACCCGTCACCGTGGCGGTGCCGCCGCCGCTGCCTCCGCCCTGCTGGTCGCTCTCCGTCGTCCCCGACGACGCCGTGCCGTGCTCCCCACCGGGCGGCGGGGTGAGGACCATGAGCACGATGACGCGGACGTAGAAGAACACGGAGACGGCGGACGCGAGCACGCCGAGCAGCGCGAGGGGCCACGCCCCCGCCTCGACGGCGGCCGAGAACACGCCGAACTTCGCCACGAACCCGGCCGTGAGCGGGATCCCCGCCATCGACAGGAGGAACAGCGAGAACGCCGCGGTGAGCCACGGGGCCTTGCGGCCCAGGCCCGCCCACTGCGCGAGCCGCGTGGCCTCGCCCAGCACCACGCCGTCGTCGGGGACCGTCCCGACCGCCCTGTCACCGGTGTCGTCGCCCGACACCGTGCGCTCGCGCACCAGCGTCACGACCGCGAACGCGCCGACGGACGCGAGCCCGTAGGCGAGGAGGTAGAAGAGCACGGCCCGCGAGCCCGCCTCGTCCATGCCGACGACCCCGACCAGGAGGAAGCCGGCGTGGGCGATCGCGGAGTACGCGAGCAGGCGCTTGACGTCGGTCTGCACGGCGCCGACGACGGTGCCGATCAGCATCGTGAGGATGGCGACCGCCCAGAGCGCCACCTCGACGTCGTGCCTGGTCGCGGGGTCCAGGCCGTTCGCGAGGGTGAACAGCACGCGCACCAGCGCGCCCATCGCGGCGGCCTTGGTGCACGCCGCCATGAACCCGGTGATCGGCGTCGGGGCGCCCTGGTACACGTCCGGGGTCCACGCGTGCAGCGGCGCGGCGCCGATCTTGAACAGCAGCCCGCTGAGCACCAGCAGCAGCCCGACCACCACCAGGGCCGGCATCGACCCCAGCGGCGAGACGGACGGGTCCGCGAGCACCTGGACCACGCCCTGCAGCCGCACGGTGCCGGCGAAGCCGTAGACGAGCGCGATGCCGAAGACGAACAGCGCGGACGCGAAGGCGCCCAGCACGAAGTACTTGAACGCGGCCTCCTGGCTGAGCAGCCGGCGGCGGCGCGCCGTCGCGCAGAGCACGTACAGCGGCAGCGACAGCACCTCGAGCGCGACGAACATGACGATGAGGTCGTCGGTGGCCGGGAACAGCAGCATGCCGCCGGTCGAGAACAGCAGGAGCGGGTAGATCTCGGTCTGCTGCAGGCCCGCGCGGCGCGTCTCGTCCTCGTACGCGGTGCCCGGCACGGCGGCCGCGGCCGGCGCGAACGCGTCCTGGCCGGTCGTGGTGCGCTCCGCGACGACGAGCACGCCCAGCAGCGCGCACACGCCGATCACGGCCTGCACGCCCAGGCCGAACGGCGTCAGCAGGTACGACCCGCCGACCACGGAGAGCGCGTTCTCCTGCACCCGGTCCCACAGCAGCCCGACCGCCACGAGCGAGCCCGCGAGCGCCGCCAGGGTGAGCGTGAGCTGCGTCGTGCGGCGCGCCCTCGCGGGCACGAACGCCTCCAGCAGCACGCCGAGCACTCCCGCCGCCAGCACGATCAGCACCGGCGAGACGGCCGCCCAGTCGATGAGCGGTGCGACGAAGTCGTTCACAGCAGGCTCCCCTCGGTGGGCACGGCCCCGGCACCGGTGACGGGCTCGGCCGACGACTGGATCACGGGCGGCGGGTCCGTCTCACCGACCTGCTCGACGGCGACCTCCCCGGGCGCGCGCACGTAGTCGAGCAGCGGACCGGGCACGAGGCCGAGCACGAGCAGCGCGCCGACGAGCACTCCGGCCACGGTCTTCTCACGGCCGTCGAGGTCGCGCGCGGACGCGAGCTCCGGCGTCGTCTCCCCCGTGAACATGCGCTGGTAGGTGAGCAGCACGTACACGGCGGCGAGGACGACGGCGGGCACGGCGACGATCACCGCGGCGGGCCAGCGGGCGTACGACCCGAGGAACACCATGATCTCGGAGACGAACGTCGCGAGGCCGGGCAGCGCGGCCGCGGAGAGTCCTGCCACGAGGAACGTGCCGCCCAGGACCGGCGCCACCTTGCGCAGGCCGCCGTAGTCTCCGATGAGCTGGCTCTGGCGCGGGTGCCGCGCGATCGCGAACCCGGCGACGAGGAACAGCGCCCCGGTGGAGATGCCGTGGTTGAGCATCATCAGGCCGGAGCCCGCGGTGCCCAGCGAGGTGAACGTGAAGATGCCCAGGATGATGAATCCGAAGTGGGACACCGACGTGTAGCCGATGAGGCGCAGCAGGTCGCTCTGGCCGATCGCGAGGATCGCGCCGTACAGGATCGAGATCACCGCGAGCACGATGACGAACGGCGCCGCCCAGCGGCTCGCCTCGGGGAACAGCGGCAGGCACAGGGTGAGCATCCCGAAGGTGCCGACCTTGTCGAGCACGCAGATGAGGAGCGTCGAGGTACCGGCCGTCGCGTGCTGCGTGACGTCGGGCAGCCACGAGTGCACGGGGAACATCGGCGCCTTGATCGCGAACGCGAGGAAGAAGGCGCAGAACATGAGCTTCTCGGCCGTCGGGTCGAGCGTCAGCCCCGTGAGGTTGTCGGTGAGGAAGGTCTGCGGCCCGCGGTCCGCGGCCGGCACCTGCAGGTAGAGCGCGATGACGCCCACCAGCATGACCAGGCCGCCGGCCAGCGAGAACAGCAGGAACTTCACCGCCGCGTACCGGCGCTGCGGCCCCTGCCCGAACCCGCCGATGAGGAAGTAGGCGGGGATCAGCATGGCCTCGAACACCACGTAGAAAAGGAACACGTCGCGCGCCACGAAGACCGTCACCATGAACGCCTCGAGCAGCAGCACGGTCGCGAGGTAGCGGCGCAGCCGCACGTGGTCGCCGCCCTGCTCGCGCCAGGCCGCGAGGATCACCAGCGGCACGAGGGCCACCGAGAGCGCCACCAGCAGCAGGCCCACGCCGTCGACGCCGACGGCGTAGCTGGCGCCGATCGGCGGGATCCAGGAGTACGTCTCGGTGAGCTGATGGGTCCCCGCGTCGCCGGTGTCGAAGGCCGCGAAGGCCCCGACCAGCAGGAGGACCTCCACCAGCGCGCCGACCAGCGCGACCGTGCGGGCGGCACCGGCCCCGAACCGGCCCCCGGTGACCGGGCCTGCGGCCGGTCGGCCCCTGCCCACCCCCGTGAGGGCCGTCGCGGCCGCGGCCACCAGCGGCCACACGATGAGGACCGTGAGCCAGGGGAACCCTGTGGACATCGTCATGCGTCCCCGTCCTTCGTCGTCGACGTCTTCTTCGGCGTCATCGCCATCGCTCCCGCCACCCCGATCAGCTCGCCAGGACCCACACGACCAGCCCGACGACGCCGAGGCCGCCGAGCATCGTCGCCGCGTACGACCGCACGTAGCCGTTCTGCATCCGCCGCAGCCGGGAGCCGAGGCGCCCGATGCCGCCGGCCAGGCCGAGCCAGCCGCCGTCGACGGCCGTGCGGTCCGAGTACACGAGCGCCCGGGTGAGGTACTGGCCCGGCCGCATCACGAGCGACTCGTTGACGGCGTCCTGGTACAGGTCGACCCGCGCCGCCCGCACGACGGCCGGCGCCGACGGCGGCTCGACCGGCACCGCCGCGACCGCGTACTGCCGGAACGCGAGGAACGCGCCGAGCACCACCAGCACCAGGGTGAGCGTCATGAGCAGCCACACCGGCAGCACCGGCTCGTGGTGCTCCGCGTGCCCGGTGACCGGCTCCAGCCAGGTGACGAACCGGTCGCCGAGGGCCAGGATCCCGCCGAGGAACACCGACCCCGCGGCGAGGATGATCATCGGCCACGTCATGAGGCGAGGGGCCTCGTGCGGGTGCCGCTCCACCGTGTCGTCCGCGCCGTCGCTGCTCCACCGTCGACGACCCGCGAAGGTCATGAAGAAGAGCCGCGACATGTAGTACGCGGTGATCCCGGCGCCCAGCAGCGCGGCCAGGCCGAACACCCACGGCCGCCAGCCCTCGCCGACGAACGCGGCCTCGATGATCTTGTCCTTCGACCAGAACCCGGAGAACGGCGGCACGCCCAGGATGGCGAGCCAGCCGAGCCCCATCGTGATCGCGGTGACCGGCAGCAGCCGGGCGAGCCCGCCGAAGCGGCGCATGTTCACGTCGTCGTCCATCGCGTGCATCACGGACCCGGCGCCGAGGAACAGCCCGGCCTTGAAGAAGCCGTGCGTGAGCAGGTGGAAGATCGCGAACGCGTACCCGACCGGCCCCAGGCCGGCGGCGAGCATCATGTAGCCGATCTGCGACATCGTCGACGCCGCGAGGGCCTTCTTGATGTCGTCCTTGGCGGTACCGACGATCGCGCCGAACAGCAGGGTCAGCGCGCCGACGATCGCGACGACGAGCTGCGCGTCCGGCGCGGCCTCGAGGATCGGGCCGGAGCGCACCAGCAGGTACACGCCGGCGGTCACCATCGTCGCCGCGTGGATCAGCGCGGACACCGGCGTCGGGCCCGCCATCGCGTCCCCGAGCCACGCCTGCAGGGGCAGCTGCGCCGACTTGCCGCACGCCGCCAGCAGGAGCATGAGGCCGATGGCGGTCATCACGCCCTGGCCGGCCGCCGTCGCGCCCTCGCCGGCCGCCGGCAGCACCGTGCCGAAGCTCAGCGAACCGAAGGTCGCCAGCAGGAGCATCATCGCGACGATGAGCCCCATGTCGCCGACGCGGTTCATGACGAACGCCTTCTTGCCCGCGACCGCGTTCTCCCGCTTGCCGTCCCAGAACCCGATGAGCAGGAACGACGCCAGGCCCACGCCCTCCCAGCCGACGAAGAGCAGCAGGTAGGAGTCCGCGAGCACCAGCAGCAGCATCGCCGCGACGAACAGGTTGAGGTACCCGAAGAACCGGCGCCGGTCGACGTCGTGGTCCATGTACGCCACCGAGTACACGTGGATCAGCGTGCCGACGAACGTCACGAGCATCACGAACGTCATCGACAGCGGGTCCACCTGGAACCCGAGGTCCACGTGCAGGGCCCCCGCGTCGATCCACGTGCCCACGGTGTGGGTGCCCACCCGCTGGTCCGCCGGGGTGCCCAGCATGTCCAGCAGCATCACCAGCCCGACGACGAACGTCGCCGCGCTGGCCAGCACGCCCAGCCAGTGCCCCCACCGGTCGGTGCGCCGGCCGGCGACCAGCAGCACGAGGGCGCCGATCATCGGGGTCGCGACCAGCCAGGGGGCGAGGGAGAGAGTCTGCATCGTCGTCTGCGTGTCCACAGGTCGCCTCTCAGCTGTGCAGCAGGTTGACGTCGTCGACCGAGGCCGACCGGCGGGAACGGAAGATCGTGATGATGATCGCGAGCCCCACCACGACCTCGGCCGCGGCGACCACCATCACGAAGAAGGCGAGCACCTGGCCCGTCACGTCGCCGTGGATGCGCGCGAACGTCACGAACGCGAGGTTGGTGGCGTTGAGCATCAGCTCCACGCCCATGAACACCACGATGGCGTTGCGCCGCAGCAGCACCGTCGTCGCGCCGATCGCGAACAGGATCGCGGCCAGCCCCAGGTAGTGGGTGATCTCCATCAGCGCACCTCCCCCGTGCCGGAGCCCGTGTCGGACGCAGGGTCCGACGGGGTGCTCCGAACGTCTGACAACCCGTCGTCGATCTCGCGCTCGTCCGGCGCAGGGCGCGGCCCGGTGAGCCGTGTGCCCGACAGGTCGCGGCCGACGAGCGTCTCCTCCTCGGCGAGGACCGCCGTGGCCGACCGCTCCTGCCCGCGGATGCGCAGCACGCGCGGCACGGAGTGCGGCAGCGGCTCGCCGTCGGGGCCGAGCGCCGGCGTGTCCATGGCGTTGTTCTGCGCGTAGACGCCGGGCGCGGGCAGCGGCGTGAGCGTGCTGCCCTGCGGCAGTGCGGCCACGCGCGCGGCCGCGAGGACGCGCTGGGTGGGCCGCACGCTGAGCCGACGACGGTGCGTGAGCACCAGGCCGGCCAGCGCGGCGGTGACCAGCAGGACGCCGACCACCTCCATCGCGAGGACGTAGTCGCCGAGCAGCACCCGGGCGAGAGCCACCGGGTTGGTGAGCTCCTCGGTCGCGGCCAGCCCGACCGCGGGCGGGAACGCCGCCTGCGCGATCACGCCGAGCAGCACCACGACCAGCCCGAGCCCGAGCAGCACGCCCAGCCAGCGCTGGCCCTTGATGGTCTCGGTCAGCGAGTCGGCGGAGTCGACGCCCACCAGCATCAGCACGAACAGGAAGAGCATCATCACGGCGCCCGTGTAGACGACCACCTGCACGACGCCGAGGAACGGCGCCTCCTGCGCCACGTAGAGGATGGCCAGCCCGACCATCACGAACATCACGCACACCGCGGCGTGCACCGCCTTGCGGGCGAAGAGCAGCCCGAGCGCGGCGAGCACCATGAGCGGCGCGAGCACCCAGAACAGCGCGGCCTCCGCGCCCGACGCCGTCACCGCGGGCCGTCCGTCAGGTCAGGGCTGGGGAGCGTCGCGACGTGCCCGCCCTCGGCGGCCTGCCGGGTCGCGACGGCGGCCTTGGTGGCGCTGCCGCGCAGCCGGTGCCGGCGCGGGGTCGGGGGCGGCGCGTCCCCGTGCGCCACGCGGGCGGCGGCGTCCAGGGTCGGGTCGTCCGGCCGGTGCTCGCGCACCCAGTCGACCTGCTGCGCCGTCGGGGCGGTGACCTCGCCGCGGTAGTACTCGGTGTCCGTGGTCCCCTCGACCATCGGGTGCGGCGCGGCGAGCATCCCCTCCGCGAGCGGGGCGAGCAGGTCCTGCTTCTCGTAGATCATCCCGGCGCGGTCGGGCCCGGCGAGCTCGTAGTCGTTCGTCATCGTGAGCGCCCGGGTGGGGCACGCCTCGATGCACAGCCCGCAGAAGATGCAGCGCAGGTAGTTGATCTGGTAGACGCGGCCGTAGCGCTCCCCGGGCGACATGTGCTCGCCGTCGGGCAGCTCCGCGTTGTCCGCGCCCTCCACGTAGATCGCGTCGGCGGGGCACGCCCACGCGCACAGCTCGCAGCCGATGCACTTCTCCAGCCCGTCCGCGTAGCGGTTGAGCTGGTGGCGCCCGTGGTACCGGCGCTGCGGCGCCGTCTTCTTGCGCGGGTACTGCTCCGTCACCGTGGGCCGGAACATCGACGAGAACGTCACGCCGAACCCGGCCACCGGGGCGAACAGCTCCCCCAGCGGTCCCTTGGACGGGCGCAGCGGCTCGTACGGCTTGTCGGTCATCGCGTCTCCTCGGATCGGTCGACGGCGGGGTCGGGGGCGGCGGACGCGCCCGGGACGTCGGCGGCCTGCATCACGTGCCGGCGCGCGCGGGGCGACGGCGGCAGGGCCTGGCCGGGCAGCGGCGGCACGGGGAACCCGTCGGCGAAGGCGTCGAAGTCGCCGGCCGGACGGCGCGCGTCCCCCGGTGGTCCGTCGCCGTCGGCGGCCTTCGCCTTCCGGTCGGGCCAGAGCCACAGGAGGCCGATGACGACCACCGCCGCGACGGCGACGCCGGTGATGAGCTGGGTGCGGGTGACGCCCGCCAGGCCGAGGTACTGGAACACGCTCAGCACCACGACCCACACCAGCGCGACCGGGATGAGCACCTTCCAGCCGAACGACATGAACTGGTCGTAGCGCAGCCGCAGCAGCGTGCCGCGCACCCAGACGAACACGAACATGACCAGCCAGAGCTTGACCAGGAACCACAGCACGGGCCACCAGCCGGTGTTGAACATCCCGTCGTTGATCGCCGACAGCGGCCACGGCGCCCGCCAGCCGCCCAGGAAGAGCGTGGTGGCGACCGCGGAGACGTTGAGCATGTTGATGTACTCCGCCAGGAAGAACCAGGCGAACTTCATCGAGCTGTACTCGGTCATGTAGCCGGAGACGAGCTCGCCCTCGGCCTCCGGCAGGTCGAACGGGAGCCGGTTGGTCTCGCCGATCATCGAGATGACGTAGACGACGAACGCGGGCAGCAGGGGCAGGAACCACCAGATGCTGGTCTGCGACGCCACGATCTGGGAGGTCGACATCGAGCCGGCCATGATGAACACGCTGACCAGCGAGAGCCCCATGGCGAGCTCGTACGAGATCACCTGGGCCGTGGACCGCACCGACCCGAGCAGCGGGTAGGTGGAGCCCGACGACCAGCCGCCCAGCACGATCCCGTAGACGCCCATCGACGCGCAGGCCAGGACGTACAGGATCGCGACGGGGAAGTCGGTGAGCTGCGCGGGCGTCGAGTAGTCGGTGAACGGGATCGTCACCTCGGGGCCGAACGGGATGACGGCGAACACCAGCAGCGCGCAGAACACCGAGATCATCGGCGCCAGCAGGTACACGATCCGGTCGGCCCGGGTGACGTTCACGTCCTCCTTGAGCAGCAGCTTCATCGCGTCCGCGAGCGACTGCAGCAGGCCGAACGGGCCGTGCCAGTTGGGTCCCGGGCGCACCTGCATGCGCGCCACGACCTTGCGCTCGAACCAGATCGCGAAGAGCACGCTGGTCAGCAGGAAGACGACGATGAGCACCGCCTTGATCAGCGACACCCACAGCCAGTCGTTGCTGAAGTCGGACGCGACGCCGGGGATCATGCGGCCCCTCCCTGTGACTTCTCGTCGGTCGAGCCCGGGACCCCGCCGGCGGCGACCGCCTCCGGCGCGCCGATCCGCACCAGGTCGCCCGGCGCGGCGCCGAGCGTGTCGTGCACGCGGCACCCGCGCGACGCGAGCGGCAGCCACACCACGTGGTCGACCATCTCCGTGATGGCGACGGGCACCGTCACGGCGCCGCGGTCGGTGGCCACGGTCACGCGGTCGCCGTCGTACACGTCGACGGCGGCCGCCGTGGCCGCCGACATCCGCGCCACGGGCCGCTTGGCGGTGCCGGCGAGGAACTGCTCGCCGTCCTGCAGGGCGCCGTCGTCGAGCAGCAGGTGCCAGCTCGCCAGCACGGCGGACCCGGTCGGCACCGCGGGCGGCTCGACCGGCTCCCCCTCCGGTGCCGGCACGCGCGCCCCGCCCCAGGCCGGCAGCGCCGCGATCGCGCGGTGCGCGTCGAGCGCGGTCGCCGCGCCGAGCGCGACGCCGGCCTGGTCGGCCAGCGCGTCGAGCACGCGGTGGTCGGGCAGCGCCGACGACTCCAGCGCCTGGCCGAACGCGCGGACGCGCCCCTCCCAGTTCCAGTACGACCCGGCCCGCTCCACGGGCGGGGCGACGGGGAGCACGACGTCGGCCAGCTCGGTGACCTCCGAGCGACGGACCTCGAGCGAGACCACAAAGCCTGCGGCCGCGAGCGCGCGCCGGGCGTGGGCGGGGTCGGGCAGGTCGGCGAGCTCCACCCCGCCGACGAGGACGCCGCCGAGCTGCCCGACGGAGAGCCCGTCGAGGATCTCCGCGACGTCGCGCCCCGGCGCGGCCGGCAGCGCGTCCGCGTCGACGCCCCAGGCCGCGGCCACCTCGGCGCGGGCCGCGGGGTCGGTCAGCGGGCGGCCGCCGGGCAGCAGCCCGGGCAGGAGGCCCGCCTCGAGGCCGCCGCGCTCCCCCGCGCGGCGCGGGATCCAGGCGACACGTGCGCCGGTGGCCTCCGCGAGCCGCAGGACCGCCCCGTAGGCGCCGGGCGCCGACGCGAGCCGCTCGCCCACCAGGATCAGCGCGCCGGGCGTCGCGAGCCCGTCGGCGACGGCGCCCAGCGTGGCGGTGTCGGAGTCGGCGGGCACGAGCCCGCCGCCGGCGCGGGTGGCGAGGATGCCCAGCCACTCCGCCTCGGTGCCGGGCGCGGCGGGCAGCAGCTCGCCGTCGAGCCGGGCGAGACCGCGGCTCGCGAACGGGGCGACGGCCCACACCTTCGTGCCGTGCTTGCGCACCCCCTTGCGCAGCCGCAGGAAGGTGACGCCGGCCTCCTCCTCGGCCTCGAGGCCGGCGAGCAGCACGGCGGGCGCGGCCTCGACGTCGCCGAAGGTCACGCCGACGCCGGTGCCCGCCACCGCGTGGCCCAGGAACGCCGTCTCCTCCGCCGAGCCCACGCGGGCCCGCAGGTCGACGTCGTCGGTGCCGAGCACCGTGCGCGCGTAGCGCGACCAGGCGAACGCGTCCTCGACGGTCAGCCGGCCGCCGGGCAGCACCCCGACGCCGCCGGCCGCGCGGGCGGCGGCCAGGCCCTCGGCGGCGAGCTCGAGCGCCTCCACCCACGACGCGGGCCGCAGCTCGCCGCGCGACACGACGGCGCCGCGCTCGTCGAGCACCCGGTCCCGCACCAGCGGGACGGTGAGCCGGTCGGGCGCCGCCTGCCACGTGAACGCGAAGCGGTCCTTGTCGGTGATCCACTCCTCGTTGACCGCCGGGTCCTCCCCCGACAGCCGGCGCAGCACCACGCCGCGCCGGTGGTCGACGCGGATCGCGGAGCCGCACGAGTCGTGCTCGGAGATCCCCGGCGTCGACACCAGGTCGAAGGGCCGGGAGCGGAACCGGTAGGCCGCACCGGTGAGCGCGCCCACCGGGCAGATCTGCACGGTGTTGCCGGAGAAGTACGACGCGAACGGCTGACCGCCGGCCGTGGCCGCGGCCGACCCGAACGTCGCCTCGGCGGGCTCGCCGGGCGGCGGCGTGAAGTCCAGCACCGTCTCGTCGAACCGGCCGATCTGCTGGTGCGCGCCGCGCTCCTGCAGCGCGATGAACGCGTCGCCCGCGATCTCGTCGCTGAACCGGGTGCAGCGCTGGCACAGCACGCAGCGCTCGCGGTCCAGCAGGATCTCCGTGGACACGGCGATCGGCTTGGGGAAGGTGCGCTTGACGTCCTCGAACCGGGTCTCCGCGCGACCGTTGCTCATCGCCTGGTTCTGCAGGGGGCACTCGCCGCCCTTGTCGCACACCGGGCAGTCGAGCGGGTGGTTCATGAGCAGCAGCTCCATGACCCCGTGCTGCGCCTTGTCGGCGACCGGCGACGTGCGCTGCGTCTTGACGACCATGCCGGGCGTGACCGTCATCGTGCACGACGCCTGCGGCTTCGGCATGGGCCGCACGTTGCCCTCGCGGTCGGGCATCGCGACCTCGACCAGGCACTGCCGGCACGCGCCCGCGGGCTCGAGCAGCGGGTGGTCGCAGAACCGCGGGATCTGGATGCCCACCTGCTCGGCCGCGCGGATGATCAGCGTGCCCTTCGGCACCGTCACCTCGACCTCGTCGATGGTGAGCGTGACCGTCTCCACCGGGGGCGCGGCCGCGGTGGACTTGTCCGTGGTCGCCGTCATCAGTGACCTCCCGCCCCGGCGAGCGCCGGCGACTGCTTGGGGGTGTACGGGAACAGGGCGCTCGCGCTCGGGTCGAAGGGGCACCCGTGGCCGTCGATGTGCGCCTGGTACTCGTCGCGGAAGAGCTGGATGCTCGACGTCACGGGCGACGTCGCGCCGTCGCCGAGCGCGCAGAACGCGCGGCCGAGGATGTTGTCGCACAGGTCGAGCAGGAGGTCGACGTCGCGCTCCTCGCCCTGGCCGGCCTCGATGCGGTGCAGCACCTGCTTGAGCCAGTAGGTGCCCTCGCGGCACGGCGTGCACTTGCCGCACGACTCGTGCGCGTAGAAGTCGGTCCACCGGCTCACCGCGCGGACGACGCACGTCGTGTCGTCGAAGAGCTGCAGCGCGCGGGTGCCGAGCATCGACCCCGCCGCCCCTACCGACTCGTAGTCGAGCGGGGTGTCGAGGTGGTCGGCCGTGAACAGCGGCGTCGACGACCCGCCCGGCGTCCAGAACTTCAGCTCGTGCCCGGCCCGCATCCCGCCGGCCAGGTCGAGCAGCTCGCGCAGCGTGATCCCGAGCGGCGCCTCGTACTGGCCCGGCCGGGTGACGTGCCCGGACAGGGAGAACAGGCCGTGCCCCTGCGACTTCGCGGTGCCCATGCCGGCGAACCAGTCGGCACCGCGCGCGACGATGCCCGGGACCGACGCGATGGACTCGACGTTGTTCACCACCGTGGGCCTCGCGTACAGGCCCGCGACGGCGGGGAACGGCGGCTTGAGCCGCGGCTGGCCGCGCTTGCCCTCGAGCGAGTCGAGCAGCGCCGTCTCCTCGCCGCAGATGTAGGCGCCGGCGCCGGCGTGCACGGTGACGTCCAGGTCGAAGCCGGTGCCGAGCACGTCCTTGCCGAGGAACCCGGCGTCGTACGCCTCCTGCACCGCGGCCATCAGCCGCCGGTACACGTGCAGCACCTCCCCGCGCACGTACACGAACGCGTGGTGGCAGCCGATCGCGTAGCTGGTGATCGCGATGCCCTCCACCAGGTGCTGCGGGCTCGCCAGCATGAGCGGGATGTCCTTGCACGTGCCGGGCTCGGACTCGTCCGCGTTGACCACGAGGTAGCGCGGGCCACCGTCCGGCGGGGGCAGGAAGCCCCACTTCATGCCGGTCGGGAAGCCGGCGCCGCCGCGGCCGCGCAGCCCGGAGTCCTTGACCGTCTGCACGAGGTCCGCGGGCTCCATCGTCAGGGCCTTGCGCAGCCCGGCGTACCCGCCGGCGGCCTCGTACGACGCCAGCTTCCACGACCGCTCGGCGTCCCACGTGTCCGTGAGCACCGGCATGAGGTCAGTCATCGCTGCCACCCTTCTCCGGCTCGGGGTTCACGTCGCCGCCCGACGGCGAGCGGCCGGGGCTCTCGTCCCCCGGCGCGGTGGGCTCGCGCTCCGCGCTCGACTGCGCCGTCCCGGTCTCCGGGGGCACCTCGGCGGCCGAGCCGGCCGAGCCCCCGTCGGTGGTCTCGGCGGGCTCGGCCGACGAGGGCTCCCCGCCATCGACGGCGGCCGCGGCGCGCGCCAGGCGCAGGCCGGCGAGCGTCGGCTCCCCCGCGCCCACGCCCTCGTCGGCCCGGCCGTCGGTGAACCCTGCGAGCACGCGGCTCATCTGCTTGAAGCCGCACACCGACGACGCGCCGCGCGTGGGCGCCACCTGCTCGCCCGCCCGCAGGCGGTCGGCGAGGTCCGTGGCCGACTCCGGCGTCTGGTTGTCGAAGAACTCCCAGTTGACCATCACGACCGGCGCGTAGTCGCAGGCGGCGTTGCACTCGACGCGCTCGAGCGTGATCGCGCCGTCCTCGGTGGTCTCGTCGTGCCCGACGCCGAGGTGCTCGCTCAGCTCGTCGAAGATGGCGTCGCCGCCCATCACCGCGCACAGCGTGTTGGTGCACACGCCCACGGTGTAGGTGCCGTTGGGGTGCCGCTTGTACTGCGTGTAGAAGGTGGCGACGGCGCTCACCTCGGCGGGCGTCATCTCGAGCTGCTCGGCGCAGAACAGGATGCCGTCGCGGCTCACGTAGCCGTCCACCGACTGCACGAGGTGCAGCATCGGCAGCAGGCCGGAGCGCGGGTCCGGGTAGCGCGCCTTGACGGCCGCGGCGTCGGCGGCCAGCGACGCGAGCGTGTCGGCGTCGTACCGCGTGGCCGAGCGGGCGCTCGTGGGTTCTGCCGTCATCGGTCGACCCCTCCCAGCACGGGGTCCAGGGACGCGACGGCGACGACGACGTCGGCCACCTGGCCGCCCTCGCACATCACCGACACGGCCTGGAGGTTGTTGAACGACGGGTCGCGGAAGTGCGCCCGGTACGGCTTGGTGCCGCCGTCGGACACCGCGTGCACGCCCAGCTCGCCGCGCGGGTGCTCGACGGTCTGCCACGCCTGCCCGGCCGGCACCCGGAACCCCTCGGTGACGAGCTTGAAGTGGTGGATCAGGGCCTCCATCGAGGTGCCCATGATCTGGCGGATGTGGTCGAGCGAGTTGCCCTGCCCGTCGGCACCGATCGCGAGCTGCGCCGGCCACGCGATCTTCTTGTCCGCCACCATGACCGGCGCCCCTGACGTCGCCTCGAGCCGGGTGAGCGCCTGCTCCACGATACGCAGCGACTGGTAGCACTCCTCCAGGCGCAGCACCACGCGGGAGTAGCAGTCCGCGTCGGTCGACGTCGGCACGTCGAAGTCGTACGTCTCGTACCCGGAGTACGGGAACGCCTTGCGCACGTCGTACGGCAGCCCCGTGGAGCGCAGCACCGGCCCGGTGACGCCCAGCGCCATGCAGCCGGCGAGGTTGAGCACGCCGACGTCGGTGAGGCGCGCCTTGAAGATGGGGTTCGCCAGCATGAGGTCGCCGAGCTGGCCGAGGTACTGGCGGATCTTCGGCAGCGCCGCCCGCACCTGGTCCTCGAACCCCTCGGGCACGTCCTGCGCGACGCCGCCCGGCCGCACGTACGCGTGGTTCATGCGCAGCCCGGTGACGGCCTCGAACAGCCGGAGGATCTCCTCGCGGGCGGTGAAGCCGATCGTCATGACCGTCGTCGCGCCCATCTCGTTGCCGCCCGTGCCCAGGCAGACGAGGTGGGACGCCACCCGGTTGAGCTCCATCATCAGCACGCGGATGATCGACGCCCGCTCCGGCACGTCGTCGGTGACGCCGAGCAGCTTCTCGGTGGCGAGGCAGTACGCCGTCTCCTGGAAGAGCGGCGCCAGGTAGTCCATCCGGGTGCAGAACGTGGTGCCCTGCGTCCAGGTGCGGAACTCCATGTTCTTCTCGATGCCGGTGTGCAGGTAGCCGATGCCGCAGCGGGCCTCGGTGACCGTCTCGCCGTCGATCTCGAGCATGAGGCGCAGCACGCCGTGCGTGGACGGGTGCTGCGGGCCCATGTTGACGACGATGCGCTCCTCGCCCACGGCCTCGCGGGCGATCTCGTCCCAGTCGCCGCCGGACGCCTCGAAGCCGGGGATGCCCGGGTCGAACTCGTCCGCGGTCGGCGGCCGGGTGGCGCTGAAGGTTCCGGTGGTCATGAGTAGGACCTCCTGGTGTCCGGCGGCGGCACGGTGGCGCCCTTGTACTCCACGGGGATGCCGCCGAGCGGGTAGTCCTTGCGCTGCGGGTGGCCCGGCCAGTCGTCGGGCATCTCGATCCGTGCCAGGCCCGGGTGGTCGTCGAAGACGATCCCGAAGAAGTCCCAGGTCTCGCGCTCGTGCCAGTCGTTGGTCGGGTACAGCGACGTGGTGGAGGGGACGTGCGGGTCGGCGTCGGGCACCGACACCTCGAGCCGCACGCGGCGGCCGTGCGTCACGGAGGTGAGGTGGTAGACGGCGTGCAGCTCGCGGCCCGTGTCGTCGGGGTAGTGCACGCCCGAGACGCCGAGGCTGAGCTCGAACCGCAGGTCCTGGTCGTCGCGCAGCGCGCGGCAGACGGCGAGCAGGTGCTCGCGCGCCACGTGCAGCGTGAGCTCGGCGTGCGGGCTCGGCGAGTCGGTGTGCGGGTCGACGACGACGCGCTCCACGGCGACGTCGAACGCGACGCCCTGCTCGCCGAGCACCTCGGCGAGCACGTCCACGGCCTCGTCGAACCAGCCGCCGTACGGCCGCGTCGCGGCGCCGGGCATCGCGACCGGCTGCACCAGGCCGCCGTACCCGGACGTGTCGCCGGAGCCGTGGACGCCGAACATGCCGCGCCGCACCTCGACGACCTCCGGTCCGCGCCCGCCCCGGCCGGCCTGCTCGCTGCCCGGCACCAGCTCCCCGGAGCGGGGCCCCAGGACCTCCTCGGGCTGCGGGACGGGCCTGTCCGCAGCGGACCCGCCCGCCGTCGTGCCGTCGCTCATCGCAGCAGCCCCTTGAGCTCGAACGTCGGGGTGGCCTCGAGCGCCGCCGCCTCGGCGGCCGCGGCCGCCTCCTTGCGGTTCACGCCCAGCGGCGAGTCCTGGATGTGCTGGTGCAGCGCGAGGATCGCGTTGATGAGCATCTCCGGGCGCGGGGGGCAGCCGGGCAGGTACACGTCGACCGGCACGATGTGGTCGACGCCCTGGACGATCGCGTAGTTGTTGAACATGCCGCCGCTGGACGCGCACACACCCATCGACAGCACCCACTTGGGCTCGCTCATCTGGTCGTAGACCTGCCGCACGACGGGCGCCATCTTCTGGCTCACCCGGCCCGCGACGATCATGAGGTCCGCCTGCCGCGGCGACGCCCGGAAGACCTCCATGCCGAACCGCGACAGGTCGAACCGCGACGCGCCGGCCGCCATCATCTCGATGGCGCAGCACGCCAGTCCGAACGTCACCGGCCACACGGACGCCTTGCGCAGGTAGCCCGCCAGGTCCTCGATCGTCGTCAGCAGGAAGCCCGACGGAGCCTCTTCCAGGCCCATGACCCCTCCCCTTCGTGAACATCGGCGTGAGGATCCTCGGCGCCGATGCCGTCCGTAGTGCCGTGTCGTGCTGGGTGGTGCAGGTCGTGCGGTGGTGCTGGTCGTGCTGGTCGCGCGCCCGGGCCTAGACCCAGGTGAGGCCGCCGCGCCGCCACTCGTAGACGAACGGCACGGTGATGAGGGCGAGGAACGTGAGCATCGCGACGAGGCCGAAGCCGGCCAGCACGGCGAAGTCCACCGCCCACGGGTAGAGGAAGACGACCTCGATGTCGAAGACGATGAACGTCATCGCCACCAGGTAGTACTTGACCGGGAGCCGGCCGCCGCCGACCGCGTGCGGCGTCGGCTCGATGCCGCACTCGTAGGCGTCGAGCTTCGCCCGGTTGTAGCGCTTGGGCCCGATGACGGCGCTCGCCGCCACGCCGCCCACGGCGAGCACCAGGGCCACGCCCATGAGCATGAGGACCGGCACGTACGGGTTCGTCATCGCAGGTCCCCCGTCCGCACGGCCGCACGCTTCTCGACCTCGTGCATCTCGACCACTCCCTTGTGCTCGTGTGCGCTCATGCCGCAGGGACCACCCTCGTGAGCCCCGCGATGACCCGGTCCACCCAGTCACCGCCGCGCGGCTCGTAGCAGTCGGACAGCAGCTTGAGCACGAACCGCATGACCACCGGCCGCGGCAGCCCGTGCTTCACGCAGATCCGCATGATCTGCGGGTGCTCGATGAGCCGCACGAACCAGCGGCCCAGCGTGTAGTAGCCGCCCAGGTCGGCCCGCATCCGGTCGGCGTACGACGCGAGCGTCCGCTCGCGCGCGTCGTCCGTGGCTCGGGTGCGCGCCTGGGCGATCGCGTCGGCGGCGACCCGGCCCGCCTGCAGGGCGTAGGCGATGCCCTCGCCGTTGAACGGGCTGACCATCCCGGCCGCGTCGCCCACCAGCACCGCGCCGTCGCGGTAGAGCGGGCTGCGGTTGAAGCCCATCGGCAGCGCGGCCCCGCGGACCGGCCCCACCTGGTTCTCGGGGGTGAACCCCCACTCGGCGGGGGCGTTGCGCATCCAGGCCCGCATCATGCCCTTGTAGTCGTGACCGTTCGCGGACTGCCGCGCGGGCGTGGAGCTCACGGAGCCCAGGCCGACGTTCGCCGTGCCGTCGCCGAGCGCGAAGATCCAGCCGTAGCCCGGCAGGAGGTTCGAGGCGCCGGGCGCGCCGTCCCACAGCTCGAGGTGCGACTCCATCCACGCGTCCTCGTGCCGTGAGGTGCCCTCGGTGCGGAAGTACGTGCGCACCGCCGTGCCGAGCGGGCGGTCGTCACGGCGGGCGACCCCCAGCCCCGTCGCGAAGCGCGAGGAGACGCCGTCGGCCGCGACGACGACGGGCGCCCGGTAGGTGGTCTCGGCGCCGTCGGCGCGACCGCGGACGTCGAGGGCCTGCGTCCGCACGCCCACGACGCGGCCGTCGCGCTCGTCGAGGACCGGTCCGGTCACCTTGGTCCGCTCGAGCAGCTTGCCGCCGCCCGCCTGCGCGTGCTGCGCCAGCCGGTGGTCGAGCGACATGCGCGAGCGTGCCATGCCGTAGCCGGGGAACGAGTCGAGGTCCGGCCAGGGCAGCTCCCACGACCGGGCGCCGGCCACGACGCGCAGGCCCTCGTTGCGGATCCACCCGTCGTCCTCGCGGGTGCCGAGCCCCATGCGGGCCAGCTCGCCGACGGCGCGAGGCGTCAGCCCGTCGCCGCACACCTTGTCGCGGGGGAAGGAGGCCTTGTCGAGCAGGAGCACGTCGAGGCCGGCGGCGGCGCACCAGTGGGCTGTGGACGAACCGGCCGGGCCGGCGCCCACGACGATGACGTCGGCGTCGTCGACGCGACCTGACCGCACGTGCTCACCTCGCTCCCTCGAGCGCCCCGGCGACGGTGCCGGAGTCGATTTGTGAACCCCATCACAACTCTTGCGAGCACTCTAGTCACGTTCTGGCGGCGCTGTGTAGGAAGGTAACCCTTCCTTCGGGTCGCGGCGGTCCCCGGCGTCGTGGGACGGCGCGTCCCCGCAGGTCCGGCAGGGTCCCGGCGGCGGCATGTCGCGGGGTGCGTACGACCGCGGTCGCGCCTACGGTCGTGCGCACGACCACGACCCGGCCGTCAGCGGCCACCATCCGCACGACCATGAGGAGGCGCGACATGAAGGCAGGACCGGCATTCGTCGTCGGCGCGGCGCTCGGCTACCTGCTCGGCACCGAGAAGGGCCGGCAGCAGCTCGACAAGGCCAAGGACTGGGCGACGGAGACCTGGAACGACCCGCGCGTCCAGGCCAAGGTCTCGGACGTCACGAGCAGCGTGACCGAGTTCGCCAAGGAGCAGGGCAGCGCCCTCAAGGACCGCACCGCCGGCAGCTCACCCAGCTGACCACGGTCTGTTCGGCAGCGGGTGGATCAGTTCGGCAACGTCACGTGCCGAACTGATCC
>NZ_JBHTVZ010000021.1:0-89019 GCF_042792715.1 Isoptericola sp. NPDC056618 | reverse complement strand
TGGCCGTCCTCGCCCTGCTACCCGTGATGATCTTCTTCATCCTCTTCCAGCGCTACATCGTCGACGGCGTCGCCACCCAAGGCCTCAAGGGCTGAGGATGGTGGACGGCACGACGACGGAAGGGGTGGCCATGGCGGCAGGGGGCCGGCGAGAGCGAGGTCGCGACCGGCGGCGGAAGACCGCCGCCGGGGGCGAGACCAAGACGGGAGCCGCGCTGGCGCTGTTCGCCGAGGTGGTGCTGGCCGGTGTGCTCGTCGCGGTGGGCAGCCTGCTGCTGGTCACCGCCGTACCCTCCCTGGCGGCGGGCGTGGCGCACGTCCGCCGCCAGGTGACCGGCCACGACGTCGGCGTGAGCCGGTTCGTCCGCGACTGGTGGGCCGCGGTCCGGGCGCTGTGGCCGCTCGGCCTCGCCGCCGTCGGCGTCGCCCTGCTGCTGGCCCTCGACTGGCAGCTCGCGCGGGCGGACGTGCTGCCCGGCGCGAGCGTCGTCGCGGTGGTGGTCGCCGTCGCCGCGGCCGCCGTCGTCGCGGTGCTGGCCCGTGCGGCCGGCGCCTGGGCCGAGGCCACCGACGGGCAGGACGCCGGGGCCCGCACCGCGCGGCAGGCGCTGGCCGTGGGCGTGCAGCGCACGCAGGACGACCTGACCGGCTCCGTGCTGGTCGCCGTCGCGGCCGCCCTGTGCGTCGTCTTCGTGTGGATGCTGCCTCCGCTCGTGCTGGTGGTGGGGGGCCTGCTGGCGCTGGCCGTGGTGGGTGTGGAGGCCCGCCGCGGCGGCCGGGCCGACGTCTGACCCGCTCGCGCCCGCCGGGCGCGCCGGCACCCGCATGTGTCGCGCGCGCCCGACGGGCGGTGTCCGATCCCGAGTTGCAACGATGCAGGAAGGAACGTGCCATGCGAACGACCAGAACCACCGTGGGAGCCGTCGCCGCGCTGACGGCGGGCGTGCTCGCCGTCAGCGGCGTGCCGGCCACCGCCCAGCCCGCCCCGTCGGGGGGCGCCGGGGGGACCGGGGGAGTGCAGCTGGAGCACCTCGACCGGGGGCTGGTCGCGGCCTCGACGAGCGAGGGCGTCTTCCTGTCCTGGCGGCTGCTGGGTGACGAGGTCACCGGCCACACCGACACCGGGATGGCCGGGCCGGGCTTCGCCGTCTTCCGCGACGGGAAGCGGGTCGCCACGGTCACGGACTCCACCAACTACGTCGA
This sequence comes from Isoptericola sp. NPDC056618, assembly GCF_042792715.1. Taxonomy (NCBI): domain Bacteria; kingdom Bacillati; phylum Actinomycetota; class Actinomycetes; order Micrococcales; family Promicromonosporaceae; genus Isoptericola; species Isoptericola sp. NPDC056618. The sequence goes on along the minus strand of NZ_JBHTVZ010000021.1, from coordinate 87,817 downwards.
CACCGAGGGGACCGCGGCCTCGCGCTACGCCGTCGCGCCGGTGACCCAGGACAAGCACGGCAGAGAGCGCGTCGGCACGCGCAGCGCCGCCGTCACCGCCTGGTCGGACGACCACCTCGACATCCCGCTGAACAAGCCCGCCGACGACGTCACGCCGCTGGGCGAGCCGATCACCTACTCGGCCAACGACGCGTCCGTGGCCGACCTGGACGGCGACGGCGCGCTGGAGATCGTTGTCAAGTGGTACCCGTCGCGCGCCAAGGACGTGTCGCAGAAGGGGTACACGGGCAACACGTACTTCGACGCGTACGAGCTGGACGGCACGCAGCTGTGGCGCATCGACATGGGCGTGAACGTCCGCTCGGGCGCGCACTACACGCAGTTCCCGGTGTACGACTTCGACGGCGACGGGACCGCCGAGGTCATGATGAAGACCGCGCCCGGGACCAAGGTCACGACCTACCGCCACGGGAAGCCGGCGAACGAGCGCTACGTGCCGATCGCGAAGGCGGACCGCAAGGCCGGCGTCACGGACGACTCCGACTTCCGCTGGAGCGCCGCGGACTACGCCGACCACCTCGTGGAGCTGTTCCAGGGCTGGGCGGCCGAGCCCGAGGTCGTGAGCGGCCAGTGGCCGGCGACGATCGAGGCGGCGCTCGGCATCGAGCCGCGCTACGACTACCCGCTGTCCGAGGCGGACGCGCGCGAGCTCGTCGACTACTACGTCGACGAGTGGGCACCCGCCCGCTCCGACCGCAACGACCTGCGCACGTTCGACGGCTTCGTCCTCACCGGTCCGGAGTACCTCACCGTCTTCGACGGCCGCTCCGGCAAGCCCCTGGACACCGTGGACTACGAGCCCGGCCGCACCGACGACGGGCTGCGCTGGGGCGACTACGAGTGGACCCGGATCGAGCCGGGCAACCGCGTCGACCGGTTCCTGTCCGGGGTCGCGTACGTCGACGGCGAGCACCCGTCGGCGATCTTCGCCCGCGGGTACTACACGCGTGCCGCGATCGTGGCCTACGACTGGGACGGCCGGAAGATCAGCACCCGCTGGACCGCCGACTCCGGCTTCAAGCCGATGAACAACCCGTTCCTGGACAGCGAGAACAAGGGCGTCCAGCCCGACCCGGACCAACCGCTCACCCAGCTGTGGGGGCAGGGGTTCCACTCCCTGTCCGCGGCGGACGTGGACGGCGACGGGAAGCAGGAGATCGTCTACGGGTCGGCGACGCTCGACGACGACGGCACGCTGCTGTACTCGTCGTCCGACACCCTCCCGGAGGGGTCGTCGAACCCGGGCGCGACGGCGAACCTCGGCCACGGCGACGCGATGCACGTCACCGACATCGACCCGGCCCGCCCGGGCCTGGAGATCTGGACCTGCCACGAGGGCGGGGCGGGCGTGCCCTACGGCTCGGTGCTGCGCGACGCCGCCACCGGCGAGGCGATCTTCGGCGCGTTCTCCGGCAAGGACACGGGGCGCTGCCTGACCGGCGACGTCGACCCCACCCCCGGCATCGAGGTCTGGGCGTCCATGCCCGACGGCACCGACGCGTCCGGGCTGCTCAGCGCCACGGGGGAGCAGCTGCGCGCCACCACGCCGGGCACCAACCAGACGGTGCGCTGGGCCGCAGACGGCACCACGCAGATCGTCACGGGCTCGCGCGAGCAGACCCCGCAGATCGTGGACGGCGACGGCACCGTGCGCCGCACGCTGGACGGCACGCTGACGAACAACGACACCAAGGGCAACCCGTCGCTCGTCGCCGACGTGCTGGGCGACTGGCGCGAGGAGGTGCTGGTGCGCACCGCGGACTCGTCCGCGCTGCGGGTCTACACCTCCACCGAGGTGAGCACCACGACGATGTACACCCTGCTGCACGACCCGCAGTACCGGGCCGAGGTGGCCCGGCAGCAGACCACCTACAACCAGCCGTCGTACCCGGGGTTCTACCTGGCCTCCGACACTGACTGGTCGCAGGTGCCCGTCCCGTCGCTGAGGTAGTCCGTCTCCTGCTGAGGTAGTTCCTTTCTCGCCGAGGTAGTGGACCAGACCGCTACCTCGGCGAGATTCGAACCACTTCGGCGAGGCCCGTACCACCTCGGCAGAGAGAAGCACTCATGAAGGTCACGATCCTCGGCGCCGGCGCGATCGCCGGCGCGCACGTCGATGCCGTCCGCGCCCTCGCCGCGCACGGCGGCCCGGACGGCGTCGAGGTCGCGCACGTCGTCGACGTCGACGCCGGCCGCGCCGCCGCGTTCGCGGCCGAGCACGACGTGCCGCACCACGGCACCGACCTGCAGGCGCTGCTCGACGCCGGCGAGGTCGACGTCGTGCACGTCTGCACGCCGCCGTCGGTGCACCTGGGCGCCGCCGTGGCGGCGCTGCGGTCCGGCGCGCATGTCGTCGTGGAGAAGCCGGCGGTGCTGTCGCTGGCGGAGGCGGACGCCCTGGCGGCGGCGGAGCGGCAGGCGATCGACGCCGGCCTGCCGGGGCGGTTCACCCAGATCGTGCAGCACCGGTTCGGCGCGGGGATCCAGCGGCTGCGCCGGCTGCTCGACGACGGGACGCTCGGGCCCGCGTACGTGGCGCAGTGCGACACCCTCTGGTTCCGCACCCCGGACTACTTCGCCGTCCCGTGGCGGGGCCGCTTCGACACCGAGGGCGGCGGCACCACCATGGGCCACGGCATCCACCAGTTCGACCTGCTCCTGGCGGTGCTCGGCCCGTGGACCGAGGTGCGGGCGATGGCCGGCCGGCTCGCCCGGCACACCGACACCGAGGACGTCTCGACGGCGCTGGTGCGGTTCGCGAGCGGCACGATGGCGACGATCACGAACTCCGCCATCTCCCCCCGCCAGACGTCGCGCCTGCGCTTCGACACCGACGCCGCGACCGTCGAGCTGGAGCACCTGTACGGGTACGACGACACGAGCTGGACCGTGACCCCCGTGGCCGGTCGGGACGACGTCGCCGAGGCGTGGGCGGCCGACGTCGCGGCGTCGGCAACCTCCGTCGACGGCGGCGCGAGCGGCCACCTGGCGCAGCTCGTGCCCACCTACCGGGCGCTGGCCGCCGGGCAGACACCGCCGGTCACCGTGGCGGACACCCGGGCCACGCTCGAGCTGGCGGCGGCGATCTACAAGTCCGCCTTCACGGACGCCACGGTCCGCGCCGGCGAGATCGTCGAGGGCGACCCGTTCCACGCCTCCATGGCCGGCACCGGCACCCCCTGGCCGTCCGTGAGCTGACCCCGTGAGGGTCGTGGCAGCGCCCACACCATCTCCCGGACGTGACGGCTGACACGCCCTGAGACGGGTTTGACCCGGGCGTCCGACCCGCTGTTAACGTGACCACGCTCACACGAGCCCGGGGCACCCGCCCCGGCCCGACGTCACGACGAAGTGGGGACGGATGCGACAGGTCACGAGACGGGAGCTCCTCGGCTGGGGGCTCGCCGGGGGAGCGTCGGCGCTGCTCGCCGGGTGCGCGACGCCCGGCACCACGTCGGTCAACGCCCAGCCGGTGGTGCCGGCGGCGGCGGGGGAGAAGGTCACGCTCACGTACTGGGCCTGGCTCAAGGACCTGCAGAAGGTCGCCGACATCTGGAACGCGAAGAACCCGGACGTCCAGGTGCAGGTCTCCTGGATCCCCGGGGGCAACGACGGCGGGTACCAGAAGATGTACTCCGCCCTCGCGGCGGGCGGCGGGCCCGACCTGGCGCAGGTGGAGATGCGCACCGTGCCGGAGTTCATGCTCGTCAACGGGCTCGTCGACCTGGAGCGGTACGGCGTCTCCGAGCACGCGGACAAGTTCGACGAGACGCTGTGGAGCCAGGTGAGCTTCGCCGGCGGCGTCTACGGCATCCCGCAGGACTCCGGCCCGGTGGGCATGTACTACCGGCCCGACCTGTACGAGCAGGTGGGCGCCGACGTCCCCACCACGTGGACCGAGTGGGCGGAGGTCGCCCCCGCGTTCCGCGAGATCGACGCGTACATCGACTCCTTCCCGCTCGACGACACGTCCGTGTTCACCGCGCACGCCATGCAGGCCGGGGCCACGTGGCTCCGCAGCGCCGAGGACGGCTGGGTCATCGACATGGCCGGGGAGGTCACGCTCGACGTCGCGCGCTTCTTCGACCAGGTCATCGACGACGGCCTGGTGACCACGGCCGCCAACCCGTACACGCCCGGCTGGTACGCCGCCGCGGCGCACGACCAGATCGCGTCGCTCGTGAGCGCGAGCTGGGGCGACGCGCTGCTGCAGAGCGTGAGCGGCGCGGAGGGCAAGTGGCGCGTGGCGCCCGCCCCGCGCTGGGACCACGGCTTCGGGTCGTCGTTCATCGGCGGCTCGACGTCGGCGGTGCTCGCGAACAGCCGGCACCCGAAGGAGGCGATGGAGTTCGCCGTCTGGATGAACACCGACCCGGAGGGCATCGACGCGATGATCAAGTACTCCGGCATCGGGTGGTCGCCGGCCCGCGACTACATCGGGGCGGCGCGCGAGGAGCCGAGCGAGTTCTTCGGCGGCCAGCGCTACAACACCGAGGTCTTCCAGCCGGCCACGCAGGACCAGAACCCCGACTGGCAGTGGTGGCCCATCACGCAGCAGACGTTCAACATCCTGGGCGACGGGTTCCGGCGCAAGGCCACGGGCGGGACGCTCGTGGACGCCGTCGTCGCCGCCGAGGACCGGACCATCGAGGTGTTCCGACAGAAGGGCCTGACGATCCGGAGGGCAGAGCGATGACCGCGAAGAAGGCGAGCACCGCCGTCGGGCGCGCGCCCTGGATCCTGGTGGGTCCGTTCCTGCTGCTGTTCCTGCTGACGTTCGTGCTGCCGATCATCGTGGCGATCGGGCAGAGCTTCACCACCGTCACCCGCGCCGGGCTGTTCGGCGAGCAGGGCGTCACCACCGGTTTCGCCTGGTTCGAGAACTACCGGATCGCCCTGGAGGACGGGAACTTCGTCGCGTCGATCTGGCGGATGCTGCTGTTCGGCGTCGTGCAGGTGCCGGTGATGATCGTCGCCGCGACCGTGCTGGCCCTGCTGCTCGAGTCGGCCTCGGCGCGCTGGCCCGGCTTCTTCCGCGCCACGTACTTCATGCCGTACGGCATCCCGGGCGTCATCGCGACCATCCTCTGGTCGTTCCTCTACGTGCCCGGACTGAGCCCGATCATCGATCTCACCGAGACCCTGTTCGGGTTCACGCCCGACTTCCTCGGCGCCGGGACGGTGCTGTGGTCGATCGCGAACATCGTCACCTGGACGTACGCGGGCTACAACATGCTCATCATCGTGGCCCAGCTCAAGGCCATCCCGCCGGAGATGTACGAGGCGGCGCGGGTGGACGGCGCCGGGCCGTGGCGCACGGCGTGGAGCATCCAGCTGCCGCTGATCCGCCCGGCCCTGGTGCTCACCACCGTGTTCTCGATCATCGGGACGCTGCAGCTCTTCGCCGAGCCGCAGCTCCTCATGACCGTCTCGCCGGCGATCGACTCGCAGTACACGCCCAACCTGTCGGCGTACACGACCGCCTTCGCCTACAACGACTACAACGTCGCCGCCGCCCAGTCCGTGCTCATCGCGCTCGTGGCGTTCGCGCTGTCCTTCCTCTTCCTGAGGCTGACGAACAGGAGCTCGCGATGACCGCCGCCGTCTCCACCGCGCCGCAGCGCACCGACCCGACGGACGTCCCCGCCGCGACCCCCGGCGGTCGTCGTCGTCGCCCGGCGACGACGATCCTCGTCACCGCGATCCTCGCCGTCGTCGCGATCTACTTCCTCGTGCCCGTCTACTGGGTGGTCGTCGCCGCCTCGAAGACGACGGACGACCTCTTCGGCACGAACGGCTTCTGGTTCGGCAACTCCTTCGCGCTGTTCGACAACCTCGCCGCCGTGCTCACCTACGGGAACGGCGTCTTCATCCGCTGGTTCGCCAACTCGGTGCTGTACGCCGGGGTGGGCGGCCTGATCGCCACCTACCTGGCGGCGGCGGGCGGGTACGCCCTGGCCAAGTACCAGTTCCGGGGCCGCAACCTCATCTTCGGGCTCGTGCTCGGCGGGGTGCTCGTGCCCGGCACGGCCACCGCCCTGCCGCTGTTCCTGCTGTTCAGCCAGCTCGGGCTCGCCAACACGTACTGGAGCGTGCTGATCCCGTCGCTGGTGTCGCCGTTCGGGTTCTTCCTGTGCCGCATCTACGCGGACGCCACCGTGGACACCTCCCTCGTCGAGGCCGCCCGCATCGACGGCGCGGGGGAGCTGCGCATCTTCCACACCCTGGGGCTGCGGATCATGACGCCGGCGCTCGTGACGGTGTTCCTCTTCCAGATCGTCGGCATCTGGAACAACTACTTCCTGCCGCTCGTGATGCTGAGCGACCAGGACCTCTACCCGATCACCCTCGGGCTCAACAACTGGAACAGCCAGACCGACCGGCTGCCCGAGTTCTACGAGCTCACCACCGGGGGCGTGCTGCTCTCGGTCATCCCGCTCGCCGTCGCCATGATCGTGCTGCAACGGTTCTGGCGCGGCGGCCTGACGGAAGGCGCCGTGAAGGCATGATCGCCGCATGACCCTGCTCTCCCCGCTCCCGCACGAGTCCACCGCGCCCTGGTCCGGGCGCGTCGAGCCGCCGCGGTCCGCGCCCGCCGGGGACGCCCCCCGCCTCTCTCTCGACGGCACGTGGGACTTCCGCCTCCTGGCGGGCGTGCCCGGCACGCCGGGCGCCCACGGAGTCCTGCCGGACGGCGAAGGGGCCGCGGACTTCGCGCGGCCCGGCTATGCGACGTCCGCGGACGCCGGGTGGGGCGAGCTCGCCGTGCCCGCGCACTGGGTCCTCGAGGGCGACGGCGCGCACGGCCTCCCGATCTACACCAACGTGCAGTTCCCGTTCCCGGTGGACCCGCCGCACGTGCCGGACGAGAACCCGACCGGCGACTACCGCCGCGAGGTCGACGTGCCGACGTCGTGGACCGAGGGCGGGCGCGTGCTGCTGCGGTTCGACGGCGTCGAGTCGTTCTTCACGGTGTGGGTGAACGGCGAGGAGGTGGGCTCGGCGTCCGGCAGCCGGCTCGCCCACGAGTACGACGTCACCGACGCGGTGCGCCCGGGCACGAACACCGTGGCCGTGCGCGTGGTGCAGTGGTCGGCCGCGAGCTACCTCGAGGACCAGGACCAGTGGTGGCTGCCCGGCATCTTCCGCGACGTCACCCTGCTGCACCGCCCCGTGGGTGCGCTCGACGACGTCTGGCTGGACGCGGACTACGACCCCGCGTCGTCGGAGGGCGCCCTCGTCCCGGAGGTGCGGGCGGACGCCGCCGCGTTCCCCGTACGGCTGCGCGTGCCCGAGCTCGGGGTCGACGTCGCGTGGGCGGCTCCCGAGGACGTCGCGCCCGTCTCCGTGGGCGCCGTCGAGCCGTGGTCGGCGGAGGAGCCGAACCTGTACGACGTGACGGTCGCGTCGGCCGCCGAGACGGTGTCGCTGCGCGTCGGGTTCCGGCGGGTGGAGATCGTGGGCGACCTGCTGCTCGTCAACGGTCGCCGGGTCGTGTTCTCCGGGATGAACCGGCACGAGACGCACCCCGACCGCGGGCGTGTCTTCGACGAGGAGCACGCCCGCGCCGACCTCGCGCGGATGAAGCAGCACAACGTCAACGCCATCCGCACCAGCCACTACCCGCCGCACCCGCGCGTCCTGGACCTGGCCGACGAGCTGGGCCTGTGGGTGATCCTCGAGACCGACCTGGAGACGCACGGTTTCGAGGCCGGCGGCTGGGTGGGCAACCCCAGCGACGACCCGCGCTGGCGCGAGGCGTACCTGGACCGCGTGCGGCGCACCGTGGAGCGCGACAAGAACCACGCGAGCATCGTGCTGTGGTCGCTCGGCAACGAGTCCGGCACGGGCAGCAACCTCGCCGCGATGGCGGAGTGGGTGCACCACCGCGACCCGTCGCGGCCCGTGCACTACGAGGGCGACTACGCCGGCGAGTACACCGACGTCTACTCGCGGATGTACTCGACGGTGCCGGAGACGGCGTCGATCGGTGGCGACGACCTGTCGCCCGTGCTCGGCTGCAGCATCGGCGACTCCGCCCGGCAGCGGTCCAAGCCGTTCCTGCTGTGCGAGTACGCGCACGCCATGGGCAACGGCCCGGGCGCGCTCGACCAGTACCGCGCGCTCGTCGACACCCACCCGCGGCTGCACGGCGGGTTCGTCTGGGAGTGGCGCGACCACGGCCTGCGCACCACCACCCCCGACGGCGTCGAGTACTTCGCGTACGGCGGCGACTTCGGCGAGGTGGTGCACGACGGGAACTTCGTCATGGACGGCATGGTGCTGTCCGACGACACCCCGAGCCCCGGGCTGGTGGAGTTCTGGCACGTCGAGCGGCCGGTCGTCGTGCGGCCGTCCGGCGGTCCGGCGTCGGGGGCCGTCGAGGTCTGGAACCGCCGTCACACCGCGGACACCGCCGATCTCGTGCTGCGCTGGCGCGTCGAGCACGACGGCGAGACGGTCGCCTCGGGCGAGGCCGCGGTGGCGGACGGCGACGGCGCGCCCGTCGGAGCGGGGGAGCGGGCCGTCGTCGGGCTGCTCGACCCCGCGTCCCTCCCGGCTGCCGCCCCCGGCGCCGAGGCGTTCCTCACCGTGGAGCTCGCGCTGCGCGAGGCCGCGTCGTGGGCCGACGCCGGGCACGTCGTCGCGCGCGACCAGTGGGCGCTGCCGACGCCGGCCGCGGTCCGGGAGCGCGGTCGTCCGGCCGTGGCGCTCGCGGAAGCGCCCGTCGCGTTCCGCGGCCCGGAGCTGGTCGCGCTGGCCGGCGCGGACGTGTCCGCGCCGCGCGTCGAGCTGTGGCGCGCGCCCACGGACAACGACCGCGGCGCCGCGATGGGCAGCTACGACGCCGTCGACCCCACCACCCTGCCGTGGCGCGGCACCCCCGCCCCGCCGGTCGCGGACCGCTGGCGCCGCCAGGGCCTGGACCGGCTCACGCACCGCACCGTCGCGGTCGAGGAGTCGGCCGACCGGCTGCGGGTGCTGCGGCGCGTGTCCGCGGCGCAGAGTCGCAGGGCGATCGACGTCGAGGAGACGTGGACCGCGGAGCGGGCCGCGGACGGCGTCGTCGAGGCGGTGCTGCGCGTCGTCCTCACCCCCGACGACCACTGGGACGACGTGTGGCCCCGGGTCGGAGTGCACCTCGCGCTGCCGACCGACGTCGACGGCGCCGGGTGGTTCGGGCTGGGCCCGCACGACTCGTACCCGGACGTCCGCTCCTCGGTCGTGGTGGGCCGCCACCGTGCGGGGATCGACGACCTGTCGGTGCCGTACGCCCGGCCGCAGGAGTCGGGCCACCGGTCCGAGGTGCGCGAGGTCGCGCTGGAGCGCGGCGGCCGGCCGTGGGCGGGCCTGACGCTCGGCCGCGACGCGCGCGGCCGTCTGCCCGGGTTCACGCTCGCCCGGCACTCGGCCCACGAGCTCTCCGCGGCGGCGCACCCGCACGAGCTACCCGTGCCCGAGCGGCACCACCTGTACGTGGACGCCGCCCAGCACGGCCTGGGCTCGCGCGCCTGCGGCCCCGACGTCTGGCCCACGGCGATGCTCCGCCCGCAGGCCCGCACGCTGGAGCTGCGCTGGCGAGCCCTGTGACTCCACGCGAGCCTCGGACGACGGACGACGATCGAGGGACGTCCCGAACCTGGGGCACTGGCCCCGAGGTGGTCTTCCTCAGCAACCCGCTCGCCGACCCGGTCGCCTGGTCTGCCGGGGTCCGTGAAGAGCTCTTGGCGCTCGGGTACCAGGTCACGACCTTCGCCCACCGTCCGGACGGCCTCGACTGGCGGAGCGTCGTCGCGTGCGTCGGGGACTTCGTCCGACGTCGACCCGAGCCCGTCGCGTTGGTCGGATGGTCGCAGGGCGCCGCGATCGCGCAGGAGGTCGCGCTGGCCGTGGGCGCGCGGGTGAGGGCCGCCGTACTGCTGGCCACCTACGGACGCCAGAACGAGATCGACAAGCTGCTCCAGGCATCGTGGGATCACCTCGTCGATGGTGGCTCGGACGACCTTCGGGCGGTGATGCGTCTCCTGACGTCGTTCCCGCCGGAGCGGTTGGCCGATGACGGCTTCGTCCGAGCCTTGACGTCGCAGGGCGGCTGGGCCGTGAAGGCCGATCCCGCGGAACGGCGTCGGGCCGGCACGTTCATCGCGACGTATCAGCAGCGGCTCGAGGCCCTCCGCCAGGTCACGCAACCCTGCCTGGTCATGGGCTTCGAGTTCGACACCGACACGTTCGCCGCGCGCGCCCGAGAGGTCGCGGCAGCCATCCCGGATGCGGAGTATCACGAGGTCCCAGGCGTCGGGCACGCCGCGCCTATCAGTCACCCGGAGGCGGTCTGGCCCTCGGTCGTGCGCTTTCTGGAGCGGCACCACCCGCCACGTGACCTCCGACGCGAGGAGCGGCGCGCGCCTACGCGCCGAGCAACGCCGCCGGGATGACGGCGATCCCGTCCGGGCGACGGTAGGCGATCTGCCCAGTGGTGATCACCGCGGCATCCGCCAGGTCGTCCCCGAGCTGCTCTCGGAGCCACCGCAGATGCCGGACGTCGCGGTCATCCACGGTGGTCGCCAGCTTGACCTCGAGGGCGACGACCCGGCGGCCGCGTTCCACGATGATGTCGACCTCGTGTCGGCCGTCCTGAATGCGGAGGTGGGCGACACGAGCACCGATGCGTTGGGCGTAGGTCTGGACCGACTGGGTGACCAGGTGTTCGAAGAGGGGACCGAGCATCGATCCCCCGCGGCCGTCGATGCGGACGTCGTCGCGTCCAGAGATGACGTCGTCCCGGTCGAGACCCAGGAGTCGTGTGGCGAGCGCGGGGTCGGCGAGCATGTGCTTGGGAGCCTGGGCGAGCCGCTTGAGCGGGTTGTACACCGGGATCCAGGCCTCGACGGGATCGAGGACGAAGGTGCGTAGCAGGACGTCCCGGTACGTCGTCGTCGCGTCGCGGCTCGGCTTGTCCGGGAGCCCGGCCGTGGCTGCGTCGAGGATGCGCGAGTAGGACGCTGTCGTCGCCGTGGCTGCGGCGTAACCCCGTAGCCAAGCGGCGAGGGAGGCAGGTCGGCGGACGGTGGTCCCCTGCTCGACGAACTCACGCTCGATGGTGTGCGTGACGTAGCCGTCGAGCCGTGCCTCGCGGAGTCGGGCTGGCAAGCGACGGATGCCGGGGAAACCGGAGGCGAAGATCTCGTCGACGTACTCCTCCAACCCGATATTCGTCCTGGCGTCGATCGGGGGCCGGGAGCGGGACATGAGGTCTTCCAGGCTGATCGCCGGCTCCACGATCCCGCGTTCGCTCAGCGTGAGTGGGCGCATCCGGATGGTGTCGATCCTCCCGGCGCCCGAGTGGATACGAGCGCCGGGAGGTGCGGACGACCCGGTCAGGAGGAACGAGCCCGGGGGCGCTCCGGCGTCGACCGCGCGCCGCACCTGGTCCCACGAGGTCGGGTGGAGCTGCCACTCGTCCAGGAGGGTCGTCCCGTCAGGGGCGAGGTCGAACGGACGGGCGGCGAACGCGGCGCGTTCCTGGTCGACGTCGAATCGCACCAGGTGATCGGCCCGCCGGCGTGCTGTCTCCGTCTTGCCCACGCCCTTGGCGCCCTGGAGCGCGATGGCCGGGAGGCCGGCCACCAGCTCGTCGAGCTCGTCGTCGACCAGGCGGCGCACGTAGGGGCGGGTATCGGAGCTGTTCACAGGCTCTAACCTACCATCCACACATTAATCATCCGGCGATTCACACATCCCGCGTCCGGCGATCCACGCGGGCGTCGCGGAGGGGAGGTGACGAGGCACGGCAGCTGTCGGCGACGATCGCGCCGTCGTCGAGCACCAGGCGGCGGCCGCGGAAGCGCTCGCGCATCAGGCGGTCGTGGGAGACGAGGACGAGGGTGCCGTCGAACTCCGCGAACGCCCTCTCCAGCTCCTCGACGAGCGCGGGGGAGAGGTGGTTGGTCGGCTCGTCCACGAGCAGCACGTCCGTCGTGGTGGTGACGACCCGCGCGAGCTCGAGGCGGGACCGCTGCCCCTGGGACAGCTCGCGCACCGGCCGGGGCAGGTCGTCGGGGCGGAACAGGCCCGTGGCGAGCAGCGCCTCCGCGTGCTCCTCCAGGTCGCCGGGACGCCCGGCGGCGAACGCGTGCAGCACGGTACGGCCGTCGCCCGAGGGGGACGCGGCCGTCTGCCGCAGGTGACCGACGGCGCCCGCGGCCCGGGCCGTCCCGGCGTCCGGCCCGACCTCGCCCGCGATCACCCCGAGCAGCGTGCTCTTGCCCGCGCCGTTCGGCCCGGTCACCAGCAGGTGCTCGCCGGCGGCCACCCTGAGGCGGGGGACGGAGAGCCGGCCGCGCACCTCGACCCCGTCGAGCTCGACGGTCCCGTCGCCCCCGCCGGCGCCGACGGGCGCGGCGGTGGCGACGTCCGTCCGGAACACGGCGCGGTCGGCGGGCCGTGCGGCCGGGTCGTCGGTGAGGCGCCGCACCCGCTCCTTGGCGTTGCGGATGCGCCCGGTGGCGCCGTGCGCCCGCGACCGCAGGCGGAACGCCCCCGACCCGAACGACGCGATGGGGACCTTGCGCGGGATCTGCTCCATCGCCTCGACGTTGGTGGCCGCGATCCGCCGCTGCCGGTCGAGGTCCGCGCGCCACCGCTCGTACGCCAGCCGGAGCTGCTCGCGCTCGGCCTCCTTCGCCGCGAGGTACCCCGACCACCCGGTGCCGTAGCGCCGGGCGCGACCGCCGTCGACCTCGACGAGCGTCGTCGTGAGGTCCGCGAGGAACGCGCGGTCGTGGGTCACGGCGACGACGGTGCCGTCGTGCGACCGCAGCCGCTCGGTGAGCCAGTCGAGGGCGTCGTCGTCGAGGTCGTTGGTCGGCTCGTCGAGCAGCAGCAGCTCGGGGTCGGCGGCGAGCGTCGCCGCCAGCGCGAGGCGCGAGCGCTCACCGCCCGACAGGGTGCCGAGCGCCCGGTCGCGGTCCAGGCCGGGCAGCCCGAGGCGGTGGAGCGCGACGTCGACGCGGCGGTCGGCGCCGCGGCCGTCGCGGGCGTCGAAGCGCGCGGTGAGCTCCGCGTACCGCCGCAGCGCGTCGCCCAGGGCGGCGCCGTCGAGCGTCCCGAGCCGGTCCTCGAGCGCGGCGACCTCCGCCGCGAGCGCGCGGACGTCCGCCAGGACGTGGTCGATCGCGTGGGCCACCGTGCTGGCAGGTGGCAGGTCGAGGGTCTGCGGCAGGTGGCCGAGCCCGCCCGGGGCACGCACGACCCGCGTGCCGTTCTGTGGCTCCAGAAGGCCGGCGACGACGGCCAGCAGGGTGGACTTGCCGGAGCCGTTGTCGCCGACGACGCCGACGCGCTCGCCCGGCGAGACGGTCAGGGACAGGCGGTCGAGCACCACGCGGTCGGCGTAGCGCAGGGTGATGTCGGTGAGGGTGAGCTGTGACGGGTCCACGGGCGGGACTCCTTCCGTCGCCGGCGTCGGCGGTCGTGGAGGACGGCGGGCGTGCGAACGCCGACGCGGAGCAGCGCGGTCGTGCCTGCTCGACGCGTCGGCGCCGGAGTGCTCACAGAGTTCCCATCGCCGTGACCCTACGCACCACCGTCCGCCGCCGCCAGGGGATTGCCCACCACGCCCGGGTGGTCACCAGGTCAGGGTGACCGGGCCGATCAGCCCGGACGGGCGGCGGTCGCCCTCGTACCAGTTCGCGGCGCTGTTGCTCACCAGCACCTCGACGGTGCGGGAGCCCGGCGCGAGGGCGCCGAGGTCGACGACGTACGGCGCGGCCGGCGCGTGCCCGGCGACGACGCCGTCCACGCTCACCGTGGCGGCGTCCCCCACCTCGCCCAGGTCGAGGCGTGCCGTGACCACGCCGTCCGGCACGTCCACCTCGGCCGTGTAACGCACGGACCCGGAGAGCCGGCGCAGGCCGGGCACGTGGGTCCAGTCGCCGAGCCGCAGCTCCGGGGGCACGACGTCGGCGGGGCCGTCCGCGATCGCGTCCGGGTCGCCGACCACGCGCTCGACCGTGCCGCGCCAGCCGGTGACCTCGACGCGGCGCCTTTCCGCCGGGCCGACCGTCGCGACGGGGTGCCCGGCGGCCGGGACCAGGGCCAGGGTGCGGCGACGCGCCAGCTCCAGGAGCACGCGGCCGTGGTCGTCGCGCTCGACGGCGTGCCGAGCGTCGGTGAACGGGTCCCACCAGCACGCGTCGTCGGGCACGGACGGCAGCCGCAGCCAGGAGCGGATCGGCGCCTCGCCCTCGTGGAAGACGACGTACCCCGCGCCGCCGGAGAGCACCACGGCTCGCAGGTCGGGCGCGGCGGGCTCGGCCTCCACCACCGGGGCGCCGGCCGCGCGCAGATCCTCCTTGAGGGTGACGACGTCGGGGACGCCGTCGGCCGGGTCGAGCAGGACGGCGTAGCCGGCGGCCGCGCGCTCGTCGTCGCGGTCCACGTACCCGAAGTCGACCTGCGCCTTCAGCAGCGCCCGGACGACCGGGCCGGACGGCGCGGCATCGGCGCGGCTGAGCACGCCGACCGGCCAGACCGGGGGCGCGGCGTCGAGCAGCTGCGCCACCCGCAGCACGTACCGGACCAGCGGCGGCAGGTGCGGCCACCAGGAGTTCCACGGGCCCAGGTCGGGCTCGCTCTCGAACGCCCGCCCGCCGCGCACGGAGGAGAAGAACGCGTGCAGCACGGGCGTCGTCACCCCGCGCGACAGGTACCAGTCCAGCAGCCAGCGCGCCTCGTCCAGGCTCAGCCGCCAGCCGTACGCGCCGAGCACCTCCGTCACCGCCGGCACCCCGCCCCGGGAGCGGGCGGCGCTCGCCGCGACCTTCGGAGCGGTGCTCTCCGGGCCGTCGAGCCCGCTGGTCGCGGCATCGTCGCCGGGCAGCACCCAGCGCCACACCGTGTCCTGCCCGGGCCAGTGGAGGCGCGCGGCGGTGCCCAGGTCGTCCGGCTCGGCAGGGTGCCCGGTCAGCGCGAGGCCGCGCGCGGCGCACCACGCGGCCTGCGCGTCGTAGTACACGCGGTGCAGCCGCGCCCGGACCGCGTCCTCCCAGTCGCGCACGAACCCCGTGGCGCCGGGGTCCGTGCCGCCGGGGCGCGTGCCCTCGCCGTCCCACAGCTCCGGCAGCCGGCGCAGCACGTCCGCCTCGCTGATCCCCAGGGCGGCCGCGACCACTGTCTCCAGGCCCGGCGTGTACGGGCGGGCGAGCGGCCGGTGCCCGCGGCCCAGCAGGAACGGCTCGTCGGTGAACATCGCGACCACCGTGGTGCCCAGGTGCTCCCCGAGCGCGCCGGCGTAGGCGTCGTGCGTCAGCTCCAGGAACGCCGCGACGGCGTCCGGGTTCAGCAGGTCCGCCGCGGGCGGCGCGAGCGCCGACCCGTCGTCCTGCTCCGCGTGCGCCCCGCGGATCGTGCCCCCGCTGGCCGCGTCGAACACCGCCGTGACGCGCCACGCGCCGGGCGGCAGGTCCAGCCGCACCAGCCCCGGCGCGCGCACCGGCAGCAGCACGGCGTCGTCGTCCGTGCCGTCCACGCGCCGCGCGACGACGGCGAGCAGGCGTGCGTCGAGGTCGCGGCCCAGCGCGGGCCTCCAGTACCCGGCGTCCGCGGGGTCGCCCGTCGGCGCGCCGACCTGCACGTCGACGTCGTGCGTCACCGGCACCAGGCACCGGGCGGCGAACGCGGGGTCGCGCGCCACGACGGCGCCGTTGGCGGAGCCGGACGGGTACGACGCCTCGTCGTACAGCATCACCGCCAGCCCCAGCCGCGCGCACTCGTCGACCGCGACGCGCACCAGCCGCAGGAACTCGTCCGTCAGGTAACCCACCCGCCGGCTCAGTCCGACGCGCGCGCTCAGGGTCACGCCGACGAACCCCGCGCCCGCGATCTCCCGGAGCTGCGCGAGCACGACGTCGTCGTCCAGGTCGTCGTTCCAGAACACGAACGCGTACGGCCCCACCGGCCCGGCCCCAGGCCGCTGTGGGTGCGGGTCGGTCATCCGTCGACCCGCACCACGCGCACGGCGCCGGCGGGCACGGCGAGGGTGCCCTCGACCGCGTCGCCGCTCAGCAGCTCCGTGCCGGTCACCGGGGCGCCCGGCGTGCCGAGCGTCGCGTCGGCGTCCGTGTGGTTGATGGCGAAGAGCCACGATGTCGCGGCACCGGTCGCGCCGTCGTCGGCCCACCGCCGCACGACCTCCACGCCCGCCGGCGCGACGACGTCGGGCACCACGCCTGCCTCGGCCACGAGGCGCTCGGCGAGCGCGCCCAGGCCCGCGTCGTCGAGCCGCGTCGCGACGTACCACGCCCGCCCCGCCCCGACCTCGCGGCGGGTGACCGCCGGGCTCCCGGCGAGGGCGCCGTCGTCGTACGACGCGACCACCTCGGTGCCGTCGGCGACGTGCGTCTTCTCGGTCCACAGGTCGGCCGTGGCCTCGCCCCCGACGGCCTTGCCGACCACGCGGACCGACTCGGGCTGCTGCAGCGGGTGGAACTCCTCGGTGCGCACGCCGAGCAGGTCGCGGAACGCGCCCGGGTAGCCGCCGAGGCGGACGTGGTCGTGCTCGTCGACGATGCCGGAGAAGTAGGTGACGACGACGGTCGCCCCGCGCTCGGCGGCGGCCGCGACGTTCGCGGCGTCGGCGTCCGTGACGACGTACGTCGTGGGCAGCACGACCAGGTCGTAGCCGTCGAGGTCGGCGCCCGGCGGCACGAGGTCGGTCGTGACGCCGAGCCGCCAGAGCGCCCGGTACCAGGCCTGGACCTGGTCCATGTAGCGCAGGTCCTGCGTGGGGTGCGAGTCGAGCTCCGAGCCCCACCACGACGGGTAGTCGACGACGACGGCCGCGCGCGACCGCACCCGCGAGCCGCGCACCTCGCCCAGCGCCCGCAGCGCGCGGCCGAGCGTGACGACGTCGCGCCAGACGTCGGAGTCCCGGCCGGCGTGGGGCACCATCGCCGAGTGGTACTTCTCGGCGCCGGCCTTCGACTGGCGCCACTGGAAGAACATCACCGCGTCCGCGCCGCGGGCCACGTGCTGCAGCGAGTTGCGCAGCATCTCGCCCGGGGCCTTGGGCGTGTTGCGGGGCTGCCAGTTCACGGCCGACGTCGAGTGCTCCATGAGGATCCACGGCGCGCCGCCCGCGACGCCGCGCGTGAGGTCGGCGGAGAACGCGAGGTCCACGTGCCGCTCGGGGTCCGCGGGGTACGTGTAGTGGTCGTTCGCGACGACGTCGAGCTCCGGCCCCCACGAGAAGTAGTCCATGCCCCGGCAGTGCGCCGTCGCCATGAGGTTGGTCGTGACAGGGACGTCCGGCGTGATCTCCCGCAGCGTGTCGCGCAGGTCGAGGTAGTAGTCGAGCAGCGTGTCGGAGGAGAACCGGTGGAAGTCGAGCTGCTGCGTCGGGTTGGCGAACGTCGGTGCGACCAGCGGCGGCAGCACGTCGTCGAACGACCCGTAGCGCTGCGACCAGAAGGCCGTGCCCCACGCCTCGTTGAGGGCGTCGACCGTGCCGTAGCGCGCGCGGAGCCAGTCGCGGAACGCCGCCGCGGCGGAGTCCGAGTAGTCGCGCGGCACGTGGCAGCCGATCTCGTTGTCCACGTGCCAGACGGCGAGCGCCGGGTGGTCGCGGTAGCGCTCGGCGATGCGGGTGGTCATGCGCAGCGCGTAGTCGCGGTGGACGGGGTGGGTGACGGCGTAGGCCTGGCGGCCGCCCTGCTGCAGCACGGTGCCGTCGGCCAGCCGGGGCAGGATCTCGGGGTGCTTGCGGGTGAGCCACGGCGGCGGCGACGCGGTGGCGGTGGCGAGCGCGACCCGGATGCCGGCGGAGTGCAGCCGGTCCATCGTCTCGTCGAGCCAGGTCCAGTCCAGCTCGCCCTCGCGCGGCTCGATCGTGGCCCAGGAGAAGATCGCCACGCTGAGGATGGTGACGCCCGCCTCGCGCATGAGCTCGAGGTCCTCGAGGCGCACGTCCTGGGGCCACTGCTCGGGGTTGTAGTCACCGCCGAAGCCGAGACCGTCGAGGCCGGCGTTCCAGGGGCGGGGGGTCGGGGTGGACTCCGGTGTCGTGCGTCGTCGCATGACCCGAGTCTTTCATGTATCGATTCAATGGGGAAGCGCTTGCCGTGGCTCGCCTGCACCAGCGTCGCCGGGCATGACGCCAGGCCGCAGCGACCACCGCCGCCCTACCACCCGGTCACCGTCGCCCACCGCATCGATAGCTCGAGCCCGACCGGCGCAGGTTCGCGCGCTGCCGCGATGGGTACACCAGCGCGCACGGCCCCTGTGCCACCGAACACCCGGCCGCAACAGGACCGGGCTTGGCGTCACGCGTCGTCGAGCGCCAGGACGGGCCGCTGGGCGGGCGCCTCCCTGCCCGTGATCTCGACCGATTGCCGGGTTCCCCAGGAGACGTTGCTGACGGTGGCCATCGCGTACCAGCGCAAGACACGCAGGAAGGTCACGGACCACAGGCCGACGAGGGGGGCGCAGGCCAAGACGGCCAGTCGCTGGCCCGTCGTCTGGTCGTTGCGCCGCAGCGCGAGGTAGGTCGAGGCGACGATGAGCTGGACGCTCCCGACGATGCACGCGCCCAGGAGGATCGTCATGGGGTTCAACAGCGCGCCGGAGGCGAGGACCACGACGAGGGCGACGGTGGCGGCGGCGTACTGTGCCCACCTGGCTACGTGGTACCAGTAGGAGAACCGTCCGAGGGGCAGGCTGCGGAGCCGGGTGCCCGACCGCAGGAAGGACCCCCGCATCCAGCGCAGCTGCTGGCGCCGGTGCCCGTCGAAGGTGGACGGCATCGCCGTGAACGCGAAGGCGCTGGGCTGGTGGACCGTCCGCCCCCGCTGCTGGGCGAAGAGGGTCAGCAGGCTGTCGTCCGAGGTGTGTACTGGACGCCCGCGGAAGGTCTCGGTCAGGTACTCGTCGACGTGGTCCCACAGGATGGCGGCGCGATACGTCGCCATCCCGCCGGAGTTCACCAGGACGGCGCCGGCCCGCGACAGCGCCGCACGGTCGACCATCTGCATGGACAGGTACCAGACCTCCTGCATGCGGGTCAGGACGTTGGTGCGGTAGTTGGTGACGAGGATCGTGCCCGCCACCGACTGGACCTGGGGGTCCTCGAACGGTTGGAGGCTCTCCTCGATCGCCCGCACGTCGAGCTGGGTGTCGCTGTCGACGGTGACGTAGAAGTCGGCGTCCCGGTAGGTGCGCGCGCCGGCGACCTGGGCGCTGCGCTTGCCGCCGTTCTCCTGCCGCTGCCAGGTCGAGGTGACGCCCGCGCGCGACGCGGCCTCGGTGAACCAGTCCCGCACCGTGGCGTAGTCGCCCGTGGTGGACCCGTCGTCGACGACGCAGACGGCGGCCGGCGGGTGGGTCTGGCGCAGCAGCGCCTCGAGGTTGCCGCGCAGGATGTCGTCGGCCTCGTTGTAGACCGGGACGAGGACGGCGACCCGCGCGGCGGCCAGGCGCGCCGCGCCGTCGGGGGACGCGACGGCAGGTCGGTCGAAGGCGGCGGTTGCGAGCTGCCAGACCAGGAAGGCCATGCCGGCGACGTACACCCACAGCACCGGGCTGTGGCCGGTCACGAGGAAGGCCAGCCGATGGGTGGCCCAGACGATGTCGAGCCCCGCCCCGGCGACGAGGACCCAGCGGACGCGGCCCGGGACCCGCGTGGCGCCGAGGGGCGCGTGCTCCTGTGATGGTGCGGTCATGATGCTCTCCGGCGATGACGTATCGAGTGGAATGGACGTGGTCAGAGCCGGTCGGAGGCCTGGTCGAGCGTTCCGGTGGTGTCGAAGAAGCGCTGCGCCGTCGCCGCGAGGCCGGACAGGTCGTAGGCGCTGTGCTTCTGGACGAGGATGACGAGGTCGGCCTCGGCGACGGCGGCGCGCAGGTCCTCGTCGTCGACGCGCCGGACACCGGGCTCGTCCCAGGCCGAGACGTGCGGGTCGTGGTACTCGACCTGGGCGCCGTGGCTCAGCAGCGCCTGGGCCAGGGGGCGGGCGGGCGTCTCACGGTCGTCGGAGATGTCCCGCTTGTACGCGACGCCGAGGAGGACCACCCGGGCGCCTCGCAGGGTGATGTCCGCGTCGTTGAGCAGGTCTTGGCTGCGGCGCGCGACGTATGCGGGCATCCCGACGTTGATCTCCTGCGCCAGCTCCGCCATGCGGAGGGGCCGGCCGGTCTGCTCGCGCAGGTGGGCGCTGAGGTACATGGGGTCGATCGGGATGCAGTGCCCGCCGACGCCGACGCCGGGCCGGAACGGCTGGAAGCCGAAGGGCTTGGTGGACGCGGCTCCGATGACGTCCCACACGTCGATGCCGAGGTCGTGGCACGCCTGGGCGAGCTCGTTGACGAGGGCGATGTTCACCTGGCGGTAGGTGTTCTCCAAGAGCTTCGCGGTCTCCGCCTCGCGGGGTGAGGACACCGGCACGACGCGGTCGACGAACGCGGAGTAGAGCGCGGTGGCGCGGTCGGTGCAGGCCGGGGTGAGACCGCCGACGACCTTGGGCGTGTTCCGGACGCCGAAGGTGCCGTTGCCCGGGTCGACCCGCTCGGGGGAGAAGGCGAGGTGGAAGTCGGCACCGGCCGTGAGCCCGGACTGTTCCGAGAGGATGGGGGCCACGATGTCCTCCGTGGTGCCCGGGAACGTGGTGGACTCCAGCACGACGAGCGTGCCCGGCTGGAGATTGCGACCCACCGTCACGACGGCGCTGCGGACTGCGGAGAGGTCCGGCCCGCCGTCGGCTCCCAGGGGCGTGGGTACGCAGATGACGACGGCACGGGCACGGCGCAGCAGCCGCTCGTCCGTGTCGGCGACGAAGCCCGCCGCCGCCATCGCGGCGACCTGGTCGTCGCTGATGTCGTCCACCGCCGAGCGGCCGGCGCGCAGCCCGTCGACCCGGGCCTCGTCGATGTCGAAGCCGGCCACACGCAGGCCGGAGGTGCTCGCCTCCTGCGCCAGCGGGAGGCCGACATAGCCGAGCCCGACGACGGCGAGGTCGAACGTGGCGGTCGCGCCGCGCGGGGCGGTCGCGGGGACGGCCGTCGGGGTGGTGGCCGGGCGGGTCGTGGTGACGGTGGTCATGATCGCGCTTCTTTCGAGGTTCGGGGTTGAACTCTTCGTGCTGACACCTTTAGTATGCATGTATACACGGATACAAACAAGAGGAGGTGACACAGATCATGAGCGACGGGATGCCGATGGTGACCGGTGGTGGCGCAGCAGTGCTGGCCATGACCGGAGTACAGGCGAGCCTGGGCTGGTTCGTCCTGGCCGCCGCGGGGCTGGTCCTCGCCGGTGCCGTCCTGCTGCGCGTGCGGAGCAGGCGCGCGGCACGACGCGGATGACGCGAGCAGTGCACACACAGCGGGCCGGCCGCCCTCGGGCGTCGGCCCGCCGTCGTACCCGGAACCCCGCGTGCTCGGCAGGCCCGACACGGCCCGCCGCGCTCCAGCCTCTAGTCTCGTCCCGAACCGATGGAGGAACCGTGCCGCTCAGTCCACCCCGCCGTCCCCTTCCCGCCACGAGCGCCCTCGTCGACGGCGTGTACCAGGTGCTGCTCGACGCGATCGTCTCGGGCGAGCTCGCCCCCGGCGAAGTCGTCAAGGAGTCCGAGGTGGGGCAGCTCCTCGGCGTGTCCCGCACCCCCGTACGCGAGGCGTTCCGCCGACTGGCCGAGAGCGGCCTGCTCCGTATCGAGGTCAACCGCGGCAGCCGGGTGGCGGACCTGGACCCCGACCATCTCAGGCAGGTGGGCGACGTCCTGGCCGAACTGGTCGGCTACGCGAGCCGCCTCGCCCTGCCGCGGCTGTCGGACCACGACGTGCGCTGGCTCGAGACGCTCAGCGAGGAGCAGCTGCGGACCGCGCTCTCCTCGCCCGAGGACTACCCGCTTCGGGCGATCGAGCTGCACGACTTCTTCATCGCGCGAGCAGACAACGCGGTGCTCGCGACACTGACGTCCGCACTACGGCCCCACATCCAGAGGCTCGTGTTCGCCAGGCAGGGCCTCCTGGTGCATCTGGAGCAGGCCCAGCAGCTCGCGGCGATCTCAGCGGCGGTCCGCGAGGGCGACGCCGATCTGCTTCAGACCATCGTCAGGGCGTACTGGCACTACTTCACGGAGCAGATGCTCGCGAACGACTGACGGCGGCCGCCTTGCGGTCGGCTCGCCGACGCGAGCCGTCACATCGCGGCACCCGCGCTCGTCCCCAGCCGATGAACCCGGTTGTTCCGGGTGAGTTCTCCTTGCCCGCTCGAGGCGTTCGACGTCCGGCCCGCCGAGCACCCACCGGTGCTCCGTGGGCCGGTGCGCCCTGAGCGCGGTGCACGGTCGACAGTCGAGGCGGTGGGGTCAGCCGACGCCGATGGTGGACTCGCGGACCACCAGCTCGGGCTGGAACGTCACCTGCTCGACGACGTCGTCCGGGTCCAGCAGCAGGTCCGCCGCGCGGTGGCCGAGCTGGTGCGTCGGCTGGCGCACCGACGTCAGCGGCGTGGCCAGCTCGCCCGCGAAGGTGACGTCGTCGTACCCGACCACCGCCATGCCGGACGGCACGGGGACGTCGGCGGCGCGGAGCGTGCGCAGGGCGCCGAGGGCGGTGAGGTCGTTGACGCACATCGTGGCCGTCGGGCGCTCGGCGAGTGCGAGCACCTGCTCGGTGCCGGCCTGGCCGCCGTCGGCGTTGAGGGTGGAGATCGTGATCTCGACCAGTGCCTCGGCGGGGTCGAGGCCGAGCTCCACGAGCGCGTCGTGCAGGCCGGCGCTGCGGTCGGCGCACTGGCGGATGGTGTGCGGGCCGTTGAGGAAGGCGATCCGCTCGTGCCCGAGGTCGACGAGGTGGCGCGCGGCGGCGGCGGCGCCCGCGCGGTCGTCGACGGCCACCGACGACAGGGTGTCGACCGGCGACGGGCGGTCGAGCAGCACGACGCGCAGCCCCCGGGCGCGCAGGGTCTCCAGGTGCTCGAGGTCCTGCGTGGCCGGCACGACCATGACGCCCTGCACGCCGTGCTCCTCGAAGAGGCGCAGGTAGCGGGCCTCGCGCTCCGGCTTCTCGTCGGAGCTGGCGAGCATGAGGGTGTAGTCCGCCTCCTCGAGGCGGTCCTCGATGCCGCGCGCCACGTCGGTGAAGAACGGGTTGGAGACGTCGAGCACGATGGCTCCCGCCGTGGTGATCGTGCCGGCGCGGAGCTGGCGCGCGGACCCGTTGGGCACGAATGCGAGGTCGTCGATGGCGGCGAGCACCCGCTCGCGCGTGGCCGGGGAGACGCGGTCCGGACGGTTGAGCACGTTCGAGACCGTGCCGACCGACACCTTGGCCTGGCGCGCGACGTCGCTGATCGACGCGCGGCGGCGGGGGGCGGTCGTCGTCATGGGCTGCTCCTCGGGTTCGGGCGCGTCGTCGCGCCTGGGCTCCAGCGTAGAGGTACCTGGGCGCCGGTCCGGTTGCTGCCCGGCGCCGTCTCGTGTTGCTAGGTTTCATGCTATGAACCGTTTCACCGATGACGGCGCAACGACGCACGTCTGTTTCGTGTCCCGCGTACGGCGCGACCGGCTCGAGGAGTACAAGGCGGCCCACGCCGCCGTCTGGCCCGAGATGCTCGAGGCGCTGGCCGACACCGGCTGGCACGACTACCGCCTGTTCCTCGGCGCCGACGGGCTGCTCGTCGGCGTCCTGCGCACCGACGACTACGAGCGCGCCCAGCGCGACATGGCCGCCCGCGAGGTGAACGAGCGCTGGCAGGCCGCGATGAAGGACTTCTTCGAGCCGGCCGAGGGGCGACCGGACGAGGGGTTCGTCCAGCTCGAGGAGGTCTTCCACCTGGAGTCCCAGCTCGAGGCCGCGCGCCGCGCCGACTGACCGCCCGCGACCTGTCAGGACCTCGCACACATAAGCCTGCTCTCGGCCCTGACGGCTCCCAGCGCTCGCGAGTCGTCAGGACTACGTTCACGTCTACGTGCTCCTGGCCCTGACACGTCGGCGGGCGAGGGTTCGAAGATGCGCAGACGGTTGACGCCGCCTCGCGCCCCACCTAGGCTATGAAACGATTCAAAGCGCGGTCGCCCCGCCGGCCGCACCAGCACCGCGCGAGGGAGCGCGGACGAGGAGGAGACATGACGGCGACGACGCCCGTGCTCGACGCACGGCTGCGCAAGGCACTCGGCGAGCAGACGATCGAGCTGCCCTCGTGGGCGTTCGGCAACTCGGGGACCCGGTTCAAGGTGTTCGGCACGCCCGGCACCCCCCGCGACCCGTACGAGAAGATCGCGGACGCCGCCCAGGTGCACCGCTACACGGGCATCGCGCCGCGCGTGTCGCTGCACGTCCCGTGGGACCTGGTCGACGACTTCTCCGACCTGGCCCGGCACGCCAAGGAGCACGGCGTGACCATCGGGATGATCAACTCGAACCTGTTCCAGGACGACGACTACAAGCTCGGCTCCCTCACGCACTCCGACCCGGCCGTGCGCCGCAAGGCGATCGCCCACCACGTGCAGTGCATCGACGTCATGCGTGCCACGGGGTCCAAGGAGCTGAAGGTCTGGCTGCCGGACGGCACCAACTACCCCGGCCAGGACTCGATCCGCGCCCGCCAGGACCGGCTCGCCGAGTCGCTCGCGGAGATCTACGCGCAGCTCGACGACGACCACCGCATGGTGCTCGAGTACAAGTTCTTCGAGCCGGCGTTCTACCACACGGACGTGCCGGACTGGGGCACGTCGCTGCTGCACTGCCTCGCCCTGGGCGAGAAGGCGAACGTCGTGCTCGACACGGGCCACCACGCGCCCGGCACCAACATCGAGTTCATCGTGGCGCAGCTGCTGCGTCAGGGCCGCCTCGGCGCGTTCGACTTCAACTCGCGCTTCTACGCCGACGACGACCTCATGGCCGGCGCCGCGGACCCGTTCCAGCTCTTCCGGATCATGCACGAGATCGTGCAGGCGGACGCGCTGCGCCCGGAGTCGGGGGTGAACTTCATGCTCGACCAGTGCCACAACATCGAGGACAAGATCCCCGGCCAGATCCGCTCCGTGATGAACGTCCAGGAGGCCACGGCCAAGGCGCTGCTGGTGGACGCCGAGGCGCTCGACGCCGCCCAGCGCTCCGGCGACGTGCTCGGCGCCAACGGGGCGCTCATGGACGCCTACAACACCGACGTGCGCGGCCTGCTCGCCGACCTGCGCGCCGAGCAGGGCCTCGACCCCGAGCCCATGAAGGCGTTCGCGGCGTCGGGCTACCTCGCGCAGATCGCGGCCGAGCGCGTCGGCGGCCAGCAGGCCGGCTGGGGCGCCTGAGGATGACGACGACGGCAGGGGCGACGGCTGAGACCACCGTCGTCGACAGGGTTGTCGACGGCCCGCACGGTGACCTCCCGGTGCGGGTCTACACGCCGGGGACGACGCCGGTCGCCGGCCTCGTGTGGGCGCACGGCGGGGGCTTCATGCACGGCGACCTCGACATGCCCGAGGCCGACGGCGTCGCGCGGGCGCTGGCGGCGTCCGGCGTGCTCGTCGTCAGCGTCGACTACCGCCGGGTCCTCCCGTTCGACGAGGAAGCGGTCCGGTCCGGCGCCCGCGCCGGGCGGGTGAGCGCGGAGGGCGTCCGCTTCCCGGTGCCCTCCGAGGAGGTCGGCTTCGCGTACGACTGGGCGCTCGGGGCCGACCTCGGCGTGGCGCCCGAGCGTTGGTCGATCGGCGGCGCGAGCGCGGGCGGCAACCTCGCCGCCGGCGCCTCGCTGCGGCTGCGCGACGCCGGCACGCCGGTGCGCAGCACCGTGCTCGCCTACCCGGTGGCGCACTACGCCCTGCCGCCGCACCCGGACGAGCTCGCGGCCAAGGTCGAGGCCATCGGGGGCAGCTTCCCGCCCGAGCTGGTCGCCGCGATGAACGACAACTACCTCGGGCACGCCGACGGGCCGGCGTCGCCGTACGCGTTCCCGGGCGGTGCCGGGGACGACCTGCGCGGGCTGCCGCCGACGTTCGTCCTGACGTCGGACAGCGACGGGCTGCGCTCGTCCGGCGAGGCGTACGCCGCGGAGCTGTCCGCCGCCGGGGTCGACGTCCTGCTCGTCCGCGAGGACGGCACCACGCACGGCCACCTCAACCAGCCCGACCACCCCGGCTGCGCGCGCAGCCTCGCGCGGATCGCCGCGTGGCTCACGACCGACGCCCTCGTCGGCGCCTCGCACGAGCCTGCGCGCTGAACCCCCCCGACCCCTCTGACCGCACCCACCCCCGTCCGTCGGCCGACGGACCGACCACCGGAGCACCGATGACGAAGCAGACCGTCAACCCGACCGTGGAGGCCCTCGTCGCGCGGTCGAACCGCCTGGGCGCCGACCCGCGCAACACGAACTACGCCGGCGGCAACACGTCCGCCAAGGGGATCGAGAAGGACCCGGTCACCGGGCAGGACGTCGAGCTGCTGTGGGTCAAGGGCTCCGGCGGCGACCTCGGCACCCTCACCGCGAAGGGCCTCGCCGTCCTGCGGCTCGACCGCCTGCGCGCCCTCACCGAGGTGTACCCGGGCGTGGAGCGCGAGGACGAGATGGTCGCCGCGTTCGACTACTGCCTGCACGGCAAGGGCGGCGCCGCCCCGAGCATCGACACGGCCATGCACGGCCTGGTCGACGCCGCGCACGTGGACCACCTGCACCCGGACGCCGGCATCGCGATCGCGACCGCCGTCGACGGCCCGGAGCTGACGCAGAAGATCTTCGGCGGCAAGGTCGTGTGGGTGCCGTGGCGCCGTCCCGGCTTCCAGCTCGGCCTCGACATCGCGGAGATCAAGGCCGCCCACCCGGACGCGATCGGCACGGTGCTCGGCGGGCACGGCATCACGGCCTGGGGCGAGACGGCCGAGGAGTCCGAGGCGAGCTCGCTGTGGATCATCGAGACCGCCGCCGCGTACATCGCCGAGCACGGTGCGCCGGAGCCCTTCGGCCCGCCCCTCGACGGCTTCGGCGCCCTGCCCGACGACGAGCGCCGCGCCAAGGCCGCCGCGCTCGCCCCGCACCTGCGCGCCGTCGCGTCGCACGACAAGCCGCAGGTGGGGCACTTCACCGACGCCGACGTCGTGCTCGACTTCCTGGCGAGCGCCGAGCACGCGCGCCTGGCGGAGCTGGGCACCAGCTGCCCCGACCACTTCCTGCGCACCAAGGTGAAGCCGCTGGTCGTGGACCTGCCGGCCACCGCCACGGTCGAGGAGATCGTGGAGCGGCTGCCCGAGCTGCACGAGGCGTACCGCGCCGACTACACCGCGTACTACGAGCGCGGCGCCGCCGAGGCCCGCGCCCGCGGCGAGGAGCCGCCCGCCATGCGGGGCGCGGACCCGGCGATCGTCCTCGTGCCCGGCGTGGGCATGTTCTCCTACGGCGCGGACAAGCAGACGGCGCGCGTGGCGGGGGAGTTCTACGTCAACGCGATCAACGTGATGCGCGGCGCGGAGGCCCTGTCCACCTACGCCCCGATCGACGAGTCGGAGAAGTTCCGCATCGAGTACTGGGCGCTCGAGGAGGCGAAGCTCCAGCGCAAGCCGAAGCCCAAGCCGCTCGCGACCCGCATCGCGTTCGTCACCGGCGCGGCCTCCGGCATCGGCAAGGCCATCGCGACCCGCCTCGCGGCGGAGGGCGCGTGCGTCGTCGTCGCCGACCTGGACCTGGCGAAGTCCGAGGCCGCCGCGACTGAGATCAACGAGATGCTCGGCTCGACCGACGTCGCCGTCGGCCTGGCGGCGAACGTCGCCGACGAGGCCGCCGTGCAGGCCGCGCTCGCCGACGCCGTCCTCGCCTTCGGCGGCGTGGACATCGTGGTGAACAACGCCGGCCTGTCGCTGAGCAAGTCGCTGTTCGACACCACCGAGGCGGACTGGGACCTGCAGCACGACGTCATGGCCAAGGGCTCGTTCCTCGTGGCCAAGAACGCCGCGCGCATCCTCGTGGACCAGAAGCTCGGCGGCGACATCGTCTACATCTCGTCGAAGAACTCCGTGTTCGCGGGCCCGAACAACATCGCGTACTCGGCCACCAAGGCCGACCAGGCGCACCAGGTGCGGCTGCTGGCCGCCGAGCTCGGCGAGCACGGCATCAAGGTCAACGGCATCAACCCGGACGGCGTCGTGCGCGGCTCGGGCATCTTCGCCTCCGGGTGGGGCGCCAACCGCGCCAAGACGTACGGCATCGAGGAGCAGGACCTGGGCAAGTTCTACGCCCAGCGCACGCTGCTCAAGCGCGAGGTGCTGCCCGAGCACGTCGCCAACGCCGTCTACGCGCTGTGCACGTCCGACTTCTCGCACACCACCGGCCTGCACGTGCCCGTCGACGCCGGCGTGGCCCAGGCGTTCCTGCGGTGACGGGCACGACCCCCTCGACGGCGGAGGGCACCCTCGCCGCCGTCGACCTGGGCGCCACCAGCGGGCGCGTCATCCTGGGCCGGTTCGGCGGGCGCGAGGGGCTGCGGCTGCAGCACGTCGCGCGGTTCCCCAACGACCCGGTCCGTACGCCCGACGGCCTGCACTGGAACCTGCTGGAGCTGTACCGCCAGGTGGTGGACGGGCTGGCCGCGGCCGAGCGCGAGGCGCCGGGGGAGATCCTGGGCGTCGGGATCGACTCGTGGGCCGTGGACTACGGCCTGCTGCGCGGCGGCCGGCTGCTCGGCGTGCCGTACCACTACCGGGACGCGCGCACGGCGGACGGCGTGGAGCGCGTGCACGCGCGCGTGGACGCCGCGGCGCTGTACGCGCGCAACGGGCTGCAGCACCTGCCGTTCAACACGGTGTTCCAGCTGGCCACGGAGGGGCCGCTGCTCGACCTGGCCGACCGGCTGCTGCTGGTGCCCGACCTGCTCGCCCACTGGCTCACCGGGGCCGAGGTCGCGGAGCGCACCAACGCCTCCACGACCGGTCTGCTCGACGCGCGCACGGGGGAGTGGGACACGGGCCTCGCCGACCTCGTGGGGATCCCGGCCGGGATCCTGCCGCCCCTCGTCGACCCGGGGGCGTCGCTCGGGGCCCTGCGCCCCGACGTCGCGGAGCTGGTCGGCCGGGCGCTCGAGGTCACGGCCGTCGGCTCGCACGACACGGCCTCCGCCGTCGTCGCCGTGCCCGCCACCGACCGGGACGTCGCCTACGTCTCGTGCGGCACCTGGGGGCTGGTCGGCCTCGAGCTCGACGCGCCGGTGCTCTCCGAGGACGCCCGCCTCGCCGGCTTCACCAACGAGGGCGGCGTCGACGGCCGCACGCGCTTCCTGCACAACGTCATGGGGCTGTGGCTGCTCAGCGAGTCGATCCGCACCTGGGAGCGCGAGTCCACGGCGGCCCAGCGCTCCAGCACCCTGCAGGAGCTGCTGGCCGAGGCGGCGCACGTCACCGCGCCCGTCGCGGTCTTCGACGTCGACGACCCGCGCTTCCTGCCGCCGGGCGACATCCCCGGGCGGATCGCCGACTGGTGCCGCGAGCACGGCCGGCCCGTGCCGGCCACCCGCGGGGAGTACGTGCGCAGCATCGTGGAGAGCCTCGCGCAGGCGTTCGCGGACGCCGTCACGACGGCCGCGCGGCTCGCCGGGCGCACCGTCTCGGCCATCCACGTGGTCGGCGGCGGCGCGCAGAACACGCTGCTGTGCCAGGCGACGGCGGACCGCTCCGGGCTTCCCGTGGTCGCCGGCCCCGTCGAGGCCACCGCCATCGGCAACCTGCTGGTGCAGGCCCGGGCCCGAGGCCTCGTGGACGGCGGCCTGGAGGACCTGCGCGCGCTCGTCGCCGCGGCGTTCACGCCCGAGCGCTACGCCCCGCGGTAGAACCCGCCGGACGCCGCGCCGTGGGTCGCCAGGCCCTGCGGCGCGTCGACGGGCGCCCGGTCGGCGGTCGTGAACCGCGCCCACACGTGCTTCTCGCCGCGGTCGGTGCAGTACCAGCCGACCTCGTCGGCGATCGTCTTCGCGAGGCGCAGGCCGTGGCCGCCCTCGCCCGGCTCCCGGTCGTGCGGGACGACGGGCGGGGCGTCCGGGCTGTGGTCGGCGACGTCGACGACGGCGACGTCGCCGTCGCACAGGAGCCGCGCGACCACGGGCGGCCGGGCGTGCTCCAGGGCGTTCGCCACCAGCTCGCTCGCCACCAGCACCATGCGCTGGCGGCCGGACAGCCCGCCGACGTCCGCGGTGGGGCCCACCTGCGCCGCCGGGCAGTCGCACGGCAGGCGCGCCTCGAGCGCCGCGCGCACGTCCGCGAGGTCGTCGACGGTGCGTACGGCCCACGCCCCGACCACGTCGAGCCGCCCGACGGGGACGGCCTCGACCGGCGTCACCGGCGCACGTCCGGAACCATGCAGCAGCCTCCTGTGGCCACGGGGGATGGGTGCCTTCCGAGGGCCGCGACAGCGGCCTGAACCGTCGTCGACCCTACTGCCCCGAGGCCGCCCCCGCGCGCGCTGTGACGAACGTCGTGGTGAGCGCGGCCCACGCCCGCGGACCGCGCTCACCATGCGTCAGGTCAGCGCCAGGGCGCCCACCCGTCGTCGCCGGCCAGGTACGCCTCGCGGGTGTGCGCGGCGGCCTCGTCGTCGGTCAGCTGCGGGCGGCCGTCGACGACCTCGCCGGCGGGCGCGGCGCCCGGGCCGGCGTTGCGGTACTCCCGCATGAAGTCGTCGCGCCACGACCAGCCGCTCATGTCCGACCAGGCGGGCGTGCCGACGTGCGCGCCCAGCCACGAGTCGCGGACGACGACCGACGGGTCGACGAGCGGGTTGCTGCTGGGGTGCCACGGGCGGCCGAGGAACACGGTGCCCGCCGCGGCGTCCGACGTGAACCGGGTGCCGGTGAACAGGAAGCCCTTGCCGCCGGGCACGGTCGCCGGGGCGGCCACGTACCCGTTGTTGGTCGCGGACCCGCGGTCGAGCGAGCGGATCTCCGAGTCCTCGACGACGAGGGTGCCGCCGCCGTAGACGAAGTCGACGTCGCCCTCGATGTACGAGCCGGTGACCCAGGTGCGCGCCGCCGTGGCGCCGGAGCCCGGGTCGGCCAGGTACGTGTCCTGGTTGCCGAGCAGGCGCACGCCGTCGAGCACGGTGCGGTCGCCCGACGTCCGCAGCGCGAGCGCCTGGCTGCCGCCGTTCGCGGCCTCGTCGTAGGCGTTCTCCACGGTGAGGTCGCGCAGCGTGACGTCGTCGGCCAGCACGGACAGCACCGGCGAGCCGGTGTGCCCGAACGTGCCGCCGTAGAACTTGGCCTGGCCGGCGGCGAGGTCGTAGGTGAGCACCACGTCCTCCGGGTCGCCGGTGGCGCCGCGGATCGTGATCCCGTCGGCGCCGGGCCAGACCCGCACCACCTCGCGGTAGACGCCCGGCTCGACGACGACGTCCACCGGGTGCGGCGACCGCGACGCCGCGCCCACCGCGGCCCCGATCGACGCGTAGTCCCCGGTGCCGTCGAGCGCGACCGTGACCGTGCGGCGGACCTTCTCCGGCGCGCCGAGGGTGCCCGCGCCGGCCGTGACGATGCGGGTGACGTCGGCGACGGCGTCGGGCGTGTACGCGTACCGCGCGGCCGGGTCGAACGTCGGGCCGGTGTCGTCCTTGCGCCCGCGGATGGTCGTGAACCGGTTGTCGCGCGAGTCGACCTTCGACGCCGGGTCCTTGGCGACGATCGCGTCCTCGCCGTTCGAGTACACGCTCGACTCGACGACGAGCTGCGACGCGCCGCGCGACATCGTGCCGTACTGCGCCTGCCCGTCGAACCAGTTGTTGTAGAGGTGGCCGGCGGCGACGTTGTCGATGCTCGCGTTGCGCTGGTAGGTGTTCGAGAACCGGTTGTGGTGCATCGTGATCTCGGTGACCACGTTGTCGGTCCAGCCCACGCCCACCGTCTTGTTGTGGTCGTGCAGGTAGTTCCACGACAGCGTGACCGCCGTGGAGTCCTTGCGGACGTCGATCAGCCCGTCGCCCAGGCGCGTGAGCTCGTTGTGGTCGATCCACACGTGGCTGGAGGTGTCGACGCGGATGCCGTCGTTGTCGTTGTCGGCGCTCTTGCCGTCCCAGTCGCCCGGCACGTACGAGTCGCGGAAGCGCAGGTTGCGCACGACGACGTTCTCCACGTGGTCGAGCCGCAGCCCGACGCCGACCAGCTCGGCGCCGGACGCGAACCCGACGATCGTCTTGTCGCTCGCCACGTCGATCATCGAGCCGAACTCGGCCGGCTCGATGGTGCCCTTGACGTAGATCGTCAGCGGTTCGTCGGACGCCGCGGCCTCGGCGAGCGCGGCCGCGTCGCGGACGGTGACGGAGCCCCCGCCCGCGCCGCCCGTGGTGCCGTGCGGGAGGTCGTCGGTGGGCGTGGAGGCGAAGCCCGTCGCGACGGGCGACCAGACGGGCCCGTCGGCCGTCGTCGTCGTGGGCGCGCCGATGCGCTCCAGGACGGCGGCGCCTGCCGCGGCCGGGTCGCCGTCGGACGGCGCCGCCTGGGCGGCGGGGGCGAGCAGGGTCAGGGCCAGCACCGGGGCGCCGAGCAGCGCGGCGGCGCGGGTGGTCGTGAGTCTCATCGTTGCTCCTCGATCAGGTCAGGAGGGTCAGGAGTGGCGGGGGTCGTCGGTCGAGAGGCCGCCGCCCACCAGGGGGACGTCGTCCAGCACGGTGCCGCCGGCGGCGTCGCGCAGGGCGAGGGTCTCCCTCGGGCCGCCGGCCTCGGCGTCGTACGCGTTCTCGAGCGTGAGGTCGCGCAGGGTGACGCCGTCGGCGAGGACGGTCGCGGTGGCCCAGTCGCTCGCGGGCTTGTCGTAGGTCACGACGACGTCGGCGGGGTCGCCCGTCGCGCCGCGGATCGTGAGGCCCTCGGCGCCCGGCCAGACGGTGAGCACCTCGCGGTACGTGCCCGGTCCGACGACGATCTCGACCGGCCGGGGCGAGCGCGACGCCGCGCCCACGGCGGCCTGGATCGACAGGTAGTCGCCGGTGCCGTCCTGCGCCACCGTGACCTGCCGGCCGAGCCGGTCGTCGCGGGTGGTGCGGGTGCCGGCGTACCGGCTCAGCAGCGGCACGACGTCCTCGACGGGGTCGGCTTCGTAGTCGTAGAGGTCGGACGCCTCGAACGTGGGCCCGGTCTCGGCCGGCTCCTCGCCCCAGTTCCCGCGGAACAGGTTGTCGCGCTGGTGGAGCCTGGCGGCGTCGCCGCTGAGGATGAGCGGGTTGCGGGCGTTCTCGTAGACGCTCGACTCGACCAGCAGCGTGGAGCCGCCGCGCGACGTCGTGCCGTACGAGCTCACCCCGGACAGCCAGTTGTTGTACAGGTGGCCGAGCGCCACGTTGTCGATGCTGCCGTTGCGCTGGTGCACGTTCGAGAACCGGTTGTGGTGCAGCGTCAGCGTGGTCACCACGTTGTCCGTCCACCCGACGCCGAGCGTCTTGTTGTGGTCGTGGAAGGAGTTCCACGACGCCGTCACCGCGGTGGAGTCCTTGCGGACGTCGAGCTGGCCGTCGCCGAGCCGCGCGAACTCGTTGTGGTCGACCCAGACGTGGTCCGACGTGTCGATGCGGATGCCGTCGTTGTCGTTGTCCGCGCTCTTGCCGTCCCAGTCGGCCGCGACGTACGAGTCGCGGAACGTGAGGTTGCGGATGATGACGTTCTCGACCTCCAGCAGCCGCAGCCCGCCGCCGACGAGCTCGCCGCCCGTCGCCGCGCCGACGATCGTCTTGTCGCTCGCCACGTCGATCATCGAGCCGAACGGCTCCACGTCGAGGGTGCCATGCACCAGGATCGTCAGCGGCTCCTCGGCCGCGGCCGCCTCGGCCAGCGCGGCGGCGTCGCGCACCGTGACGGTCCGCCCGCCCGCCCCGCCCGTGGTGCCGTCGGGGAGCTCGTCGGTCGGCACGGACGCGAAGCCCGTCGCGGTGGGGGACCACACGGGACCGTCCGCGGAGGTCGTGGGCGGGGCCCCGATGCGGTGCAGCAGCGCCCGGCCTGCGGCCTCGGCGTCCGTGCCCGACGTCGCGTGCGCCACCGGGGCGAGCAGCGTCAGGCCCAGGACCGGGGCGGCGAGGGCCGCCGCGGCACGGCGGGCCCGCGGTCCCGGGCGGCGGGAGCGGGGGGAGGGGGTGCGGTGCGGGGTGGGTCGATGGTCCGCGCTGAAGGGCATCGTCGCGCCTCTCGTGAGACTCGGGCCGGGTGGCCCTCGGGTCGGGACGAGCGGGGCGGCGGCCGGGGCCCGTCGACGACGGCGGGGTGCCCGGTGGTGCCTGTCGTTGCTGCTCGTGCTGCTCGTGGTGCGGCCGACGTCGGTGTCGGTCTTCCCGTGCCCGTCGCGCTCTGCGACCGGAAACGCCTCAGAAACCGGTTTCTCACAACGTAGCCGAGGACGGCGCCCGCGTCAATAGTTCAGCCGCCGATATCAATCGGCTCGGAGGGCGGAGCTGTCAGGCGGCGATGCCGAGCCGGTCCCGCCAGCGCTCCCACGGCGGTGCGACCGCCCAGTTCAGCCGCAGCGTGCGCACGGCCCGCACCAGGCGTCGACGGCGGGCGTACCGCAGCGACCGGGCGGACACGCCGACGCGGAGCCGGCGGTCGCGGACGATCCGGCGGCGGGGCCCGAGGGCGAACGCGAGGTCCAGGTCGTCGTGGATCTCCGGGTCGACCCGTTCGACCTGGTCACGCACGGCCCACCACGTGCTGCGACGGAACGCCATGCAGGAGCCCCACAAGGCCGTGTGGCCGAGCGCCATCCGGGTGCTGGCGTAGTACGCGGAGAGGTACAGCGCGCACGCCCAGCGGCCGCCCCGCAGGTCGGTGAACGTCCCCGTCCCGGTCACGGCGTCGGCGGCGGGGTCGTCGGCCAGGTGCTGGGCGACGGCGCGCACCCAGCCGGGCGCGGGCTGCGAGTCGGCGTCGAGGCGCGCCACGACCTCGCCCGCCGCCGCGTCGTACCCCGCCGCCGCGGCGGCGGGGATGCCGACCCGCGGCTCGTGGACCACGACCGCCCCCGCGCGTCGGGCGACGTCGGCGGTCTCGTCCGTCGAGGCGTTGTCCACCACGACGACCTCGAGCGGGGCGAGCGTCTGCGCCGCGAGCAGCGCGAGGCACCGCTCGAGCGCGGCGGCGTCGTCGCGGGCAGGGATGACGACCGAGACCGTGGGGAGCGGCCGTCCCGAGAACCGGGCACCCGGCGCCCTCGTCACGGGAGCCCCCGTGCCGGTGTCCGGGCGGCACCCCGGGCGACGAGCCATGCCGCCGCGACGCTGCCCACGAGCGCCGCCGCGAGGTCGCCGACGGTGTCCGGGTACGTCACGTGGATGCTGTCGTCGACGAACCGGTGCCCCACCGCCTCGAGCAGCTCCCAGACGACGGCGAGCAGCGCGCCGAGGCCGACGGTCGTCAGGGCGGCCGTCGCGCGGGGGCGGACGGGAGACGTCGCGAGGCCGTCCCGGGTCAGCACCTGGTGGGCCAGAGCGGCGAGCGCACCGGTCGCGACGGCGTGCACGAGCAGGTCCAGGCCCGCGACCCGCTCGTAGAGACCGGCCGCGGCGCACCAGGCGGCGGCGAGCACGGCGGTCCCGCACGTGACGTCGAGCCACGCGGCGGCGCCGGACGCGCGGGGCACCATCGATCCGCCCAGGACGAGGGCGAACAGCGCGACCGCGACCCAGTCCGACGTCGCCGCGGCGACCAGGAGGCTCACCAGGGCCGCGGCACGGACGACGTCGCCCAGCACGATGCCCCACGTCGGCCGCCCCGGCGAGGGGCTCCAGGCCGTCCTGGTGCGCGTGGTCCACGGTGCCGGCGTCACGTGGCCAGCCTAGGCAGCGACGGCGGAAGCCCACCCGCCGAGGAGGCGGGAGGGCCTCGGCCGCCACCCTTCAGGACAGCCGGGCGGCTCCCACCCGTCCCACCGCGAGGTCGGCGACGTCCCCGGCGCCCGTGATGTCGAGGCGCCGGTCGACGACGGCCGCCACGACGTCGACCTCGAGGGACGACCCCGCCGGCACCGTGCGGACCGTGTCCCAGGCGAGCGCCGGGCCCAGCCCGACGTAGTCGCCCACGCGGGCGAACCACGGGTCGGGCTCCCCGGACGCCTGGGCCAGCACGAGGGTGGTCCAGGCCGGCCCGGTGCGCCGCACGACGGCCACCCACCGGCTGCGCGAGCCGTGCACGTCGCCGCCGCGGTCGGGACTCAGCGCGAAGGCCTCGTCGCCGGACGGGAGCCGCCAGAACCAGCCGCCGTACCCGGCGCCGGGCCGGCCGTGGGTCGCCGGGCTGCCGATCTCGAGGTCGGCGTCGCCGGCGAGCAGGCTGCCGTGCCAGCCGAGCGCCCACGCGTCGACCTCCGGCAGCACGACGGCCGTGAGCCGCCGCTCCTCGGTCAGCTGCACGCCCCCGCGCTCGTCCAGCCAGCGCACCTGCTGGGTCAGTGTGGCGCCGTCGTCCGTCACCTCCGTCCGCCCGGCCTCCTGGCGGCCGTGGTTCGCGAGCAGCGTCGGCCCCTGGTCGCGCACGTACGTGCGCCCGCCCCAGTGGCTGGTGCCGTCCACGTCGGCCACCGCCATCGAGACGCCGTAGTGGTGGCGGTGGTCCAGCGGGCTCTTCGTCGTCATCGCGACGCCCTGCGCCGAGTGCACCGGGTGCAGGAACGGCCGCGGGCTGTGCACCCCGGGCATGCCCTCGCCCCGCGAGTAGCGGCTGAGGGGGCGGTCGTCGCCGACGCCGAGCACCCAGTCGTCGTCGACGGGCCGCCACCGCGCCCGGACCGTGTCGTCGCGGGCGTGCGCGCGCCCCGCGAGGTCCGCCGAGGTCACGCCGAGCCGGCGCGCGGGCGGTACCGGCCCGGTGCTGCCCCGCACCACCAGCCCCGGGGTCACGTGCACGGCGATGCCCTCCGCGCCGAGCCGCGTGCGCTCGGTGCCGAGCACGCGGGCGTGCAGCAGCTCCCAGGCGCGACGGCCGAGGTCGGCCTGCGGCACGGCGGCCGTGGTCAGCGACGGCGTCGCGTAGCGGGCGAGCTCGATGTCGTCGAAGCCGCCGATCGAGATGTCTCCCGGCACCGCCACGCCGGCCTCGTTGAGCCGCGCGAGGAGGCCGAACGCGACCAGGTCGTTGAACGCCACGACGCCCGTCGCCCCGGTCGCCAGCACCGCGTCCGCCGCGCGGTACCCGGCGTCCACGGTGGGGCCGCACGGCACGGTCGTGACGCGCAGGCCCGGGTGCCGCTCGCGGGCGTCGTCGAGGGCGCGGGCGCGCAGCCCGTTCGACGCGCTCGAGCGCGGGCCGGCGACGTACGCGAGCTCGCGGTGCCCGAGCGCG
Source organism: Isoptericola sp. NPDC056618 (assembly GCF_042792715.1). Lineage (NCBI taxonomy): Bacteria > Bacillati > Actinomycetota > Actinomycetes > Micrococcales > Promicromonosporaceae > Isoptericola > Isoptericola sp. NPDC056618. The sequence goes on along the minus strand of NZ_JBHTVZ010000021.1, from coordinate 50,477 downwards.
ACCAGGTGGTCCACCATGCTGCGCACGCCGGCCGCGTAGTCCACGCGCACGCTCGGCACGGTGAGGCCGGGCACGTGCCGGTTGACCACGACGACCGGCTCCAGCCGCGGCAGGAGCTCGAGCAGCGCGTCCTCGGACGTGCGCGGCGCGGCGAGCACGAGCGCGTCGCACCGCTGCCGCGCCTCGAGCGCGACCTCGGCCTCGTCGGCCGTGTTCTCGGCGGTGTCGGCCACCAGGACGCGGTAGTCGTGCGGCGCGGCCGCCGCCATCGTGCCGCGCAGGATCTGCTGGAACATCGGGTTCGCGAGGTCCGGCACGACCAGCGCCACGGAGTTGGTGCGACCCAGGGACAGGCTGCGCGCCACCCGGCTGGGCTGGTAGCGCAGGTCCTTCGCGGCGACGCGCACCCGCTCGGCGATGTCCCGGGCGACGCTGGCCCGGCCGTTCATCACCCGCGAGACGGTCGCCCGCGACACCCCGGCGGCGGCCGCCACCTCGTCGATCGTCGGGCCGCCCGAGCGGGCCATCAGGCGTCCTTCCCGGCCACGGTGACGCGCACCGGGCCGAAGGTGCCGCCGTCGCCCGGCCGCAGGTCCGCCCCGAGCGGGGCGCTCGCGAACAGGCCGACCTCCGCACCGATCCAGTGGCCGACGACGGCCTGCCACGGGGGCGCGGGCTCGTGCCACTCCGCGTCGTCGTCCCCGGGCGGGGCGTCGTCGCGCCAGGCCCAGGTGACGCGGCCCTCGGCGTCGACGGCGGTGCGTAGGACGACGCCCGTCGCGCCCGCGGGCACGGGCTCCTGCGCGAGGATCTCCTCGTCGCCGTAGGTGCCGCCCCGTCGCACCGTCACCTCGACGCCGCCGGGCGTGCGCACCAGCCCGGCCCAGGCGTACTCGCGGCCGAGGACGACGACGCCGGCGCGGGTGCCGGGCGCGTCGCCCACGAGCCCGACCGGGGTCTCCCACGTGCTCGGCTGCCCCGGCAGCTGCTGGCTCAGGACGGCGCCCTGGTCGCGCAGGTTGCCCCGGGGCGAGGGCTGTGCGGGCAGGCGCAGCGTGCCGCCGCCGTCGGCCACGGCCCAGCCCTCGGCGGGGTTCGCCTGCCAGTGCCAACGGGGTGCGAGGCCCGGGGAGGCGAAGTCGTCGCCGCGCACCGGCTCTCCGGGCTCGGCGGCCGGTACCGGCGTCGGGTGCGTGAGCACGGGCGAGCCCTCCTCGCCCATGACCGGCCATCCGTCGTCGTCCCATCGCATCGGCTGCAGGTGCACGACGCGGCCGAAGACGCCGCGGTCCTGGAAGTGCAGGAACCAGTCGGCGCCGTCGGGGGTGTCCACCCAGGCGCCCTGGTGCGGGCCGTTGACCGGGGTGTCGCCCTGGGCCAGCACCACGCGGTGCTCGTACGGGCCCCACACCGACCGGGACCGGAACGCCGTCTGCCAGCCGGTCGCGACGCCGCCCGCCGGCGCGAGGATCCAGTACCAGCCGTCGCGCTGGTACAGCTTGGGGCCCTCGAGCGTGCGGAAGCCCGGCAGCTCGTCGCCGTCGACCACGGTGCGCGCCGGCCCGACGACGCGGCGCAGGGCGGGGTCCACCTCGACCACCGTGAGGCGGTTCTTCACGCCGGCGCGGCTCTTGGCCCAGCCGTGCACGAGGTAGGCGCGGCCGTCGTCGTCCCACAGCGGGCAGGGATCGATGAGGCCCTGGCCCGGCACCAGGCACCAGGGCTCGGACCACGGGCCGCGCGGGTCGGCGGCCGTGAGGACGAAGATCCCGTGGTCCGGGTCGGGGTAGACGATCCAGAACAGGCCGTCGTGGTGGCGCAGGCTGGGCGCCCACACCCCCGAGCCGTGGCGGGGGAGCGCGTAGTGCCCGGACTGGGGCAGCGCGGGCAGCGCGTTCGCCACGTGCTCCCAGCTCACGAGGTCGCGCGAGTGCAGCACGGGCAGCCCGGGGGCGCGGTTGAAGCTGGACGCGATCAGCCAGTAGTCGTCCCCGACGCGCACCGCGTCGGGGTCCGGCCAGTCCGCGTCGAGGACCGGGTTGCTGTAGTAGGTCATGGTCGCCTTCCGTCACGTCGCTGGGACAGTCGGCGAGAAACCGTGAGAAACCGGTTCCCGCCGTGCTGTGCCCAGCCTAGCAACCGGTTTCCGCCGGAGGGAACGCTCGGTGCGTCGAAACGGTGCGGCGGGCCCCTCAGCCGGCCAGCACGTGCGACACGTAGAGGGCCGCGGCGCCGACGAACGAGACCGCGCCGACGGCGAGGGCCACCTGCTGCATGCGGCGGTGGCCGACGCCGCCGCGGAGCCGGACGGCCGCCCAGATCACGGCGGCGGCGGCCACGAGCGGGACCACGAAGAGCGCCAGGGACACGACGGCGAGCACGACCAGCCAGACGTCCGCGGCGGGCGCGGCGGCCGGGGGCGGAGGGGCCGCCGGGACCGCCGGTGCGGCCGGGGTCGATGCGGCGGCGATGGCGTCCACCGGGCCCAGCTCGTCCAGCACGCGCCGGGCCCCGGCGTCGTCCGACCCGTGCAGCGCGAGCGACTCCGCCGCGTGCTCGCGCACCGCGGCGAGGGTCTCGGCGCGCTCGCGCGGCTCGCTCGCCGCCAGCGCGTGCTCGAGGTCGGCGAGGTACGCCTCGACGAGCGGGGGGAACGCGGGTGCTGCGGTCATCAGGGCTCCAGGGTCGTGCGGACGTCGGCGGTGAACCGGGACCAGGTGGCGGTGAACGTCTCGAGCGCCGCCTGGCCCTCGGTCGTGAGCTCGTAGTACCGGCGCGGCGGGCCCATCGGGGACGCGACCTGCGTCGTCGTGACCCAGCCCTGCTGGCGCAGCCGCGAGAGCAGCGGGTACAGGGTGCCCTCGCTGGTCAGCAGGGTGCTCGTGGCGCCGAGGCGCTCGGCGAGCTCGAGGCCGTAGGCCGGCCCCGATCGCAGGCAGGCCAGGACGCAGTACTCCACGACCCCTTTGCGGAGCTGGGTGAGGACCACGTCGGAGCTCGGTACCATGCCACACAAGATAGCAGTCACTTGCGTCGCAAGGTAGCGGCCCGACGGGAGCCCCGGACGGCGCGCCGCCCGGGGCTCGTGTCAGTGTCCGGTTCAGCCCCGCGCGTCGTCGGCGACGGCCAGCGCGAGCTCGCAGAACATCGAGTCGGCCCACGAGAACCAGGGCCGGGAGAACGATGTCGGGTCCGACGGGTCGAAGCTCTCGTGCACGTGGCCGGTACCGGCGTCGGTCTCAGCCACGAGCTGCAGCAGACGGGCCCGGTCCTCGGGCGTGCCCGTCAGTCCCTCGACGGCGAGCGCGATGGGCCACACCCGGCCCGGTCCGGTGTGCGGGCTGCCGACGCCCGCCGTCACGGTGCCCGAGAACCAGTACGGGTTCGCGGGGCTGAGCACGAAGGAGCGCGTGGCCCGCCAGACGTCGTCGTCGAGCACGTCGGGGGCGATCAGCGGCAGGGAGAGGAGGGACGGAGTGTTGGCGTCGTCCATGCACAGCACGCCGCCCAGCCCGTCGACCTCGTACGCGTAGATCAGCGCGCCGCGAGCCGAGGCGGCCGGGGAGGGCACGGTCCCGTGCGCCTCGACGCCCCGGACGAGCTCGCGGGACAGCGCGCGTGCGTCGTCGGTCAGTGCCCGGTCGCCGTAGACCTCCTCGGCGATCTCGGCGACCGCGAGCAGAGCCTGCGCGGCGAACAGGTTCGCCGGCACGTTGTAGCCGTACGTGCAGGCGTCGTCGGACGGGCGGAAGGCGCTCCACGTCATGCCCGTGAAGCCGACCGGGGTGCCGCGGCCGTCACGCGCGAGCGTCTCGGTGGGGATCGTGGTCTCGCGGCTGAAGCGGTACGGCGACGCGTCGTGGTGCTGCTCCGTGCGCCACTGGTCGACGACCGTCCGCAGCACGCGGTGCGCACGGTCGTCGAACACGTCCGTGCGACCCGTCTCGCGCCACCACCGGTGGGCGAGCGTGACCGGGTACGCGAGGCTGTCGACCTCGTACTTCTGCTCCCACACGTGCGGGTCGTCGCAGACGTCGTCGGGGTCGTAGTGCGCGCCGGTGGGGCCGTCGTTGAACGCGTTGGCGTACGGGTCGTGGTCCAGGCAGGCGAGCTGTCGGCGCACGACGCCTGCCACGAGGGCGGCCAGGGGCGCGCAGTCCGCGAGGAACCGCAGGTACGGCGTGAGCTGGGTGGTCGAGTCCCGCAGCCACATCGCCGGGATGTCACCGGTGATGACGAAGATGCTGCCGTCCGCGCCCACCGTGAGGGTGTCGGTGAGCGTGCGCCGCAGCGCGGCGAGCACCATCGCGCCGACACGCTCGCCCGACGTGGCGCGCACGCGCTCGGCCGCCGCGTGCAGCGTCGCGTCGATCGCCGGGTGGAGTGGCGCCGGGTCGAGGGGGGTGGTCGTGGTCAGCGGTCCCACGGGGTGGTGTCCTCCCGGTCGGTGACGCGCACGACGGCGGCGTCGGCGGGCTCGTCGAGGTCGGGGGTGCACCACGCGCCGACGGTCACGGGCACCGCGGCCGGCTCGCCGGTCGCCCAGGAGCCGAGCGCGTCGAGGCCGAGGTCGAACGTCAGGGACGTCGTGGCACCGGCCGCGACCGTGGCGCGCCGCACGCCCAGGAGCGTACGGCGCCGGGGGCGGATGCCTCGCTCGTGCCGGCGCCCGTAGAGCGGCACCGACAGCTCGAGAGCATCGGGCCCGGAGTTCGTCACCTCGACGGACAGCGCGACGGTGGCGCCGGCGGCGAGGTCGTCCGCGCGGACGGCCGCGGCGCGGGTGCGCACGGTGGTCGTGACGCCCGGTGCGTGCGCGGCGCCGAAGGGCAGCCCCCGCACCACGGGGTGGTCGAGGTAGCCACGGGCCGTCTCGAGGCGCTCGTCGTGCGCCACGGGCACGACGCCGTCGGCCACGGGGAACGTGGCGGGCAGCCTGCCGGAGGCGGCGCCGGTGAGCAGCGCGTCGGCGATCGCGGCGCCGCCGGTGGGGCCGGGGAACGGGACGACGAGCAGGGCGTCGACGAGCGGCAGCAGCGCGGTGAGCACCCGGGGGCGGCCGTCGACCACGACGCCGACCACGGGCCGGCCGGACTCCCGCGCCGCGCGAGCCACGTCGAGCTGGGCCTGCGGCAGCGCGACCGACGAGAGGTCCACGCCCTCGCCGTTCGTGGTGTCGGGGGCGGGCCCCTCGACGGCGCCGTTGTCGGCGAACTCGTCGTCGTAGGAGCGACGGCTGGTCCCGCCGAGCACGACCACGGCCACGTCGGCCGCAGAGCATGCGTCCCGGACGGCGTCGAGCGCGCCGGTCCCGTCGGGCTGCTCGTCGAGGGGACCGCGCAGGCGGCTGCCCGGCGCGTGCCGTACCCGGTCGGTGCCGAGCCGGTCGGCGAGCGCGGACAGCACGGTGGACGCGGCCGGGTCCGCCGGCGGGCGCGGCGGCGTGTAGTCGCCGAGCTGGGCGTCGAGGTCGTCGGCGTTGGGGCCGACGACGGCGACGGTCGTCCCGGCACGCAGCGGCAGCACGCCGTCGTCGCGCACCAGGGCCACGGACTGCCGCGCGGCACGCTCGACGAGGGCGAGCACGTCCCGTGCCGGGGTCTGCAGCGGGGCGGGCACGGGATCGCCGAGCAGCCCGAGCCGGTGCTTGAGGGCGAGCACGCGGTCGACGGCGCGGTCGAGCACGGCCTCCTCGACCAGGCCCCGGTCCAGGGCCTCCTCGACGTGCGTGTACGCCTCGTCCCAGAGGCTGAGGTCCACCCCCGCCTGCAGCGCGAGCGCCGCGGCGGACGCCGGGTCGGGGGAGCTGTCGCGCAGGCGGTCGATCGCGGTGCCGTCGGCCATGACGAGCCCGCGCCAGCCCCATGCCTCCCGGATCGTGCCGGTGAGCAGCTCCTCGTTGGCGCTGCACGGCACGCCGTCGACGTCGTTGTACGCGGCCATGTACCCCGCGACGCCCGCGCGCGCCGCGGCGTACGCCGGGCGCAGGTGCAGCTCGCCGAGCTCGCGCCGCCCGATCGGGGCGCCCGACCCGTTACGACCGCCGATGCCGGCCCCCTGGCCGGCGAGGTGCTTGGCCACGACCGCGACGTGGGCGCCGTCGATCGCGTCGTCGCACGACGTCGTGCCCTGCATCCCGCGGACCGTCGCCCGGACGAGCATCGCGGCGAGGGCCGGGTCCTCCGAGAAGCACTCCTCGGCCCTGCCCCAGCGCGGGTCGCGCAGCACGTCGAGGCCCGAGACGAGCGCGACGTGCGTGCCGCGGGCGCGCGCCTCCGCCGCCACGAGGGCACCGAGCTCCTCGGTGAGCGCGACGTCCATGCCGGCGCCCAGCGCGAGGTTGACCGGCAGCGTCGTCCCGCCGAGCGCCATCAGCCCGTGCGGGGCCTCCTCGACGAACAGGACGGGCAGGCCGTCGCCGTGCCGGGTCACGTGCTCCTGCACCGCGGCGTACGCCTCGGCGCTGCGCTCCGGGGGCACGCCGTTCCCCCAGTGCACCGCCGACCACGGGTCGGCGCGGAGCACGCCGTAGAGGGCGCCGAGCCCGCCCCACCGGTCGACCTCGGCGCGCAGGACGTCGGTGACCCGCGGCGCGCCGTCGACCCAGCGGACCGCCTCCCAGCCCTTGAGGCGCTGGTTGACCTGGCCGATGCGGGAGCGCAGGGACAGCGAGCCGGCGACGACGGCCGTCATCCCTTGACCGCCCCCGACAGCAGCGCGCGCTGCATCTGGCGCTGCAGCACGGTGTACACGAGGTAGACGGGCAGCAGCGTGAACAGCGTGCCGGCCATGAGGACGCCGTAGTCGGTGCCCGCGTCCACCTTGAGGGTCGGCAGCGCCACCTGGATGGTGCGCTGCGCCGTGTCCGGGCCGATGAGGATCAGCGGGTACAGGTAGGCGTTCCAGAACGACAGGAAGTTGAGCAGCAGCACGGTCGCGATGCCGGGGATGCAGATCGGCAGGTAGACCTGCCGGAGCACCTGCAGCGAGGTGGCACCGTCCATCGACGCCGCCTCCTCGAGCTCCCGCGGGATCGTCCGCATGAACGACGTGAGGATGACGACGGACAGCGGCAGCGCGGTGGCCGGCAGCAGGAGCACCACGAACGTGCGCGTGTGGAACAGTCCGAGCGCCGCCGCGAGCAGGAACGTCGGGAAGAGCGCGGCGAACGACGGGATGAGGAAGCCGAGCGCGAAGACGCCCTCGACGACCTTGCCGGCGCGGCCCCGGGCACGGGCCAGGGCGAACGACGCAGGGAGGGCGAGGACGAGCGTGAGGACCAGGGCGCCGAGCGTCGTCAGCACCGAGTTCGCGATGGCGAGCCAGAGGTCCGCCTGGTCGATCGCCGTCACGAAGTTCGACAGGTCCCACGTGGTCGGCAGCGCCAGCGGGGACTCGAAGATCTCCTCGTTGTCCTTGAACGACGAGACGATGAAGTAGTAGAAGGGCACGATCAGCAGGGCGGCGTAGATCCAGGCGAGCGTGCCGCTCGTGATCGAGCCGATGCGGTCGCGCAGGGGCAGGGCTGCGGTGCGCCGGGCCATGGCGGTCTCCTTGGCAGGTCGGGGATCAGTGGGTCGCGCGGAGCACGCGGCGGATGACGCCCATGCCCAGCAGCCCGATCACGAAGAGGATGACGCCGACGGCCTGGCTGTAGCCCAGGTCGGCCTCGACGAACGCCTTCTGGTAGATGAGGTAGGCCAGCGTCGTCGTCGACGTCCCGGGCCCGCCCTGGGTCAGGAGCAGGACGTTCTGCGCCGAGTTGAACAGCATCGACAGGAACTGCAGCATCGTGACGACGCCGATGAAGTCGCGGGCGATCGGCCAGTACATGCGCCAGGCGATGCGCCAGTCGCCGGCGCCGTCGATCCGTGCCGCGGACACGATCTCGGCGTCCACGCCGTCGAGGCGGGAGGCGATGAGCACGGCCGAGTAGCCGATGCCGCTCCACAGCTCGACGGCGATGATCGCGCCGAGCGCGGTGCTCGGGTCCGCGAGCCAGGCCGTGCCGTCGAACCCGAGCGGGCGCAGCACGCCGTTGACGAGGCCGTCCGGGTTGAGCATCGCGTAGAACACCATGGCGGTGGCGGGCGCGGAGATGAGCGCCGGGATGAAGAGCAGATAGCGCAGCACCCGGTGCCCGCGGGGCTTCTGCACCACGTAGAACGCGAGCAGGAACGCCAGCACGATCATGATCGGCAGCCCGACGACGATCTGGACGGCGGAGTTGCGCGTCGCGGCCCAGAAGGTCGCGTCGGAGAACACGGCCGCGAAGTTGTCGAGGCCGGAGAAGCTCGGCGTGACGAGCATGCCCGGCCAGGACAGGAACGCGATGACGAACATCGCGACCACGGGGCCGATCATGAACACCGCGTACCAGACGAGGGCGGGCAGGGCGAGGCCCGGGAACCGCTCGCGGAGCGTCCGGCGGCGGGTCCGGGAGGTGCCCGGCGGTGGGGTGCGGGTGGCGGCGGGGGCGTCGGCGTCGACGAGCGCGGTCATGGGGATCCTTTCGGGGCGCCGGCGGTCAGGCCGCGTCGTAGGACTTCTCGAACGCGTCGACGATCCGTTCGGCGGACGCGGAGGACCCATAGGCCATGGCGGTCACCTTGATCATCGGTTCGAAGACGGAGTCGGGGATGAGCAGGTCGGGCAGCATCACGGGCATGACGTCGTCGTCGGTGAGGCGGGACGCCTGCGCGACCAGGGGGAAGTCCTGGCTGACCGTGTCGGTGACCCGGTTCATGTCGCGGCCGGAGCCCAGGATGAACGCGTCGGTGACCTCGTCGGAGTACAGGTCCTGGACGAACGGCTTGATGAGGTCGAGCTTGTCCGCGCCGTTCTCGCTGATCCAGATGCCGTGGCCGTTGTAGCTCTTGATGACGCTGGGGCGGGCCAGTACGCCCCCCTCGGACGGCATCGGCCAGCCGCCCACCGTGACCTCCTTCGCCCGTTCGTTCGGGACGAGCGCGAGCGCCGAGGACATCGCGGGCACGATCGCGGCCTTGCGGGTGTTGAACTGCGTGAGCTCCGAGTCCGAGGTGTAGCCCTGCACGTCGTCGACGAAGACGCCCGCGTCGCGCAGCTCGACGAAGTGCTCCACGCCGGCGACCGCACCTGCGCTCTCGGACAGCCTGCCGGTCGAGAAGACGGTGCGCGCCTCCTCCTGGCTCAGGAAGCCCTGGAGGATCTGGAGGAACAGCTTCTGCCCGCTCCAGTCGGAGCCGCCGACCGTCACCGGCCCGATGCCCTTCGAGCGCAGGGCGTCCGCGACGGCGACGAGCTCGTCCGAGGTGGTGGGGATCTCGACGCCGGCCTCCTCGAGCAGCCCGGTGTTGAACGACACGGGCCAGTTGGTGCGTGTGAAGGGGAACGCCCGCAGGCGTCCTTCGTCGTCGGTCCACTCGGCGACGGCCTCGGGGAGGATCTTGTCCCGCAGGTCCCAGGCGTCGAGCAGGTCGGTGACGGGGATGGTCGCGCCCGCGCCCGTCCAGCCGAGGGTGCGCCCCATCATGTTGACGATCGCGACGTCGGCCTGCTTGCCGGCGAGGGTGCTGGTCTCGAAGACGATGGGAAGGTCGGAGCCGTTCTTGAGCTGTGCGACGGTGCGGCCCGTGCGGCGCTGGTAGGCCGCGACCACGTCCGAGAACACCTGGGCGCCGGCGACGGCGCCGCTGAGCTGGGTGTGCACGGAGATCGAGCCCGGCCCGCTGGAGGCGGGGACGAGGGCCCCACAGCTCGCGAGGAGCGGCGTGGCGATGGCGCTGCCGAACACGGCCTTCAGCACGGCACGCCTGCTGACGTCGTGGGTCACTGAGCCTCCCTGGGAGCTACGGTGCGTCGTTCGGGTGGTCGGAGACCGTCCTCCGACACCGCTCGTTGTAAAGCGGTACACATCAAGTGGCGTGCAACGTATACCGCTTTACATGCGAGGGTCAACCCCCTACTCTCGGACGCACCATGACTGCAACGAGCCCGAAACGCGTGACGATCGCGGACGTCGCCCGGCGCGCCGGCGTCTCGCCCTCCGCCGTGTCGCACGCCTTCAACGGGCGGCCCAACGTCTCCGAGGCGACCGCGGCCCGGATCCGTGCGGCGGCGGACGAGCTCAACTGGCGGCCGAACTACGCGAGCCGCAAGGTCTCGGGGCAGGGCGGCCGCAGCCTCGGGCTCGTCATCGCCCGGTCGCGGGACACCTTCGGCCGCGACCCGTTCTTCATGCGCCTCCTCGCCGGGCTCACGGAGCCGCTCGCGGACATCGGGTGGTCGCTCTCGCTGACCCTGGTGCAGGCCGACGAGGAGGAGCGGGTCTACCGGCAGTGGTGGGCGGAGCAGCGGGTCGACGCGTTCCTGCTCGTGGACGTGCGGGACGACGACCCGCGTCTGGCCCTCGTCAAGCAGCTCGGCGCCCCGGCGGCGCTGCTCGGTGCGCCGGTCGGGGACGGGGTCGCGTCCGTCACCGTGCAGGACGAGACGGCGTTCACCACCGTCCTCAGCCACCTCGCCGGACTCGGCCACCGCAGCGTCGCCCGCGTCACCGACGCCCCGGGCCTCGCGCACACGGGGACCCGCGACCGACGCTTCGCGGGTGCGGCCGCCGAGCTGGGGGTCGAGGCCACCTTCCACGCCTGGGACCCGGAGGCCGACGACCCGGTCGCCGAGCTGCTCGGCCGCCTCGGTGCCGCCACCGCGATCGTCGTCGACAGCGAGTCGATCGCGGCCCAGATCGTCGCGCACGCGCCGGAGGTCGGCGTCCGGGTGCCGGACCAGCTGTCCGTCGTGGCCTGGGAGGACTCCTGGGTGTCCTCCCTCGTGCGGCCGCGGCTCACCGCTCTCGACGCCCCCGTCGAGGAGAGCGCGCGCACCGCGGTCGCGCTGCTCGAACGACTCGTGCGCGGCGAGGCCGCCGAGTCCCGGACCGTCAGCGGCCGCCGTCTGGTCGTGCGCGACTCGACGGCGCCCGCACCCCGGTAGCCACCCAGCACCACCGAGACCCACCGAGACCCGCCCCACCGAGACACAGCGAGGAAGCACCTTGACTTCGACCGTGCCGCGCTTCGGCGTCAACTACACCCCGTCCCGCGACTGGATGTTCCAGTGGATGGCCGTCGACCCCGACGTCGTCCGCGCCGACTTCGAGGCGATCGCCGGGCTCGGCGCCGACCACGTCCGCGTCTTCCCGCTGTGGCCCGTGCTGCAGCCGAACCGCACGCTGGTCCGCCGGCGCGCCCTCGACGACGTCGCGCTCGTCACCGACGTCGCCGCGGAGTTCGGGCTCGACGTCGCGGTCGACGTCATCCAGGGGCACATGTCAGGCTTCGACTTCGTCCCTGCTTGGCTCGTGAACTGGCACGACGGCAACATGTTCGCCGACCATGGCGCGGTCGACGCCCAGGCCGCCCTCGTGGCCGCCGTCTACGACGCCGTGCGGGACCGCCCGAACTTCCTGGGCCTCACCCTCGGGAACGAGCTCAACCAGTTCCTGGAGCCGAACCCCGCGGCGATGCCGGCGACCACGGACGAGGTCACCCACTGGCTCACCTCGCTGCTCGACGCGCCCCGCGACCGCGACCCGCGCCACGTCGTCGTGCACAGCGAGAACGACCACCTCTGGTACTGGGACGACCACTCGTTCCTGCCCGAGCACGCGGCGCGCCTCGGCGACATGACGACCGTGCACTCCTGGATCTTCAACGGCACGGCCGCGACCTACGGCGCCCTCTCGCCGCAGTCCGTGCGCCACGCGGAGTGGATGATCGAGCTGTCGAAGGCCTTCGCGACGGATCCGCGGCGCCAGGTGTGGCTCCAGGAGGTCGGCGCCCCGTCGATGAACCTCGCCGAGGCCGAGATGCCCGAGTTCTGCTCGCGCACCATCGAGGCGGCCCTCACCTCGAGCGAGCTGTTCGCCGTCACCTGGTGGTGCTCGCACGACGTCACGCGCGACCTCGCCGACTACAAGGACCTCGAGTACTCGCTCGGCCTGCTCGACACCGAGAACCGGGTCAAGCCGCTCGGCCGCCGGTTCGCCGAGGTCGTCGCGGACGCCCGGCGGGGAGCGCTGGCGCTCGCGCAGCCCCGCACCGTCGGCGTCGTGGTCGACGTCGACGACGACGACCTCCCGCGCTCGCGGCCCTCGCTCGGGCCGGGCGGCGCCGTCTTCGAGCTGTGGCACGAGCTGCGTGAGCGGGGCACGGACGTCACCGTCGTGACGAGCGCGACCGCGGCCGACCCGGCGGCGCTGGAGGCGCGAGGGATCACCGAGCTCGCGCGCGCCGAGGCACGGCCGGCCTGACGCCGGCTCAGCCCGCCGCCCTGCGCACCAGGGCGGTGAGCTTCTCCTCGAACGCTGGGGTCCAGGCCAGCACCGCGAAGGCGGTCGGCCAGAAGTCGCCGTCGTCGAGGTGCGCCGCGGGGTCGAAGCCGACGGTCGCGTAGCGGGTCTTGAACTTCGCGGCGGGCTGCACGAAGACGACCATCTTGCCGGCGGCGTCCGCGAAGCCGGGCATGCCGTAGTAGGTCTTGGGCACGAGGTGGGGCGCGACCTCGGAGGTGACCCGGTACAGCCCCTCGGCGATGGCCCGGTCGGTGCCCTCGAGTGGCTCGATCGCCTCGCGCACCGCCTTCTCGCCCGCGGCACGGTTCTTGCCGGCCTTCTCCTGCTCGCGCAGCTCCTTGGCGCGCTGCTTCACTGCCGCGCGCTCGTCGGCGCTCAGACCCTCGGACGTGGCCATGACGTTCCTCCCGGTGGGTGGGGCGGCGCCGTCGTGCGCCGCTGAGAACCAGGCTAGGGAGACACCTCCCCGCCGCGCTTCTCCGTTCCTGATCAGTACGGACGGGTGCGGGACCGGTGCGGGACACGGGCCCGCGCACGACGACGCCCCGCCGTCCGGGGAGGCGACGGGGCGTCGTGCGGCGGGCCGGCGTCGGCGACAGACCCGCACCGGGGTGTCAAGGCCCGGTGTGCTGGAGGGCGGTCGGCCCTAGAGGTGCGGCAGCACGTGCCGCGCGTACCGCTCGCCGACCGTGCGGGCGGTGTCGCGGGGGTCGTCGGCCCAGATCTCCTCGTTGAAGATCTCGGTCTCGACGTCCCCGGCGTAGCCCGCCTCGGCGACCCAGCGCGAGATCGTCGGGAAGTCGACGTACCCGTCGCCCACGTGGCCGCGCGAGTTGAGCGGGTCGGCGGCGAGCGGCAGGTTCCAGTCGCAGACCTGGTAGCCCGCGATCCGCCCCTCCGCCCCGGCGCGCGCGATCGACCCGCGCAGCTGCGGGTCCCACCACACGTGGTACGTGTCGACGACGACGCCCACGGTCTCCGGCGCGAACGGCGCCGCGAGGTCGAGCGCCTGCCCCAGGGTGGAGATCACCGCGCGGTCGGCGGCGAACATCGGGTGCAGCGCCTCGAGCACGATCCGGACGTCGTGCTCGGCCGCGAACGGCGCGAGCTCGGCGATCCGGTCGGCCACGCGGGCGCGGGCGGCGACGACGTCGCGGTCGCCCGGCCCGGCGTCGGGCCGCGGGCCCCGACCGGGCTTGCTGAGGGCGGGCAGGCCGCCGACGACGAACACCAGCTCGCGGGTGCCGACGCCCGCCGTCTCCTCGATGGCGCGCTTGTTGTCGTCGAGCGCGGCGGCGATGCCCGCCTCGTCCGCGGCCGTGAGGAACCCGCCGCGGCACAGCGACGAGACGCGCAGGCCGGCGTCCGACACGATGCGTGCCGCCTTCTCCGCGCCGTGCTCCTGCACCTGGTGGCGCCACAGGCCGACCGCGCCGAGCCCGGCCGCGGCCGCGGCGTCGACCGCCTCCGCGAGCGTGGCGTGCTTGACGGTCGCGGTGTTGAGGGAGCAGCGGCTCAGGTCGGTGTCGGACGCGAGGCCCGCCCCGGTGGGCTCCGTGCCCGACAGGCTCATGCGGACACCCCGTTCGTCACCAGCAGGGCGTCCAGACGGCGGGCGGCCAGGGCCGGGTCGAGCAGCATGCCGCAGCCGTCGGCGAGACGGGCCAGCTCCACGAGGTGCGCCAGCGAGCGGCCGGACTGGAGGCCGCCCACGAGCTGGAAGCCGGACTGGAAGCCGTTCAGCCACGACAGGAACGCCACGCCTGTCTTGTAGTAGTAGGTCGGCGCCGCGAAGATGTGCCGGCCCAGCTTCTCGGTCGAGGCGAGGATCGCGTGCCCACGCGCGCCCTCTCCGGCGTCGAACGCCTGGAGGGCCGTGGACGCGGCCGGGTAGATCGCGGCGAAGATGCCGAGCAGGGCGTCGGAGTGCCCCTGCTCGTCGCCCGCGATCAGCTCGGGGTAGTTGAAGTCGTCGCCCGTGTACAGACGCACGGGCGAGCCGTCGAGACCAGCCAGCGCCCGGCGCAGCCCGATCTCGTGCTGCGCGTCGAGCAGCGACACCTTGACGCCGTCGACCCGGTCCTGGTGGGCCTTGATGAGGTCGAGGAACGTGGCGGTCGCGGACGCGACGTCGTCGGACCCCCAGTAGCCCGCCAGGGCCGGGTCGAACATCGTGCCCAGCCAGTGCAGGACGACGGGCTTGTCGGCCTCGGCCAGCACGGCGTCGTAGACGCGGGCGTAGTCCTCGGGGGAGCGGGCGACCTTCGCCAGCGCGCGCGAGGCCATGACGATGACCTGCGCCCCGGCGTCCTGCACCACGTGCACCTGCTCGCGGTAGGCGTCGATCACCGCGGCGAGGCCCGCCTCGCCGGGCTCGACCGACGCGGGGTCGAGCTGGTCGGTGCCCGCGCCGCACGCGATGCGCGCTCCGACGGACGCGGCCTCGGCCGACGACCGGCGCACCAGCTCCTGCGTCGCGGCCCAGTCCAGGCCCATCCCGCGCTGGGCCGTGTCCATGGCGTCGGCGACGCCGAGCCCGAACCGCCAGATCTCGTGCCGGTAGGCGAGCGTCGCGTCCCAGTCGACGACGGCGGGCGCGCCCGGCACGTTCTCGGCGCCGACCTGCGGCACGACGTGCGCGGCCGCGAACGCGACGCGCGACGTGATCGGCGCGGCCGGGGCGTGCCACGGGCCCGGCGCGTTGAGCTCGCGCACCTCGGTGCCGGTGGCGCGTCCCGCGGCGTCGAACCGGGGGAGGCGCACGGTGACGCCGCTGGGCGCCAGCTCGGGGGCGAGCGCGGGGTCGAGGGCCGGGGCGAGCCGAGCCGGGGGCGTCACAGCGTGATCTCCGGGACGTCGAGGCGGCGGCCCTCGGCCGACGACTGCAGCCCCAGCTCGGCGAGCTGCACGCCGCGCGCGGCGGACAGCAGGTCGAAGCGGTGCGGGCGGCCGGCGACGACGTCGCGCAGGAACTCCTCCCACTGCAGCTTGAAGCCGTTGTCGAGGTCGGCGTTCGCGGGCACCTCGAGCCACTGGTCGCGGAAGGGCTCCGTGACGGGCAGGTCCGGGTTCCACACGGGCTTGGGGGTGTGGGCGCGCTGCTGAGCGACGCACTTGCGCAGGCCCGCCACGGCGGAGCCGTGGGTGCCGTCGACCTGGAACTCCACGAGCTCGTCGCGGTACACGCGCACCGCCCAGGAGGAGTTGATCTGCGCCACGACCGGGTCGCCGCCCGGCGTCTCGATCTCGAAGATGCCGTACGCGGCGTCGTCGGCGGTGGCGGCGTACTCCTTGCCCTGCTCGTCCCAGCGGGTGGGGATGTGGGTGGTGGTCTGCGCGTTGACGGTCCTGACCGCGCCGAGGATGCCCTCGAGGACGTAGTTCCAGTGGCAGAACATGTCCGTGGTCATGCCGCCGCCGTCCTCCTTGCGGTAGTTCCACGACGGGCGCTGGGCGGCCTGGTGCTCGCCCTCGAACACCCAGTAGCCGAACTCGCCGCGCAGCGACAGGATGCGGCCGAAGAAGCCCTCGTCCACGAGACGGCGCAGCTTGACCAGGCCCGGCAGGTACAGCTTGTCGTGCACGACGCCGGCGGTGACGCCGGTCTCCTCGCGCAGGCGGGCGAGCTCGACGGCCTCGGCCAGCGTCTCGGCGGTCGGCTTCTCCGTGTAGACGTGCTTGCCGGCCTGCATCGCCTTGGTGAGGGTCTTGGCGCGCAGCGACGTCATCGAGGCGTCGAACACGATGTCCGTGGCCGGGTCGGCGACGATCCCGTCGAGGTCGGTCGTGTACTCCGTGACGCCGTGCTTCGCGGCCAGCTCGGCGAGCTTGGACTCGTTGCGGCCCACGAGGACGGGCTCCACCTGCACGCGCGAGCCGTCGGGCAGCTCGACGCCGCCCTGATCGCGGATCGGCAGGATCGAGCGCACGAGGTGCTGGCGGTAGCCCATGCGGCCCGTGACGCCGTTCATCGCGATGCGCAGCGTGCGCGTGGGTGTGGTGCTCACTCGGGACTCCTTCGTCGGTGCGTCTCGGCGGGGGCTGCGACGCGATGGCGGAATGCGCTTTCCATCAAGTTAGGCGCTGCCGCCGCCGCCCGTCAAGCAGGAGCCCGGAGCGGCTCGCTCCGCGGCGGGTGAAGACCCGGGCCGGTTGACACTCCGGAGCCCTCCGTGTTTCCTATAGGAAACACGATTCCACGATCGACGGAGATCTCCTTGCGCACTGCGGACACCTGGCCCATCGCCGCCAACATGCTGTCCTTCGGCTCCACCGCGGCCGACGGCACCCCCAACGTCGACGCCCCCGCCGAGTCCTGGCGCGGGCAGCTCCAGCAGGTCGCCGACCTGGGGTTCGCGGACGTCGACCCCACCGACGCGTGGCTGTCGATCGGGGAGATGACGGACGCCCGGTTCGCCGAGCTGCTCGTCGTCCTCAAGGAGGTCGGCCTCGCCGTCCCGTCCGTGTCGACGACGCGCCGGAGCGTGGTCGACGCCGCCCGCGGCGAGGAGTACCTGCGCTTCGGGCACACGATCATCGACCGCGCACCGGCGCTCGGCGCCGAGGTCGTGAACTTCGGCTTCATGCAGGCGCTCACGCCGGCGCAGGAGAAGGCGCTCTGGTTCTGGCTGGCGGAGGGGCACCGCGACGACCTCGCCGACGCCGAGAACCGCGACCTGGCCGTGCGGCGCATCCGCGAGCTCGCCGACCACGCGGCCGAGGTGGGCGTGCAGGTCAGCCTCGAGATGTACGAGGACACCTACATCGGCACGCCGGACCTGGCCGTGCGCTTCCTCGAGGACGTCGACCGCGACAACGTGGGCCTCAACCCCGACCTCGGCAACCTCGTGCGGCTGCACCGCGAGATCGAGGACATCCCGACGATGTTCGCGAAGGTGCTGCCGCACACGAACTTCTGGCACATCAAGAACTACACGCGCGACGTGGACCTGGCGACGGGCGCGTACGCGACCCACCCGACCCCGCTGGTGCAGGGCGTCGTCAACTACCGCGTGATGATCCGGCAGGCGCTCGAGCTCGGCTTCGAGGGCGTGTTCGTCTGCGAGCACTACGGGTCGGACAGCCTCGGCGTCGCGGCGCTCAACCGCGAGTACATCCGCGGCGTGCTGCGCTCCGCGGGGCGCTGAGCAGGCCCCTCCGGCGCCCCGCGCCGCCCCATCCCGTCACCGCACGAGCAAAGGTGCTGCCCCCATGACGTACGTCCACAACCGTCCCGAGGACTTCGCCCGCGAGGCGCTCAGCGGCCTCGTCAAGGCCCACCCCGGCGTCCTGCGCCGCGTGCCCGGCGGCGTCGCGCGCGCCGAGGGCACGCGCCCCGGCAAGGTCGCCGTCGTCGTCGGCGGCGGCTCCGGCCACTACCCGGCGTTCGCCGGGCTCGTGGGGGAGGGCGTGGCCGACGCCGCGGTGTGCGGCGAGGTCTTCGCCTCCCCGTCCACGCGACAGGTGCTCGACGTGTGCCGGGCCGCGGACGCCGGGGCGGGCATCTGGCTGTCCTTCGGCAACTACGCCGGGGACGTCCTCAACTTCGGCGCCGCGGCGAGCCGGCTGCGGGCGCAGGGCGTCGACGTGGCCGTGCGCCTCGTCACCGACGACGTCGCCTCCGCCCCCGCCGACCGCGCCGAGGAGCGGCGCGGCGTCGCGGGCGACCTCGTGGTCTTCAAGGTCGCGGGCGCGGCGGCGGAGTCCGGCGCGGACCTGGCCGAGGTCGACCGCCTCGCGGGCCTGGCCAACGAGCGCACCCGCTCCTTCGGCGTCGCCTTCGACGGCTGCACGCTGCCCGGTGCCGACGCCCCGCTGTTCAGCCTGCCGGAGGGGACGGCCGGCTGGGGCCTCGGGATCCACGGCGAGCCCGGCATCGGCGAGGAGGCGGTGCCGCCCGCCGCGGACCTGGCCGCCGAGCTCGTCGACCGCGTGCTCGCGGACCGGCCCGCCGACGCCGACGGCCGCGTCGCCGTCGTCCTCAACGGGCTCGGCACCGTCAAGTACGAGGAGCTCTTCGTGCTCTGGGACCGGGTGCACGACCTGCTGACGGAGCGCGGCGTGACGCTGGTGGCGCCGCTCGTCGGGGAGTACGTCACGAGCCTCGACATGGCGGGCTGCTCGCTCACCGTGGCGTGGCTCGACGACGAGCTCGAGCCGCTGTGGCTCGCGCCCGCCACGACGCCCGCGTTCCGGCACGGGGGCTGGCGCGCGGCCCCGGTCGCGGCCGCGCCCGACGTCGTCACGGAGCCGGAACCGCCGCTCGTCGTCGCGGCGTCGGCCGAGGGCGCCGAGGCGGCCCGCCTCGTGGTGCGCGCGCTGCACCGCGCGCAGCAGGTGCTGCACGACGCGGAGGACGAGCTCGGCGCGCTCGACGCGATCGCCGGCGACGGCGACCACGGGCGCGGCATGTGCCGTGGTGTCGACGCCGCGGTCGCGGCAGCCGACGAGGCGCTCGCCGCCGGGGCGGACGCCCCGTCCGTGCTGCGGCGCGCCGCGGACCGCTGGGCCGACCGCGCGGGCGGCACGTCGGGTGCTCTGTGGGGCGTCGGCCTGCTCGCCCTCGCCGACCGGCTGCCCGCCGACGAGGCGCTGACGGGCGCCCACGTCGCCGACGGCGTGCGCGCCGCGCGCGACGAGGTCTGCGCGGTGGGCGGGGCACGGGCGGGGGACAAGACGCTCGTCGACGCCCTCGACCCCGCCGTCGAGGCCCTGGCCGCGGCGCACGGGAACGGTGCGGCGGCACCCGACGCCTGGCGGGCCGCTGTGCGCGCCGGTCGGGACGGCGCGGCCCGCACCAAGGACATCACGGCACGCCGCGGTCGCTCGCGCGTGCTGGGGGACAAGAGCCTCGGGGTCGCCGACCCGGGGGCGACGTCGCTCGCGCTCCTCCTCGCGGAGGTCGGGGACGCGCTCGGCGTCAGCACGGACGACGTGGAGGTGGCTGCACGATGACCACGACGCAGGAGACGACACAGGGAACGGCACGGGAGACGACCGCGCTGCGGCTCGTGATCGGCTCGGACGACGCCGGGTTCGACTACAAGGAGCTGCTCAAGGCCGACCTCGAGGCCGACGACCGGGTGGCGTCCGTGACCGACGTCGGCGTCGGGGGCGACGAGCACACCCCGTACCCCTACGTGGGCGCGGCGGCCGCGCGCCTCGTCGCCGAGGGGAAGGCCGACCGCGCGCTCCTCGTGTGCGGCACCGGCCTCGGCGTCGCGATCGCCGCCAACAAGGTGCCCGGCGTCCGCGCCGTCACCGCCCACGACTCGTTCTCGGTCGAGCGGGCGGTGCTCTCCAACGACGCCCAGGTGCTGTGCTTCGGCCAGCGCGTCGTGGGCATCGAGCTCGCCCGCCGCCTGCTGCGCGAGTGGCTGGGCTACCGGTTCGACCCCACCTCGGCGTCCGCGCCCAAGGTCGCGGCGATCGGCGAGGTCGAGGCCGGCGCGGGCACAGGGGCGGTCGCCGAGCCCGCCGGGTCCTGCGGATGACCCGCCCGCTCGTCGCCGTCTCGCTCAAGGCGTACCTCGGGGCCGCGGACACCGAGCGCTGGCTCGCCGCGGTCCGCGACGCCGCCCCTGCGGGCGACGTGGACCTCGCCGTGCTGCCCGCCTTCCCCCTGCTGCCCGCGGCCGCGCGGCTGCTCGGGGGGACGGGGGTGGCCTGGGGCGCGCAGGACGTGGCCCCGGCCGCCCACGGCGCCCAGACCGGCGAGGTCACGGCGGCCCTGCTCGCCGAGCTGGGCTGCGCGCTCGCCGTCGTCGGCCATGCCGAGCGGCGCGCGACGTTCCACGAGGACGACGACGTCGTGCGGGCCAAGGTCGCGCGCCTCGCCGAGGCGGACGTCACCCCGCTGCTGTGCGTGGGGGAGCGCGAGCAGGTCTCCGCGCGGGAGGCGGCCGAGGTCGCGACCGCGCAGCTCGAGAGCGCGCTGCGGGGCTCCGCCCCGCGCGAGGTGGTCGTGGGGTACGAGCCCGTCTGGGCGATCGGCGCCCCGCGGCCGGCGCCCGCCGAGCACGTCGTGACGGTCGCGCACGCGCTGCGCGAGCGGCTCGACACGCTGGGCGTCGACGGCCGCGTGCTCTACGGCGGGGCTGCCGGCCCGGGCACGCTCACCGCCCTCGCGGGCGCCGTCGACGGCGTGTTCCTCGGGCGCTTCGCCCACGACGTCGCCGCCCTGCGCGACGTGCTCGACGAGGCCGCGGCCGCGCGACCTGCGGATTCGGCCGCCCGGCCGTGACCGCCACAGACTGGACCACGAGAGAGGAAGCAACGATGGTCACCAGCATCAGCAGCGTCGCCGTGATCGGTGCCGGCTACATGGGAGGCGGCATCGCGCAGTCGCTCGCGCTCGCGGGCCTGCCCGTCACGATCGCCGACGTCTCCGCCGAGGCGACGGAGGCCGCGTTCGCGCGCCTGCTCGCGGAGGCGCAGGAGTTCGAGGACGCCGGCCTGTACGACGCCGGCGCGACGGCGACGATCCGCGCGAACCTGCGAACCGCCCCGTCGATCGAGGACGCGGTCGCGGACGTCGACTTCGTCGAGGAGGTCGTGTTCGAGTCGGTCGAGGTCAAGCACGACGTGCTGGGCCGCATCTCGGCCGCGGCGCGCGAGGACGCGATCATCGGCTCGAACACCTCGACCATCCCGGCCCGCGTGCTCGCCACGGCGGTGAAGAACCCCGAGCGGTTCCTCACCGTGCACTTCTCCAACCCCGCCCCGTTCATCCCCGGCGTCGAGCTCGTGCTGGGGGAGCGCACCGACGAGGCCGTCGTCCCCGTCGTCAAGGAGCTGCTCGCGAAGGCCGACCGGGAGGCGGCGATCGTCGCCGACGTGCCCGGCTTCGTCCTCAACCGCCTGCAGTACGTGCTGCTCAAGGAGGCGATGTCGATCGCCGAGGAGGGCATCGCGTCCCCCGAGGACATCGACACGATCGTCCGCACGACCTTCGGCTTCCGCCTGGGCTTCTTCGGCCCGTTCGCCATCGCCGACCAGGCCGGCCTCGACGTGTACGCCGGCGGCTTCCGGACGTTCGAGGAGGCGTTCGGCGAGCGGCTCAGCACGCCCGTGCTCGTCCAGGACGCCGTCGCCGCCGACCGGCGCGGCGTGAAGAACGGCAAGGGCCTGCTCAAGGACTACACGCCCGAGCAGGTCAAGGCGCTCGTCGCGCACCGCAACAAGGCGTACAGCGAGATGGGCCGGCTCGTCCGCTCGCTCGGGCCCTCGCCGGCCTGACCGCTCCACGCGGCGCGACCCCCGACCGGGTCGCGCCGCGCCCCCGTGCACGGCTCGTCGTCGAGCCGTGCCCCCGCACGAGACACAGGAGTCCTCGAACG
Source organism: Isoptericola sp. NPDC056618 (assembly GCF_042792715.1). Classification (NCBI taxonomy): domain Bacteria; kingdom Bacillati; phylum Actinomycetota; class Actinomycetes; order Micrococcales; family Promicromonosporaceae; genus Isoptericola; species Isoptericola sp. NPDC056618. The sequence continues at coordinate 28,805 of NZ_JBHTVZ010000021.1, read as the reverse complement.
TGACACAGGTCAACGAGCCCGCCCTCGTCCGGAAGGTCACGATGCGGCTGCTGCCGCTGCTGGTGGCCCTCTACACGGTGGCCTACATCGACCGCTCCGCCGTCGGGTTCGCGCAGCTCAGCATGGGCGCGGACGTCGGCATCGGTGACGCGGCGTTCGGCCTCGGCGCCGGGCTGTTCTTCATCGCGTACTTCCTGTTCGAGGTGCCGAGCAACGTGCTGATGCAGAAGTACGGGCCGCGGATGTGGTTCGTGCGCATCCTCGTCACCTGGGGCCTCATCACCGCCGCGATGGCCCTCACGCAGGGGCCGATCAGCTTCTACGTGCTGCGGTTCCTCCTCGGCGTCGCGGAGGCCGGGTTCTACCCCGGCGTGATCTTCTACCTCACCACCTGGTTCCCGCACCGGCACCGCACGAAGGCGACGGGCACCTTCGTGATCTCGGCGCCGCTCGCCTTCATCATCATGTCGCCGCTGGCGGGCTGGCTCCTCGGGGTGTCGGGCCTCGGCATGTCCGGCTGGCAGTGGCTGTTCCTCGTCGTGGGCGTGGCCGCCGTGCTCATGGCGATCCCGACCTGGAAGTTCCTGCCGGAGGCGCCGCGCGTCGCGAAGTGGCTGACGAAGGACGAGGCCGACTGGATCGAGCACGAGCTCGAGAAGGACAAGGCGGAGCGCAAGCAGGAGGACGGGAAGAACCCGCTGCGCACGCTGATCGACAAGCGGGTGCTGGTCTTCGCCCTGCTGTTCTTCCCCTCGACCGTGGGCGTGTACGGGCTGTCGTTCTGGCTGCCCCAGGTGGTGAACCAGTTCTCCACCTCCACCCTGCAGACCGGGATCCTCACCGACGTCCCGTACCTGTTCGCGCTCGTGGGCGTGCTGGTGACGTCGCGCTGGGCGGCCCGGCACTTCCGGGACAACTGGGTGCCGCTCGCCTGCCTGTTCGTCGGGTCCGCGATCGGCATGGGCGCGAGCGCCGCCGTCGCGTCGCCGGTGCTGCAGCTCGCCGCCCTGTCCCTCGCGGCGTTCTGCGTGTACTCCATCGCGGGCGTCTTCTGGTCCCTGCCGAGCGGCGTGCTCGCCGGTGCCACGGCGGCGGTGGCGATCGCCGCGATCAACTCGTTCGGCAACCTCGGCGGCTTCATCGGGCCGTACGTCGTGGGCCTCTTCACCCAGGCGACCGGGACCACCGAGGCCGGCATGTACTTCCTCATGGTGGTGCTGCTGCTCGGCGCGGTCGGGACGTTCGTCGCACGACGCGCCGTCGTGCGGATGCAGCGGGCGGGCGACGCCGTCGAGCCCGACGCCGTCGAGCCCGGCGCCGACGTGCCGGGCACCGAGGGCCGGGGTGCCGCGCGGGTCTGACCCGCCGCCGGGAGCCGGCACTCCCGCAGGGCTACGCGCTCGGCGGGGGTGCCGGCTCGTCGCGTTCCGACAAGGACCGCGCGCGGACGCCCTCGATGTGCCGGCGCATGAGCTCCTGCGCCCGCTCGGGCACCCCCGACCGCATGGCGTCGAGGATCGCCCGGTGCTCCTCGACCGCCACGGCCTTGTCGGTGACGCCCTTGCCCGAGAACTGCCGGAAGCGCTGCGCGAGCCCGCCGAGGGCGGCGAAGGCGGCCTGCAGGTAGGAGTTGTCCGCCGCCTGGGCGACCAGGGCGTGGAAGCGCTCGTCGGCCTCCCAGTAGTCGCGGAACTCCTGGTAGGTGGGGCCGTTGGGCGAGCTCTCGAGCTCCGCGACGGCCTCCTCGAGCCCGGCCAGGAACTCCTCGTCGCCGCGCTCGCACGCGTAGTACGCGTTCGCCGGCTCGACGGCGAGCCGGGCGTCCATGAGGTCCGTCAGCTCCTTGGTGGTCGGCGCCGGGGTGACGAAGTAGCCGCGCAGGGCGACCCGCCGCACCATGCCGGTCGCCTCGAGCCGGGCGAGCGCCTCGCGCACGGGGGTCGGCGAGACGTCGAGGTCGCGGGCGATGCCGTCGATGTTGAGGCTGCTGCCCGCCGTCAGGGTGCCGTCCATGAGCCACGAGAGCAGCTCGTCGAACACGTGGTCGGCGAGCGCCCGCCGCGGGACGGGGCGCGCGGTCGAGCTGCTGGTCCTGGGCACGGGCCGATTCTATCGGTGCGGGCCTCGGGGGCCCTGGCGGCGCCGCATCCCGGGCGACCGCCTCAACCGGGTCGCGGGGGGTCGACGGAAGACGTTTTCCGGCCGCCGATAGGCTGTGCACCGGCGAGCACGTCCGGAGTGCCCGCGTCGGGCGGGTACCGGCCGCCCCGGAGATGGAGGTGTGCTCGTGGCCCGAGCGAGGCTGCAGGACGTCGCCGACCGTGCGGGGGTCTCCCTCGCGACGGCGTCGCGGGTGCTCAACGGCTCGGCGCGGCAGCCCGGGGCCGAGCTGGTCGCGCGGGTCAAGGCCGCGGCCGCCGACCTGGGCTACGTCGTGAACGCGCAGGCGCAGGCCCTGGCGCGCGCCCGGTCGGGGCTGCTCGGGCTGGTCGTGCAGGACATCTCCGACCCCTACTTCTCCTCGATCGCCGCCGGCGCGCAGGCCGCGGCGCGGGCCAGCGGGCGGCTCGTGCTGCTCGCGTCGACCGGCCGCGACCCCGTGGCCGAGCGGGAGGCCGTGGCCGCGTTCGCCGCCCAGCGCGTGGACGCCGTCGTCGTGGCCGGCACCCGGTGGACCCCCGACGACGACGCCGCGCTCGCGGCCGAGCTCGACGCCTTCGTCGCCGCGGGCGGCCGGTCCGTCATCGTCGGCCAGCCGGTGGGCGACGGCTCCGTGGTGCGCCCGCCCAACGCGACCGGCGCCCGCGCCCTCGCGGAGGCGCTGCTGGCGCAGGGGCAGCGGCGGTTCGTCGTGCTCGGCGGGCCGGCACGCGTCGTGACGTCGCGCGAGCGGACCGACGCGTTCACCGCCGCCGCCCGTGCGGGCGGCGGTGACGTCGCGGAGGTGCTGGTCACCGAGTTCTCCCGCGACGGCGGGTACGCGGCCGGCGACGACGTCGCCGAGCTCGTGCGCGAGCGCGCGGCCGAGAAGCCGCTGACGGTCTTCGCCGTCACCGACGTCATGGCGATCGGGCTCATCGCCCGCCTCCGCGAGCTGGGGGTCGAGGTGCCGCGCGACGTGCGCGTCGCCGGGTTCGACGACGTCCCGACCCTGCGCGACCACGCGCCGGCGCTGTCGACCGTGCGCATCCCGCTGGAGGAGATGGGCAGCCTCGCCGTCCGGGCCGCCGTCGGCGACGCCGCGCCCGGCGCCGTCACCGAGGTCGACTTCGAGGTGCAGCTGCGCGACTCGACGCGCTGACGGGACGGCGCTCCTGCGGCGGTGACGGCACGGGGAAATACCGTGGCGCGGCGTCGATAGCGTGCGCACATGAACCTCGGACCTTCGTTGCTGCCGCGTTCGACGCCGTCCGCGGAGGGCGTGTCCGCCCGCGGGGTGATCGAGCTGCTCGACCGGCTCGACGCGGAGTCGGTGGAGTGCCACTCCCTGATGATCGTGCGCCACGGCCGCGTGGTCGTCGAGGGCTGGTGGGCGCCGTACACGGCGGAGCGTCCGCACCTGCTGTACTCGCTGACCAAGTCGTTCACGGCGGTCGCCGTGGGGCTGGCGGTCGCGGACGGGCTGCTCTCGCTCGACGACCGGGTGGTCGACGTGCTGCCGGCGAGCGCTCCGGCCGACGGCCCCGACGACGTCCTCGCGCAGGGCCGCCGCCTCACCGTCCGCCACCTGCTGTCGATGACCACGGGGCACCGCACCGACAGCCTGGCGGAGGCGTGGGAGCTGGAGCCGCAGGACCTGACGAAGGGCTTCCTGCGCGTGCCCTTCACCGACCCGGAGGGCACGGCGCACGGCTACGACAACGCCACCACCTACGTCCTGGCCCGCATGGTGGAGCGGGTCACGGGACGAGGCCTCCCCGAGCTCCTCGACGACCGCGTCTTCGCCCCGATGGGCATCGGTCACGCCGAGTGGGACCGCGTGGCGAGCGGTGCGGCCTTCGGCTTCCACGGGCTGCACCTGACGACCGAGGCGGTGGCCGCCTTCGGCGAGCTGCTGCGGTGCGGCGGGCGGTGGGGCGACCGGCAGCTGGTGCCGCGCGGGTGGGTCGAGGCCGCCACGGCCGCCCAGGTCCCCACGACGCAGGTCGAGGGCTGGTCGGAGAACCCCGACGTGCTGCGCGGGTACGGCTACCAGTTCTGGAGGTCGCGGCACGGCTTCCGCGGCGAGGGCTCGTTCGGCCAGCACTGCCTCGTCGTGCCGTCCCACGACCTGGTGATCGCCGTGACGGCAGCGCTCTCCGGCGGGGGCGAGACACTGCTCGGCCCGCTCTGGGAGTGCCTCCTGCCCGGCATGGGCGATCCCGGTCTCGACGAGGGCGCGCGCCCGTCCGACGACGCCGCGCTCGCGGAGCGGCTGCGCGGGCTGTCCCTCGAGAGCGTGGCGGGGTCGCGGGGCGGGCGGGAGACGGCCACGGTGCGCGTCGACGCGACCCCCGAGGGCTCCGCGCTGCCGCACGGGACGGCGGTGACGGTGGAGCCCGACGACGACGGGTGGCTCCTGCGCCTCGGAGCGGGGCTCGACGTCGAGGTCGGGCACGGGCGGTGGCGGGAGAGCGCGCCGCTCGGCCGGCCCGTCGTCGCCCGCGGCGCCTGGCGGGGCCGCGCCTTCGTCGCCGACGTCGTGGTGATCACGACGCCGCACCGCGTCCGCGTGGAGGTCGACGCCGACGCCGGGACGGCGGTCGCCACGTGGAACCTGGTGCCGCTGACCGGCCCCTCGCTGGCGCTGCACGTCACGGCGCCCCTGATGACGCGCCCCGACGTCGCGTAGGGCGCGGCGGGTCGGCCCGGGTCAGGCGCGCGCGAGCGTCAGGCCCAGCCCGCGGTGGGCCCGCTCGATCGTGGCCGCGTAGGCGGACAGCATCCGCACGTGGCTGAACCGCGGCCGCGCCGCGACGAGCGCGCCGGTGAGGGCGTCCCGCCGCGCCGCCGCCTCGCGCCACGCCGCGGCGATCTCCGCAGGGTCGAAGCCGGTGACGAGGCCGATGCCGTCCACGATCCGCGCGCTGTCGCCCACCGGCGTGGTGACCGGGACCGCCCCGCACATGGCGCCCTCGATGAGGCACAGCGGCGCGGCCTCGCCGAACGCGGACGTCAGCGCGACGACGTCGGAGGCCCCGAGCACCTGCTCCATGTCGTGGCGCACGCCGAGCAGGTGGACGCGGCCCCGCAGGTCGGGTCGGTCGGCGAAGGCGTCGTCCAGGTCGGCCGCGAGGTCCGGGTTGGCGGCGCTCATGCCGGACCCGCACATCACGACGTGCGCGTCGGCGTCGCCCGCCAGCAGCTCGCGGGCCGCGGCGACGAACAGCCGGGGGTTCTTCATCGCGTCGTAGCGCGCGGCGTACGCGACGACCGTCCCGTCCGCGGGGAGCCGGTGCGCCCCGCGGAACGCCAGGCGTCGCGCGGTGCGGGCCGGGCGGAACCGGGTGAGGTCGACCCCGTTGGGGATCACGCGCAGCAGGTGCGCGGGCACGCCGGCGGCCTCGTAGGCGGCTCGCGTGGACTCGGCGCAGCAGACGACGGCGGCGAGCCGGCCGTCGTCCGCCGCGCGCAGCAGGTGCCCCAGGCCCGACCCCTGGTGCTCCGGGTCGGACCGGTGCAGGCAGGCGACCACCGGCCGGTCGGGCAGCACGTCGGGCCGGGAGAGCAGGCGCAGCGGCTGCTCCTTGAGCGAGAGCACCACGTCGGTGCGCCGCAGCTCGCGGGCCAGGATCTCGGCCTCGGCGTCCGTGAGGGCCTCCGGGTCGTGGGGCACGTCCGAGGACCGGCCGAGCGACGTCACGCGGACCCCTGCGGCCATGAGCTGCCGGTACCGGCGGTCGTCGACCATCCGCTGCAGGGCGGCGTCGCGCCGCACCTCGTCGTGCACGCTCAGCGCCGCGTGCCGCTGGCGGCCCTGGGCGTGCAGGCCGGCCACGACCGACGAGTGCAGCACGCGCGCGCCGCCGCTGAAGAAGCCTTCGTAGAGGGAGAGCACGCGGACCGCTCCGTGCTCGACGTACCGATCGAACGTGCGCTCGACGTACTGCTCGGCCATGGGGACCACCTCCTGCCCCCAGCGTGAGCGGCGATGGTGTGGGGCGGATGACCGGCGTGTGACATTCTCATGACGCGTCGTGGCCCGGGGATGGGCAGGTCTTGGGCATCGCGGCCTGCCGTCACGTCGGAGGCGCATGCCATCGTGGCCCCATGGCCGCGTCCCCGCGCCCCCCGACGTCCGTGGCGCTGCTGCGGGGGATCAACGTGGGCGGCCACCACCGGGTCACCATGACCGACCTCGTGGCGTGCTTCCGAGACGGGGGTCACGGGGAGGTGCGCACCGTGCTGCAGAGCGGGAACGTGCTGCTGGCCGCCGATCGGCGAGCGGTCCCGAGCTCGAGGACGCGATCGAGCGGGTGCTCGCCGCCCGCCTCGGCTTCGCCGTCCCGACGCTCGTCCGCTCCCGCGACGAGCTCGCGGCCGCCGTCGCGGCCGCGCCGCCCGACCACTCCTCCGACGCGCTGCGCAGCGAGGTCTTCTTCCTCAAGCACCCGCTCACCGCCCCGGAGGTGCTGGCGCAGATGCCCGAGCTGCGCGAGGGCGTCGACGCCGTCGCGCCCGGGCCGGGCGTCGTCTACTTCTCCCGGGTCGCCGCCGAGGCCCGGCGCACCCGGATCACCCGGCTCATGGGCATGCCCGTGTTCCGGCAGATGACCGTGCGGACCTGGCGGACGACGACGCGCCTCCTCGCGCAGCTCGACGCGCCGCTGCCTGCGTAGCGGGTCTCAGTCGAGGCAGAACTCGTTGCCCTCGACGTCCTGCATCGTGATGCAGGACTCCTCCTCGCCGTCGGCGTACTGCGTGTAGAGGTGGACCGCGCCCAGCGGCTCGAGGCGGGCCTGCTCGGCCCGCAGCGCGGCCAGGCGCTCGTCGCCCACCAGCCCGGTGCCGACGCGGACGTCGAGGTGCACCCGGTTCTTGACGACCTTGCCCTCGGGCACACGCTGGAAGTACAGCCGCGGGCCCTCGCCCGCGGGGTCCTGCGCGACGCAGTCCACGCCCTCGGGCATGACGTACCCGAGCACCTCGCACCAGAACCGGGCGACCCGCTCCGGTTCCGCGCAGTCGAAGGTCACCTGGAACTTCCGCACCGTTGCCATGCGCCCACCGTAGGTGCCGAGGTGGCCGGCACCTACGGGAAATCAGGGGGCGAGCAGCGCGCGGATGTCCCGCTCCGCCTGCGCGGGCGTGGCGAGGCGGCAGCCCAGGTCAGTCCACCGCCGCACCAGTGCGGGCTCGGCGCGCAGCAGCCCCCAGCCCCGGCGCACCAGCGTGGGCAGCGGCTTGCGCGACTCGGCGACGTCGCGCAGGAAGCGGAACCAGAAGCTCACGACGCGCGGCTGGCTGAGGCAGATCGCGTCGGCGAGGATGCCGTCGGCCCGGCACGCGGCCACGAGCTCCGCGGCGAAGATCCCCTCGGCGACGACGACGGGCGCGTCGCCCGCCTCGAGCACCGTGCCGCCCGTGCGGCGCGAGGTGGGGATGTCGTACACCGGCACCTCCGCGCGTCCGGCGCGCACGACGGCGCGCAGCGCGTCGAGGGCGGCGGCGGAGTCCCAGCTGCGGGGGTCGTCCCAGTCGACGATGCCGTAGCGCATGGGCATCCCGGGGAAGTCGGCGTCGTGGTAGAAGTCGTCGAGGTTCATCACCGGCAGGCCGAGCCGCCGGGTGAGCGCCGTCTTCCCCGACCCCGACGGCCCGGTGAGCAGCACGATCCGCCGCGCGGGGCGGCGGGCGCCGGGCGGCACCTCGAAGAGGGCGTCGGACTCGTTCGCCGGGTCGTCCGTCGGCGGCACGCTGTCGGTCACGGGCACCCATTCTCGGCGGCGGCGGTCCTGCTTGTCGAAACCGGGACCCCACCGGCGGGCGCGCCGTGCCGCCCGCGGGTACGTTGCGGACCGCGCGCATCGCGGACGACCCGGACCTCGCGGCCGTGCGCGTCGTCGTCCTCACGACGTTCGAGGGCGACGCCGAGGTGCTCGGCGCGCTGCGCGCCGGCGCCAGCGGCTTCCTCGGCAAGGGCGTGGCGCCCGCCGACCTGGTCAAGGCGGTGCGGACGGTCGCGGCCGTGTCGGTGCTGCACCTGTCGCGCCGGTCGAGCCTGGTGCTCGCGGTGGTCGTCTCGACGCTCCTGTTCGCGGCGCTGCACCTGCCCACCTCCGGCTGGAACGTGCTGCAGTGCGTGCTGGTCATCGGCACCGCGCGGGTGATCCTCCTGGTGCCGTACCTGCTCACCAAGAACCTCGCGGCGTCGGCCACCGCGCACATGGTCGACGACTGGGCGCTGTTCGGCTCGGCCGCGATCCTCGGCTGACCCGGGCCGGCGGGGTCAGCCCACCAGGAGGACGTGCAGGGTCCGCGGGCCGTGCACGCCCTCCACGCGGTCCAGCTCGATGTCCGACGTCGCGCTGGGCCCGGAGATCCAGGTGAGCGGCCGCTCCGGATGCGCGCCGAGCAGGCGCACCGCCTCCGGCACGGTCTGCACGGCCTGGTCCGCCCGCACGACGCACAGGTGCACGTCGGGCACCAGCGAGATGGCCCGGCGGCCCTGGTCGGTCTCGCCGTCGAGCACGATCGTGCCCGTCTCGGAGATCGCGACCCGCGCGGCGGTGACGACGGCCGCGACGGCGTCGAGCTCCGTCGCGGCGAGCGGCTGCTCGCGCGAGTCGCGCACGACGTCGACGTCCGCCGGCAGCGCCGCCAGCCACGCGTCGTCCAGCCCGTCGGGGACCACCACCCGCACCGACCTGTCAGGACCAGGACCGTCAGAACCTGCGTGCGGTCCTGACACGTCGGCGACGAGGGCGGCGACGGTGGCGGGCAGGTCATCGGCGGCCACCTGGTGGACGTGGGCCTTGTAGTCCACCAGCCGGTCGACGAGCTGCTCCAGCACCTCGGGCGAGCCGACGCCGTGCTCCCCGGCGGCGCGGTAGGCGCGCGGCACGGGCTCCGGGCGCGGCGCGGTGCCGACCTTGCCCGACGGCGTCGTGCCGGAGCCGGTCTGCCCCAGCGCCGCCCGCACGCGTGCCAGGACCTCGGTGCGTGCCTCGCTCATCGGGCACCCTCCTCGTTCTCGTGCTCGGCCTGCCACCACTGTCGGAACGTCTGGCGGGGCGGCGCGGGCAGGTCCCGCGCCTTCGTCCACGCCGACGCGGGCGGGGGCGCGACGGAGATGGCGTGGTCCCGCCCGCCGAGCCCGCTGCCCAGCGTGGCGGCACGGCCGGCGAGGGCGAACCGGTCGCCGTCGGCCATGACCCAGGACGCCGCCTTCATGGCCGTCTTCCACGGGTCGACACCGCGCGACGACCGGTCGGCGTCGACCTCGCGGGCGCGTAGGTCGACGAGGATCGACGGGATGTCGATCTTCACGGGGCAGACCTCGTAGCAGGCGCCGCACAGCGTCGACGCGTAGGGCAGCGAGGCGTTCGGGTCGTGGTGCCCGGACACGCCGCCCGTCGACGCGGTGAGCTGCGGCGTGAGGATGGCGCCGATCGGCCCGGGGTACACGGAGCCGTAGGCGTGGCCGCCCACCCGCTCGTAGACCGGGCACACGTTGAGGCACGCGGAGCAGCGGATGCAGTGCAGCGCGGACCGGCCGACCTCGTCGGCGAGCACGTCGGTGCGGCCGTTGTCGAGCAGCACCAGGTGGAACTCCTGCGGCCCGTCGCCCGGCGTCACGCCCGACCACATCGACGTGTACGGGTTCATCCGCTCGCCGGTCGACGAGCGGGGGAGCAGCTGCAGGAACACCTCGAGGTCGTCGAAGGTGGGCACGAGCTTCTCGATGCCCATCACCGTCACGAGCGTCTCGGGCAGCGTGAGGCACATGCGCCCGTTGCCCTCCGACTCGACGACGGCGAGCGTGCCCGTGTCCGCGACGGCGAAGTTGGCGCCGCTCACCGCGACCTTGGCGGACAGGAACTTGCGACGCAGGTGGGCGCGCGCGGCCATGGCGAGCTCGCGCGGCACGTCCGACAGGTCGGGCGGGGCGTCGCCCATGCGGGCGAGGAAGATGTCGCGGATCTCCGACCGGTTGCGGTGGATCGCCGGGACGAGGATGTGCGAGGGCATGTCGTCGGCGAGCTGCACGATCAGCTCGGCGAGGTCGGTCTCGATGGCGGCGATGCCCTCGTCGGCCAGCGCCTCGTTGAGCCCGATCTCCTGCGTGGCCATCGACTTGACCTTGACCACCTCGTCGGCGCCCTTGGACTTCGCGATGTCGGCGACGATCCGGTTGGCCTCCGCCGCGTCGCGCGCCCAGTGCACGACGCCGCCGCGCGCGACGACGTTCTCCTCGAGCTGCTGCAGCAGGTCCGGGAGATTCGCCATCACCTGCTGCTTGACGCCGGACCCGGCGTCGCGCAGCGCCTCCCAGTCGGGCACCTCCCCGACGACGGCGGCCCGCTTGGTGCGGATGACCTGCGTGGCGTGGCCGAGGTTGCGCCGCAGCTGGTCGTTCTTCAGGGTCTGCTTGGCGGCGGCGGGGAAGTCGTCGCCCCAGCGCAGCGGCTCCTGCGGGTGGGGGACGGGGCCGAACGGCTGGTCGGCCCCCGCGTCGTCGGGGCGGCGCAGCGTGCGCGGCAGGCCGAGGAACGTGCGGCTCATCGGGCGGCCTCCGTCCGCGCGGGGCGCTCGCGTTCCGGGCGCGTGAACGTCGTCTCGGGCAGGGGGGTGGGCTCCTCCCGGGTCGAGGCGAGCACCTCCGCCAGGTGCAGCGTGCGGACGCCGGTGCCCTGGCGGGAGAGCCCGCCGCCGATGTGCATGAGGCACGACATGTCGCCGGCGGTGAGCACCTCGGCGCCGGTGCCCCGGACGTTCGCCGTCTTGTCCTCGAGCATCGCGGCGGACGTGTCCGCGTTCTTCAGCGCGAACGTGCCGCCGAACCCGCAGCACGAGTCGGCCGCCGGGAGCTCCACCAGGTCGATGGCCTCGACGGCGCGCAGCAGCCGCAGGGGCTTGTCGCCCACGTGCAGCATCCGCAGCGAGTGGCAGGTGGGGTGGTAGGTGACGCGGTGCGGGAACCAGGCGCCGACGTCGGTGAGGCCGAGCACGTCGACCAGCAGCTCGCTCAGCTCGTACGTCTTGGCGGACACCGCCTCCGCCGTGGCGGCGAGGTCCTCGAGGCCCGCGCGGCGGCAGACCATCGCCTGCTGGTGGCGCACCGACCCCGTGCACGAGCCGGACGGCATGACGACGGCGTCCCACTCGCCGTCCGCGACCGGAGCGAACGTCTCCACGTGGTTGCGGATGACGGGCACCGCCTCGCGGAAGTAGCCGGTGTTGACGTGCATCTGCCCGCAGCACGCCTGGTCGGCGGGGAAGACGACCTCGTGGCCGAGGCGTTCCAGCAGCCGCACGGTCGCGCGCGGTGCCCCGGGGAACAGGGTGTCGGCGAGACAGGTGGCGGCGAGGGCGATGCGCATGCGACTCCTCTGTGCTTCGTGCGGTCGTGCTCGTGCGGTGCCGGCGCCAGGCCGCTGCGGTGCGGCTGTGGTCAGCCACCGTTCGGCTCGGTCCAGCATGACCCGGGCGGGTCGGGGGCGCCACGGCGGCGGCGCCGAGCGGCCACTGTAGCGGATGTGGTCAGACCATTGCTCAGTGCGGTCGTTACGCTGAGCCCGTGCGCACCCACGAACGAGTTCTCGCCCACCTCGAGGAGGGCATCGCCGCCGGCCGCTGGGGCCTCGGCGAGCGGCTGCCCGGCGAGCGGGCGCTCGCGGAGGACCTGGGTGTCTCCCGGCCCTCCGTGCGAGAGGCGATCCGCGTGCTCGACGCGCTCGGCATCGTGCGCCCCGGGGTCGGCTCCGGGCCGACCGCGGGCGCCGTCGTCATCGACCGCCCGGCCGCCGGCCTGGGCGCCGCGGTGCGGCTGCACGTGGCCACCGGCACGCTGCCGGTGCGGGACGTCGTCGCGACGCGCGTGCTGCTCGAGTCCTGGGCCGTGGCCCAGGCGGCGGAGCGGGCGACGGACCTCGCGCCCGGCGCGGCCGCCCACCTCGAGGAGGCGCGCCGGCTCCTGGGCCGGATGGAGGACGACGACGTCCCGCCGGCGGAGTTCCTCGAGCTCGACCAGGCGTTCCACCTGGAGTTCGTGCGCATGGCCGGGAACGTGCTGGTCGAGGCCGTGATGACGGGGCTGCGCGGCGCGATCGGCGGGTACGTCGCCGTCGGGATCGAGCGGCTGCCGTCGTGGCCGCGCACCGCCACCCGGCTGCGTGCCGAGCACCGCGCCGTGCTCGACGCCGTCGCCGCCGGGGACGCCGCGGCCGCCTCTGCCGCGGTGAAGGCGCACATCGAGGGCTTCTCCCGCGAGGCCGGGGTCTGACGCTCGCACGGCGGCACGCGCGGCCCTGTGGACGATGGGCAGGGGTGTCCGCGGGGGCCGCTAACGTCCTGCGGGTGGCCGCGGCTCGGCGGCCGGACGCGACGGGCCCGGACGGGCGGGGGTGACGCATGGAGCGGGAGGGCGCCGCGCGGCTCGCCCGCGGCCTGATGGCCGAGCACGGTCTGTCGCGCTGGACGTTCCGGTTCGACCGGGCGCGGCGGCGCGCCGGCCTGTGCCGGTACGACCGCCGCGAGATCAGCCTGTCGGGGCCGCTGACGGACCTGTACGACGAGGCGGACGTGCGCGAGGTGGTGCTGCACGAGATCGCGCACGCGCTGGCCGGCGCGCGGCACGGGCACGACGCCGTCTGGCGCGCGACGGCGCGGTCGATCGGCTCCACGGGCCGACGCGTGGTGCGCGACGACAGCCCCGAGGTGGAGGGCGACTGGGTCGGCCGCTGCCCTGCCGGTCACCGGGTGACGCGCTTCCGCCGGCCGCAGCGCCCGCAGGCGTGCGCCCGCTGCTCGCCGGTGTTCGACCGGCGCTTCCTGCTCACCTGGACGTACCGCGGCCGGCCGGCGCCCGAGCTCGGACTGCCCGCGGCGACGGCCGGCGGGGCGCCTCGGACCAGCGGGACCTCGGCGCCCGCGACGTCGCCGTCGCGCGTGGACGCGTCGCGGGTGGACCCGGCCGGGGTCCGGCTGGGTGAGCAGCTGCGGGTGGTCGCGCCGGGCCGGTACGACGGCGTCGTCGGCACGCTGCTGAAGCGCGGTCGGACGCGGTTCCACCTGCAGGTCGGCAGGACGGTGCTCACGGTGCCGTTCGGCCTGGTGGAACGCCCCTGACCGGCGGTTCGCGCGGGGCCGCGCGGCCCGGGCGCGCCGCCGACGAGGCCAGCACGCCGCCCTGACCTGGGGTTGTGCTTGCCCGGGTCGACGGGCATCATGGTCGCGCACCACCTGCTTGAATCCATTCAACCTTGACGGCCGACGAGGGCCGCCGAGGGTGGCTCGACGACGAGACCTCGAGGTGAGCACCAGTGTCAGCTCAGAACCGCTCTGCGCGTCCATCGTTGGAAAGCGCTAGCCGGCCGCACGGTCGCCCGGCGGCTCGGCTCGCCCGCAGGGCCCTCGCCGCGGGCGCGACGACCGTCGGCCTGGTCCTCGCGGGCCTGTCCGCCACCGTCGGTGCCGCATCGGGCGCGGCGGCCGCCGATGTCCCCGCCCCCACCGCCGTCCGCGTCGCCCGCGCCGTCGACGGCGCGCTGTCGATGCGCTGGAACGCGGTGACGGGCGCCGCCGGCTACGTGCTGTCCCGCAGCGACGCCGTCGACGGGGAGTACGCCGAGGTGGCGCGCACGGACGAGCGCACGGTCTACGCCACCGACGACGTCGACACCACCGCCGTGCACTACTACCGGGCACAGGCGATCGGCGCCGACGGCACCCTGTCCGCGCCGTCCGCGGTCGCCGTCGGCACGCTGGTGGGCGACGGGGTCGCGGCCCCGGAGATCCCCGAGGGCGGACTCACCCTCGACTTCGGCAACGGCGCGACGGCGGCCGGAGCGACGCGGATCGTCGCGGGTCCCGCGTACTCGAAGGCGCACCGCGTCGGCTTCGTCGACCCCGCCCAGGTGACCCCGGTCCGGCGCGACGGCGACGACCCGCTGCGCTCCGACCTGGTCCGCGTGGGCGACACGGAGCTGGTGGTCGACCTCCCCGACGGCGACTACACCGTGGGCGTGGTCGCCGGCGACCTGGCGGCCGCCACCGACATCGCGATCACCGCCGAGCGGATGGCCAAGGTGCCCGCCACCGAGAAGGCCGCGGGGGAGTTCCTCGAGACCGAGTTCGACATCGCGCTGGTCGACGGCCAGCTCAACCTCGACTTCGCCGGCGCGGCGGCGAACCTCGCCGCCCTCACGATCACCCCGCGGGCACCGCGCGAGGCGGGCGCCGAGCCCACCGTCTACGTCACCGGCGACTCGACCGTCCAGACCTACACCGACTACTGGGCGCCGCAGGCCGGCTGGGGCCAGATGCTGGGGCGGTTCCTGGCCGACGGCGTGACGGTCGACAACCACGCGATCGGCGGCCGGTCGTCCAAGAACTTCATCAGCCAGGGCCGCCTCGACGAGGTGCTGCGCCAGATCCGTCCGGGCGACTACCTCTACGTCCAGTTCGGGCACAACGACAACAGCTACGGCGTCGACGACCGCTACGCGGCGCCGGCGGACTACCGCAACTACCTGCGCACCTTCGTCGACGGGGCGAGGCAGCGCGGCGCGACGCCGATCCTCGTCACCCCCGTGTCACGACGCAGCTTCGACGCATCCGGGCACGCGAACGTCTCGTTCCCCCAGTACGTCGAGCAGGCGCGCGCGCTCGCCGAGGAGACCGGCACCCCGCTGGTCGACCTGTCCGCCTCCAGCCGCGCCTACCTGGACGAGATCGGGCCCGAGGCCGCCAGGTCGGTGTTCCTGTGGGTACCCGCGGGCGTCTACCCGGCCCGTCCGAACGGCACGCAGGACGACACCCACTTCCAGGAGTACGGCGCGATCCAGATGGCGCGCCTGGTCGCGCGGGACACCGCCGGCCTCGACGTCCCGCTGGCCGACGAGGTCGTCGAGGCCGGGCCGCCCGCCCAGGTGCCGGCCGCGCCCACCGGGCTCGCCGCCTCCGCGGTGTCGGGTACGGGCGCCACGCTGACCTGGGACGCGGTCGACGGCGCGGACATCTACCGTGTGCTGCTCAAGGACGGGGACGCCGGCGATGACGCCTACGCCCTGCGGACGACGTCCACCGTCGGACGCGCCGACCTCACCGGGCTGGAGGCGGGCGCGTCCTACGACGTGCAGGTCGTGGCCGTGAACGGCCGCGGCGACTCCGCGCCGTCCGACGCGCTGCGCCTGACCACCGAGGAGCCGCTCTACCGGTTCGACGTGCAGCCCGCGGGCGCGGCGACGATGGACGGCTACCTCCCGCTCGACGACACGACGCTCTACGCGACGGGCCTGGGGTACGGCTTCACCTCGGCGACCGGCCCGGGTGGCCGTGACCGCGGCACGGGCTTCGACCCGGTGCCGACGGCGCTGCAGCGCGACTTCCTGCTGCCGTCGGCGAGCACGCCGATCGCCGTGGACGTCGAGGACGGCACCTACGTCGTCGCCGTCGAGTGGGGCGACATGCTCGGCACCGCCGGCCTCGCCGTGACGCTCGAGGGCGAGGACCGCGGCTCGGCCAACGCCGGCCGCGGCACCACCTCGACGCGCGTGCTCGCTCCGGTCGAGGTGACCGACGGCCGGCTCGACGTCGTCGCGTCGGGCTGGCTCAACGGACTGACCATCACGCGCCTCGACGACGAGGCCACGACCACCACCGGAGGGAACCGATGACGACACCCCTGCACCACCCCGCCGCATCCCCGCGAAGGAAGGCCCGCCCCCTGGCCGCCGGGGCGCTGACGCTGGGCCTCGTCCTGCCCGTCGTCTGCGCGGCGTCGGCCGCGCCCGCCACGGCGTCGGACGACGCCGTGACGTCGTCGAGCACGCCGTCGTCGAGCACGCCGACGTCGAGCACGACGACGCCGAAGCGGCAGGCCGAGCGCCTCGACCGCTCCCCGGTCGCCGTGGCCACCGACGACGGCGTGTACGTCGGCTGGCGCATGCTCGGCGACGACCCGCAGGCGATCGGCTTCCACGTCTACCGCGACGGCGAGCGGATCACCGACCGGCCGATCACGGGCTCGACCAACCTCGTCGACCCGGACGGCACGGCGTCCTCGACCTACCGGATCAGCGCCGTCGCCGGCGGCAGCCGCGTCGAGCGGTGGGCCACCGCCGCGTTCACGGTCTGGGACGGGCAGACCCTCGACGTCCCGCTCGCCAAGCCCGCCGACGGCACGACGCCCGACGGCAAGGCGTACTCCTACCGCGCCAACGACGCCTCCGTGGGGGACGTCGACGGCGACGGGCAGTACGAGATCGTGCTCAAGTGGGACCCGACCAACTCGCAGGACAACTCCAAGGGCGGGTACACGGGCAACGTGTACCTCGACGCCTACGAGCTGGACGGCACGCAGCTGTGGCGGGTCGACCTGGGACGGAACATCCGGGCGGGCGCCCACTACACCCAGTTCCAGGTCTTCGACTACGACGGCGACGGCCGCGCCGAGGTCATGGCCAAGACCGCCGACGGCACCGTCGACGGCGCGGGCACGGTGATCGGCGACGAGGACGCGGACCACCGCAACGCGAGCGGCTACGTGCTGGCCGGGCCCGAGTTCCTCTCCGTCTTCGACGGCGAGACCGGCGCCGCGGTCGACACGGTCGACTACACGCCGGCGCGCGGCACGGTCACCGACTGGGGCGACGGGTACGGCAACCGGGTCGACCGGTTCCTCGCCGGCACCGCCTACCTCGACGGCGAGCACCCGAGCGCGATCTTCTCGCGCGGCTACTACACGCGGGCCGTGATCGCGGCCTACGACTTCGACGGCGAGCACCTGTCCCGGCGCTGGGTGTTCGACTCCGACGAGGCGGGCGACCAGTACGAGGGCCAGGGCAACCACAACCTGTCCGTGGCCGACGTCGACGGCGACGCGAAGGACGAGATCGTCTTCGGCTCGATGACGATCGACGACGACGGCTCCGTGCTCTACGACACCGGGCTGGGCCACGGGGACGCGCTGCACGTGGGCGACCTCGACCCGTCCCGGCCGGGTCTCGAGGTCTTCGCGGCCCAGGAGTCGATGAGCGCCTCCGGGAACCGCGGGGCCACGTTCCGCGACGCCGCGACCGGCGAGGTGCTCTGGTCGATCCCCGCCACGCGCGACACCGGGCGCGCCGCCGCCGGCGACATCGACCCGCGGTACGCGGGCGCCGAGGGCTGGGCCGTCGGCGGCGACGCCGCGTGGAACTCCCGCGTGGGAGAGCTGCACGCCGCGTCCGGCGAGCTGATCGGGAACACCATCCCGGCCGCCAACTTCCTCACGTACTGGGACGGCGACCTGCTCGCGGAGATCGGCGACCACGAGTTCGACGACGGCCCCCGCACCGGCGTGCCCACGATCTCGAAGTGGGACTACGAGAACGGTGAGCAGGTCGAGCTCTACCGCGCGACCGGCACGCTGTCGAACAACGACACCAAGGGCAACCCCGCTCTGCAGGCGGACCTGTTCGGCGACTGGCGCGAGGAGATCGTCACCCGCACCGAGGACTCGACGGCACTGCGGATCGCCACGACCGTCATCCCGACGGAGCACCGGCTGCGCACCCTCATGTCCGACCCGGTCTACCGGCTCGGCATCGCCTGGCAGAACACCGCCTACAACCAGCCGCCGCACACGTCGTACTTCCTCGGCGAGGGGATGACGACGCCCGCCGCCCCGGCCCTGGCGTACACGACGCCGGCGCGACCGGGGGAGAAGGTCGGCCGCTGAGCCGCTCGCCCCGCGAGCACGGGTGAGACCAGGGCGGGTGCGGTGGGATGATCGCTCCCATGAGTGAGTCCACCGCACCCGCCCTGACGCTGCCGGCGGGCGCCGCCGGGTCCCGCATCGTCGGCCTCGGGCACCACCAGCCCGAGAGGGTCATGACCAACGACGACGTCGCGAAGCTCGTCGAGACCAACGACGAGTGGATCCGCTCCCGGACCGGCATCGTCACCCGCCACGTCGCGGCCGACCACGTCACCGTCGCGGACATGGCGACGGGGGCCGCCCGGCACGCGCTCGACGACGCCGGCGTCGCGGCCTCCGACGTCGACCTCGTGGTCGTCGCGACCACCACCGCGTTCGACCGGTCGCCCAACACGGCGGGCCGCGTCGCCTACGCGCTGCGCACCGGCGTCCAGCCCGGGGCGAGCACGCCCGAGGGCGAGGAGGCGCCCGACCTTCGCGACGTCGTCGGGCCCGCCGTCATCGACCTCAACACCGCGTGCTCCGGCTTCGCGTACGCCGTGGGCGTGGCCGACCAGGCGATCCGCGCCGGGTCCGCGCGCACCGCCGTCGTGGTCGGCTCGGAGAAGCTCACGGCCGTGACCGACTGGTCCGACCGCAGCAGCTGCATCCTCACCGCCGACGGCGCGGGCGCGGTCGTGCTGCAGGCCGCCGACACCCCGGCCGTCGGGCCCGTCGTGTGGGGCTCGGAGCCCGAGCTGACCCCGGCGGTGGTGATCGAGGCGCCGCAGGAGAAGTTCGCGCAGGACGGTCGCGCCGTCTTCAAGTGGGCCATCACCCGCGCCGCCGACCGCGCCCGCCGGATCGTCGAGGCCTCCGGGCTCACGCTCGACGACATCGGCGTCCTCGCCGCGCACCAGGCCAACCTGCGCATCATCGAGCCGCTCGCCAAGTCGCTGGGGCTCGAGGACCGCGTCGTCGTCACGGACATCACCGAGTCCGGCAACACGTCGGCGGCGTCGATCCCGATGGGGCTGTCCAAGTGGTGGCACTCCGGCAAGATCCCGGCGGGCACGCCGGCCCTGCTCTTCGGCTTCGGCGGCGGCTTCACCTGGGCCGGCCAGGTCGTCATCACCCCGTCGAGGTAGTACCAACCCTGCCGAGGTAGTTGCCCTTGCGCCGAGGTAGTACCACCTCGGCGCAAGGGGAACTACCTCGCAGGGGTGGGGAGGACGACGCCGCTCGGGTAGGCTGTCGGAAACCGCTTACCCGACGTCGCCGTCGCGGCGACACCCAAGGAGATCGACGATGCCCTCCGTCCCCACCCCCGCCGGCAGCTCGACCGGCACCTCGGCCGGCACCGAGCGCCGCCGATACGCCGTCGCGGGTGCCGGCCACCGCGCCGGCATGTACGTGAACGCGCTGATCGGGGACCACGCCGCCGACGGCGAGATCGTCGCGTGGGTGGAGCCCAACCCCGTGCGCGCGGCCGTGCACGAGGCGAAGGTGGCCGCTGCCGTGGGCGGGGAGCGCCCCGTCTACCACCCCGACCACCTGGAGAAGGCCCTCGACGAGCAGCGGGTCGACCGCCTCATCGTCACGTCGGTCGACAACACGCACGCCGATCTCGTCTCCCGAGCGCTGCGCGCGGGCGTCGACGTCGTGGTCGAGAAGCCGATCGCGGCCACCGAGGACGAGGCGCGACAGATCGCCGACGCCGTCGCCGAGACGGGCCGCGACCTCACGATGACGTTCAACTACCGCTACTCGCCACGCAACTCCGCGCTGCGCGAGGTCATCGCGTCCGGCGAGATCGGGCAGGTGCTGAGCGTCCACTTCGACTGGGCCCTCGACACCGTGCACGGCGCGGACTACTTCCGCCGCTGGCACCGCGAGAAGGTCAACAACGGCGGCCTGCTGGTGCACAAGTCCAGCCACCACTTCGACCTCGTCAACTGGTGGATCGACGCCGTCCCGCAGCGCGTCTTCGCCAGCGGCGGCCGTCGGTTCTACGGCGACGACGCCGCGCACGCGTCCGGCTACGAGCCGACGGCGGGGGAGAAGGCGCTGAACGAGCAGGGCGTGGACCCGTGGCGCATCGACGTCGACGCCGACCCGTACCTCTCCGAGCTGTACGGCCCCGAGGCGCAGGCCGTGGACGGCTACCGCCGCGACCGCAGCGTCTTCGACGCGGGCATCACCACCGAGGACACCCTCGGGCTCGTCGTCGAGTACGCCGGCGGCCCGGTGCTCACCTACTCGCTCACGGCCAGCGCGCCGTGGGAGGGGTACCGGGTCGTCGTCAACGGCTCGCGCGGCCGCGCCGAGCTCGAGGTGGTCGAGCGCGGTTCCGTCGTCTTCGGCGCGGACGGCAAGGCGACCGTGGACCCGAGCTTCACCGCGACCTTCGGCGAGGACACGGTGCGCCCCGAGGGTGAGCGGCTCGTCGTGCAGAAGCACTGGGAGCGCGCGGAGGAGCGGCCGATCGTCGCCGTCGGGCACGGCGGCCACGGCGGCGGCGACGCCCTGCTCCTGGCCGACGTCTTCCGCGGCCGCACCGAGGCCGACCCGCTGGGCCGCGCCGCCGGCTTCCGCGACGGGCTGCGCGCGTCCGGCATCGGCTACGCCGGCAACCGCTCGCTGGCCACCGGCGACCCGGTGCGCCTCGACGACCTGGGCCTCGGCATCGACCTCTGACCCGAGCTCGAGGTGTCTGCGCCGAGGTAGTACCACCCGCGCCGAGGGAGTTCCTGGCCCATGGTCAGGTACTCCCTCGGCGCGAGGCGTCCTACCTCGGCGGGGCTCGTGCTACCTCGGCGTGGTGGAGCGGAGCACGCCCGCTCCGGCACCGGCGTCCACGACGGCGGGCACGGCCCGGGTGGGCAGCAGCCGGTAGCGGTAGTGGTCGGACGGTGTCCAGCGGGCGTCGTCGGCGAGCGGCGCGGCGGCCGTGGCGTTGAACGCGCCGACGGCGTCGACGGGGCGACCGTTCACCAGCGTGCCGGTCTCGCGCAGCATCGTGCCGCCGTAGGCGCCCACGGCCCGCGCGGGCTCGACGCCCCGGGCGAGGCGCAGGGCGTTGTTCTCCACGACCAGGCTCGACTCCTTGCCGGCGCCCCAGAAGTACTGGAACTTCGCCGCCGTCGACTGCTCGTAGGAGTTGTCGTAGACGTGCACGTCGCCGAATCGCACCCGCGGCGCGCGCTGGCCGATGTCCTGGAAGTGGTTGTGGTGGATCGTCACGCGGTGCTGGCCGCGGTCCTGCAGCCGCGAGTCGGACGAGCCGATGATCATCGTCTTGTCGTGGGACTCGAAGCGGTTCCACGACACGGTCACCAGGTCGCCGCCGTGCGTGACGTCGAGCAGGCCGTCGTGGATCTCGAACGGCCGGCCGAAGACCTGCGGCAGGGACGATGCCGGGTGGTCGCCGTCGTCGAAGGTGTTGTGGTCCACCCACACGCCGGTCGACGTCCAGACGGACAGGTTGTCGTACGCGGAGTTCCAGCTGCCGAGGTCGCCGTCGGTGGGGTCCCACTGCGGGAAGCAGTCGCGGCCGTCGGAGAGGGTCAGGTTGCGCACGATGACGTTGTGCGAGTCGCGGACCCGCAGGTTCGCGCCGACGACCCGGGCGTCGTCGCCCACGCCGACGATCGTGACGTTCGAGCCGACGTGCACCTGCGTCTGCGCGGCCTGGACCTTGGCGGCCGCGACGCGCGCGTCCTCCAGCGGCCCCGCGGGCTCCTCGGTGCCCCAGACGGCGGGGTCGTACGCCGCGACGTAGTCGTCCATGGAGAACGGGTCGCCGGTGCCCGCCACCGGCACCCGGTCGGCGAAGTCCTGGCAGCCCAGGGCCGCGCCGCCGGCGCCCGTGAAGGCGTCGATCGTGCCGCGCACGTAGACGATGCGCGGTACCTCGAGCCCGCGCCCGTCGTCGAGGTCCGCGCCCGCGCGGCCGCCGAGGGCGTCGCGCAGCTCGGCCCACGTGTCGACGACGTACACCTCGGACGCCGCGGCCGCGGCGCCCCCGGTGACCGGCGCGGCGTCGCGCGTGACGCCCTCGGGGGAGGTGGTCGTGGCGACCGAGGCCCAGCCGTCGGCGCCCGGCGTCACGACCTGGCGCCCGAGGTCGGTGCGCGGGGGATGGCCGGGGCCGACGGGCCCGCCGTGGGCCGAGGCGGCGCCGGCGCCCGCGGTGACCAGCAGCGCGGCGGCGGCGAGCGCGGCGGCCGCGCGGGGACGGCGTCCGCCCGGGTGGGCAGGGGAGGGCTGGGACATGGTGCGAAACTCCTTCGTTCCGGCGGGACCCGTCCGACGACGGTGTCGGCCGGGAAGGTGTGGTGCGTCAGCCGGCCCAGGGGGCTCCGAGCTCGGCGAACGTGCGCTGCGTGCGCGCGACCTCGGCGCACCAGTGCTCGACGTCCCGCACCACGGGGCGGCGCTCGTCGCCGTCCCCCTGCCACTCGACGTGCTCGGGCGCGATCGGGGTGGGGTCGGCGCTGGTGCGCACGGCCTCCAGCACGCGCATGAACGCGCCGGTGTCGCGGACGTCGCACAGCAGGGGGCGACGGTCGTCGGCACGGGCCGCCAGCAGGTCGTCCAGCAGGGAGGCGCGCCCGTAGGTCTTGTCCATCTGGACGGAGTCCGTGCGCAGCAGCAGGCGGTCGTGCTCGTACTCGAGCACCAGCTCGCCGCGGGAGCCGGTCACGACCACGCGCGCGGGCGTGCGCTCCGCCGCGCACAGCGTGAGGCCGAAGCCGTACCGCCGGCCCGCGGCGTCCTTGACCCGCACCGAGGAGGTGTCGTCCGCCTCGATCGGGTTGGCGCGGTACAGATCGGTGTCCACCCAGGCGACGTCCTGCGCGGTGGACGCCCCGCCGAGCCGCAGCGTGGTCGCGACGGCGTGCGCCAGCGGGTTGGTCACCACGCCGTCGACGACGTCGCGGCCGTCGAGCCGGCGTCGGCCCGCCCAGGCGGCGCGCTGCCAGTACGACGCGGTGCGCACCCAGGTGCCGACGGCGCCGAGGCCCTGCACCTCGCCGATCTCGCCCCGGGCCAGCAGGTCCGCGGCTGCGGGAAGCGCGTGCGAGCCGAACGTCTGGAAGCCCACCTGGCAGCGCCGGCCTGTCCGCTCCGCGACGGCGACGAGCTCGGCGTGCTCGGCGAGCGACGCCGTCGTCGGCTTCTCGAGCAGCACGTCGATGCCCGCCTCCATGGCGGCGCGGGCGAGCGGCAGGTGGGTGGGGATGGGTGTGCTCAGCACGACGACGTCGACCCGCGCCCGCGGGGTGGACAGCAGGTCGCCGAGCGTCGGGAACCACGGCGCCCCGGCGTCGTGCGCGTCGTGGCCGGGCCCCGGCTCGCGCGGGTCGACGACGGCGGCGAGCCGCGCCCGTCCGGCGCGCTGCAGCTCGAGGACCCGGCGCACGTGGGAGGCGCCGTGGCCGTGCAGGCCCACGACCGCGATCTGCGGGGCGATCCGGGTGGCAGAGCCGTCGGAGGTCGGGTCGGTCATCGTCGTCCTGTCGTGTCGTGCCGGGGTTGCCGGCAGGGTCAGCGCAGCGTGGCGGCGAGGGCCGCGGCCTCGCCGTGGTCGAGCGCACGGTCCACGAGCGCGGCCACGACGCCCGTCTCGACGGTGCCGCCCGCGGGCACGACGAGCGGCGTGTCCCACGCGAGCGCCGGCCCCGCACCGGGGTACTCCGCGGCGCGCAGGAACCAGGGCCGCGGCGGCGACGTCTGCGCGAGCAGCAGCGTCGTCGGGCGGTCCTCGGCGTAGGGGTCGTGGTGCTGCTGGACGTACGCGACCCAGGGCGACGTGCTGCCGTGGGCCAGGCTCTCGCCCTCCCCCGCCTGCGACAGCACGACCGTGCTCTGCGACATCGGCGCGCGCCAGAAGACGCCGCCGTACCCGGCGCCCGGCCGGCCGTTGGTGGCGGGCGAGCGGATCTCCAGCGGCCGGTACGACGCGTGGAGCGTGGTGCGCCAGTCGAGCACCCAGGTGCCGTCGTCGAGGAGGCGTGCGCCGAGCCGGCGCTGCTCGTCGAGCAGGGGCTCGCCGTGCTCGTCGTCCCAGCGCACGGTGTCGTGCAGCACGTGGGGCGCGAGCGGGTCGACCTCGGCGCGCGTGCTCACCTGGCGGCCGTGGTTGGGCAGCAGCGTGGGGCCGACGTCGGCCACGAACGTGCGACCGCCCCAGAAGCTCGTGCCGTTGACGTCGGGCACCGCCACGCTCACGCCGTAGTGGTGCCGGTGGTCCACCGGTTCGGACTCGGTGAGGGCCACGCCCGCCAGCGAGTGCACCGGGTGCAGGTACGGGCGCGGGGAGTGGATGGCCGGCAGCCGCTCGCCGTCGACGTACCGCGCCAGCGGCACCCGGTCGCGGGTGTGCCGCAGCACGATCTCGCGCGGTTCCACGGACCACGTGGGGCCCGGGTCGACGACGTCGGCCTCGGGCGCCGCGGCGGGCTCGGGCTCCGTGACGACGGCCCGCGCGATGCCGCGCGGCACCGGCCCGGTGCTGGAGCGGGCCTCGAGGCGGGCGGTGAACCGGGTGGTGGTGGCCGCGTGCGCGTCGTCGTCGATGACGGCGTGCAGCTCGCGCCACGCCTGTCGGCCCAGCTCGGCCTGGGGCACGGACACGGTGGTCAGGCCGGGCGTCGCGTACCGGGCGAGGTCGATGTCGTCGAAGCCGGCCACCGAGATGTCGCCGGGCACGGCGACGCCCGCCTCGTTGAGCGCGGCCAGGAGGCCGAACGCCACCAGGTCGTTGTAGGCGACGACGGCGGTGGCCCGGCTCGCGAGCACCTCGCCGGCGGCCGCGTGGCCGGAGGCCAGGTCGGCGCCCACCGGGAGCTCGACGATCTCGAGGTCCGGGTGGCGCCGGAGGGCGGTGGCGAGACCGGTGCGCCGGGCCACGTCGGTGGCGGCGGCCCGCGGGCCGGCGAGGTAGGCGAGGCGGCGGTGCCCGAGGTCGACCAGGTGCTCGACGACCTGGACCGTGGCGTCCTCGTAGTCGATGACCAGGCTGGGGGTGGCCGGGTGCTCGACGGCGCGGTTGATCACCGCCGCGGGGGTCACGAGGGGGAGCAGCGCGTCGAGCGCGGTGCCGGGCATGCGTGGCGCGACCAGGATGAGCGCGTCGCAGCGCATGCGTGCCTCGCGGGCGATGGCCGCCTCCTCCGAGGGGTCCTCGGCGGCGTCGGCGACGAGCACGCGGTAGCCGTCCTCGGCGGCGGCGGACGTCACGCCACGGAGGATCTGCTGGAAGACCGGGTTGCCCAGGTCGGGCACCACGAGCGCGACGGTCTCCGTGCGCCCGAGGGACAGGCTGCGCGCGACGTTGCTGGGGCGGTAGTTCAGGTCGATCGCCGCCTCCTGCACCCGCGCGGCGATGGCGGGGTCGACGGTGCTGCGACCGTTCATCACGCGGGAGACCGTGGCGCGCGAGACGCCGGCGGCGGCGGCGACGTCC
Organism: Isoptericola sp. NPDC056618; assembly: GCF_042792715.1. Taxonomy (NCBI): domain Bacteria; kingdom Bacillati; phylum Actinomycetota; class Actinomycetes; order Micrococcales; family Promicromonosporaceae; genus Isoptericola; species Isoptericola sp. NPDC056618. Next base: position 3,513 of record NZ_JBHTVZ010000021.1, on the reverse strand, counting down.
GCGATGGTGACGGACGGGCGCCGGACGTTCAGCTCAGGCATCGATGCCTCCTCGGGCTCACGAGCCGACGGTACACCATTGGAAACCGGTTCCTCTCGTGGTACGTTCCCGAGAAGCAACCGGTTTCCAGGAGCGGGAGCACTGGAAGCCCTCGGATCGACGAAGATCGGGAGGCCGGCGATGACACCCACCAGCACGCCGATCGGCAGTGTGATCGGCCGCGTGCACGGTCGCACGGACGGCCGGGTGCCGCGATGGCGGTGATCCAGGAGGTCGCGCGCACCCGCGGGGCCGCCCGGGAGCGGCGCAAGGGCGACGGCAAGGCCGCGGCGCTCTTCCTCGCCCCGTGGTTCGTCGGGCTGGTCCTCGTCACGGCGTTCCCGCTCGTCGCGTCCCTGTACCTGTCCTTCACGGACTACAGCCTGCTCGAGGCCCCCGGCTGGATCGGGCTCGAGAACTACACGGCGATGTTCTCCGACCCGCGGTTCTTCCAGGCGCTCAAGGTGACCTTCACCTACGTGCTGGTCTCGGTGCCGCTGCAGCTCGCCGCCGCGCTCGCCCTCGCCATGGTGCTCGACAAGGGGCTGCGCGGCCTCGCGTTCTACCGGTCCGTCTACTACCTGCCGTCGCTCCTCGGCGGCAGCGTCGCCATCGCGATCCTCTGGCGGCAGGTGTTCGGGGCCGACGGCCTCGTCAACCAGGTCCTCGGGTTCTTCGGGATCGAGGGCGTCGGCTGGGTGTCGCACCCCGACTACGCGCTCGGCACCCTCATGGTCCTGAACGTCTGGACGTTCGGCGCGCCGATGATCATCTTCCTGGCCGGGCTGCGGCAGATCCCGGCGATGTACTACGAGGCCGCGTCGATCGACGGCGCGGGTCGGTGGCGCCGGTTCCGCAGCATCACGGTGCCGCTGCTCACGCCGATCATCTTCTTCAACCTCGTGCTGCAGCTCATCGGGGCGTTCCAGTCGTTCACGCAGGCGTTCATCGTCAGCGGGGGCACGGGCGGGCCGGTCGACTCCACGCTCTTCTACACGCTGTACCTCTACGAGAAGGGGTTCAGCTCCTACCAGATGGGGTACGCGTCCGCGATGGCGTGGTTCCTGCTGCTCGTCGTGGCGGGCATGACCGCCGTGAACTTCCTCGCCTCCAAGTTCTGGGTCTTCTACGATGACTGACGCTCCCGCGCGCACCGAGCCGCGCCCCGCCGGCCCCCGCCCCACGCTCTCCGAGGTGGCGGCGACCTACCCCGAGCGCCGTCCGCCCCGCGGCCGCGCCTGGGCCGCCGTCCGCCGCGTGCTCCGGCACGTCGCGCTGATCGCCTTCGGGCTCGTCATGCTCTACCCGCTGCTGTGGATGCTGGCGAGCTCGTTCAAGCCGACCGAGCTCATCTTCCGCGAGCCCGGGCTGATCCCCACCGAGTGGGACTTCGGCAACTACACCGACGGCTGGAACGCCCTGCTCGACCCGTTCAGCCACTACCTGCTGAACTCGGCGATCGTCGTGCTCGGCTCGGTGCTCGGCAACCTGGTCTCCTGCTCGATGGCGGCCTACGCGTTCGCCCGGCTGAAGTTCCGGGGCCGCAACCTGTGGTTCGCGATCATGCTCATGTCGATCATGCTGCCGATCCACGTGATCATCGTGCCGCAGTACATCCTGTTCTCGTCGCTGTCGTGGATCAACACGTTCCTGCCGCTGATCGTGCCGAAGCTGCTGGCCACGGACGCGTTCTTCGTGTTCCTCATGGTCCAGTTCTTCCGCGGCATCCCGAAGGACCTCGACGAGGCGGCCCGCCTCGACGGCTGCGGGCACGGGCGCATCTTCCTGCGGATCATGCTGCCGCTGTCGCTGCCTGCCCTCGCCACCACCGCGATCTTCACGTTCATCTGGACGTGGAACGACTTCTTCAGCCAGCTCATCTTCCTGACGAAGCCGGACATGTACACCGTGCCCATCGCGCTGCGGACCTTCGTGGACGCCACGAGCAACAGCTCGTGGGGGCCGCTGTTCGCGATGTCGATCGTGTCCCTGATCCCCGTGTTCCTCGTCTTCCTGTTCGGTCAGAAGTACCTCGTCAAGGGCATCGCCACCACCGGCATCAAGTAGTTCGCACCCGTCGTTCGAAGGAGAACCTCATGCGAGTCACAGCCACCCGGGCCCCGCGGCGCCGCGGCGTCGCGCTCACCGCGCTCACCGCGGCGGGGGCGCTCGCGCTCACCGCCTGCTCCGGCGACTCCGGCGCCATGCCGTCCGACGACGACGGCGGCGGCGGCGACGGGAACGTCGAGATCCGCTTCGCGTGGTGGGGGTCGGACGACCGGCACAAGACCACCCAGCAGATCATCGACCTGTTCGAGGAGAAGAACCCCGGCATCACCGTCGTGCCGGACTACACCGACTGGGACGGCTACTGGGACAAGCTCGCCACCGCCACGGCGGGCGGCGACACCCCGGACGTCATCACCCAGGAGGAGCGGTACCTCTCCGACTACGCGTCGCGCGGCGTCATCGGCGAGCTGACCGGCGTGGACACCTCCGAGATCCCCGCGGACATCCTCAGCACGGGCGAGGTCGACGGGAAGCTCGTCGGCATCCCGACGGGCGTCAACGCGTACGCGATGGTCGCCGACCCGCAGATCTTCGCCGACGCCGGCGTCGAGATGCCGGACGACAAGGCCTGGACCTGGGACGAGTACGTCGACATCGCGGGGAAGATCTCGAAGGGTGCCGGCGACGGCGTCTGGGGCGCGCAGGACTACGGCTTCAACGAGGCCGGCCTCAACGTGCTCGCCCGGCAGAAGGGCGAGACCCTCTACAACGCGGACGGCACCCTCGGGGTCTCGAAGGAGACGGTCGCGGAGTTCTTCCAGACCTCGCTGGACCTCATGGCGAACGGCGGCCAGCCCGACGCGTCGCGGTCGGTGGAGTACCAGAACGCCGGGCCCGAGGGCTCGCTGCTCGGCACCAACGCGGGCGCGATGGGCGTGTGGTGGTCCAACCAGCTCGGCGCGCTCTCCGACGCGTCCGGGCACGAGCTGGAGCTGCTCCGCCTGCCGGGCGAGTCCGAGTTCGAGCGCACCGGCATGTACTTCAAGCCGGCCATGTACTACTCGATCTCCGCGAAGACGGAGCACCCGGAGGAGTCGGCGAAGCTCGTGGACTTCCTGCTCAACGACCCGGAGGTCGCCGAGCTGCAGCTCACCGACCGCGGCCTCCCGGCCAACCTCACGGTGCGCGAGGCGATCCTGCCCGAGCTCACGGCCGCGGACCAGAAGGTCGCGGACTTCATGGCGGCCCTGGAGCCCGACATCGTCGACAACCCGGCGGTGCCGCCGAACGGCGCGAACGAGATCCAGGACATCATGATCCGGATCAACACCGAGGTGCTGTTCGAGCGCATGACTCCCGACGAGGCCGCCGACGCGTTCCTCCAGGACGTCGGCGCCGCGATCGGCGGCTGACCCGGCTCCCCTTCGAGAAAGCGATCTGCCGCGCCATCCGACCGGATGGCGC